>JAZUBZ010000034.1:0-74716 GCA_045638805.1 Eubacteriales bacterium
TGTGTACCGCCGTCGATGGTGGACATATTGTTCGCAAAGGTAACGATAGTCTCGTTATAGCTGTCGTTATACTGCATTGCTACCTCGGCTGTGATATCTCCCTTTGTAGCCTTCATGTAGATAACGCTCTGGTGGATAAGTCCCGCGTGCTTTGCAGCGTTGAGGTGAGAGACAAAGCTCTTGATACCGCCCTCGTACATAAGGTCGTATACCTTGTAGCCGTCCTCAACGTATTCGCTGCCTTCCTCGCCCTTCATCTCGGACACGCTCTTTTCCTCAGCGGTACGGATGTCAAGGCTGGTTTCGGGATCCACGTCCTCCTCTACCTCTTCTCCTGCCGCTGCAAGCATACGTGCGATATCGGGATCAAGTCCTTCTGTATTGTGTGACTCAACCTTTTCTCTGTGGTCCTTGATAATGATACGGATTCCTGCATTAAGGAACGCCTGCTCACGCAGTCTTGTGAGAAGCATGGAGATGTCAAACTCGGTGGTATCGGTGAAAATTTCGGGGTCGGGCTTGAAGCGGACGAAAAGACCGTGTCTGCCCTCAGCGTCACCTATACATTCAAAGGGACGTGTAGTCTTACCTCTCTCAAAGCGCATGGTATAACGCTTGCCGTTGTATGCGTTATCCACCTCAAACCACTCGGAAAGAGCGTTTACTACAGACGCACCAACTCCGTGAAGACCGCCGGAGATCTTATATCCGGATCCTCCGAACTTACCGCCGGCATGAAGGACTGAGAAAACGACCTCCATTGCGGATTTATTCATTTTATGATGCATCTCAGAGGGAACACCGTGACCGTTGTCCTCAACGGAAACAGATCCGTCGGGATAAAGTATAACGGTGATCTCGTTACATCTTCCAGCCATAGCCTCGTCAATGGAGTTATCCACTATCTCATAAATGAGATGATGAAGACCGCGCACCGACGTTGTACCAATGTACATACCGGGACGCTTTCTTACTGCCTCAAGACCCTCAAGTACCTGGATCTGGCTCTGGTCGTAGGTAGCACCTTTTTCTTCTTCGATCATATCATTTGTCATATTTTCTTTTTCTGACATCAGTTAAACCGTTCCTTTCTTGTTGGGGATATTTACAATGAAGTCTTAATATCCTTTATTTCTTCCTGCAAGGGAGGACGACGATATGTGTGAAAGTATAACCTTTTCACGTCCGTCAGCAACCTCAAGGACAAAACTTCGGGGAAGGTCAATCACAGCAGACTCACATTCTCCCGCTTCTTCGCGTTTCTTCAAAAAATCCGTTGTTATATCCGGTGTGACCTCTCCGTCAATATCGAATATACCGATAACGTCGCGGTCACGCACCAGATATCCGTTTCCAATGTGTATAAGCATTATCTTCTTCTGGGCATTACGAGATGGAGGAAATTCTGCTTTTCTTCTCCCTCGGGTACGTTCTCATCGGTGTTTATCTCTGTGGATATGAAATCTGTACCGTAGGAGGGTTCAATGCAAACTCCATTGAAGCTTCCGTTGAAGCCTATTCTAATTCTGTTAACACCGTCGGGAATAGCCTTAAGTGCGTCGTAGAGATAACGGCAGTTAAAGCCGATGGTAGCGTCTTCACCTGTGATAGCCGCGCCGACAGTTTCAAAAATGCTTCCGCTTGTGGATACTGCGGAGATATCGATCTTGTTACCTGCTACAACAAACTTTACCTGAGCCTTGCTGTTACCGCCAAGCTTGTCTTCACTGATAATAGATGCTCTCTCAATAGCACCTCTCATCTCATCGGGATCAACGTAAGCCACAGTCTCAAAGCTTCTGGGAATAACTCTGGTATAGTCGAGATATTTGCTTTCGATCATACGGCAGAAGAAGTATACCTCGTTCATTTTGAAGATTATATGCTTGTTACCGATGATCATGGTAACCTCGTCTTCGGTATCCTTGAGCATACGTGAAAGCTCGGAGAGGAACTTACCGGGAATGATGATTTCGCAATCCGGAACGTCAGCAGATGCCTCTGCAGAAATGCAGGAAAGACGGCTGCTGTCGCAGGCTACCATAGTCATCTTACCGCCGGAAATTTTGAGAAGCTCACCGTTAAGGTATGCTCTCTGGTCGTTTACAGCTGCTGAAAAGATCGTTTCGTTTATCATCTTTCTGAGCATATGCTGAGGTATCTGATATCTTCTGTCACCCTTGAACATAGGCATTGAGGGGAAATCCTCACCGGGAGCGACAGAAATTTCAAAACTGCTGTTTCCTCCTGTGATGACTGCACGGAGTGACTTATCTATAGTAAGAGTTATCTCACCGTCCGGAAGAGCTCTAATGATCTGAAGGATCTTTGAACCGGAGATAACGTATTTGCCTTCTTCATATATATTACACTCCACAGAGGTACGAAGACCCTTCTCAAGGTCGAAAGCTGAGATACGGCACACGTTATCTGCAGGACCGTCAAAGTCACCCATCTTAGGGTCGGGAGGACATTCGAAAAGAAGACCTTCGATAGAAGTAAGTGTATTCTTTATCTGTGAGATACCTGCGGCGGGGGCAACTGCCGCGATAAGATCGGCTTTATCAAACGTAACTTTCATAAGCTGTGTTACACCTTTCGTATATAAATAGATAGATAAATAAAATATATAATAAATATAGAAGCAGTAGACGTAGGAAAAGGGGAAATTGTTGAAAAATGAGGTAAGAGGCAAATTACCCCTTTAAAATAAGGCTGTGTACTCTTTTTACAGTACACTAAAACAATTGAAAACAATGTTTTTTTAGAATGTATAATATTTTGAAAACATGGAAAAACTTATATTTGCTCTAAATTTTGAATCAAAAAAACATAAAAATGCAGAAATATATGTTTTTTTGATTTTCAACGGTTACGGTTTGGAGGAAAAGTTTTAGGCTTTTTTCATCCGATAATGAGTTTTGCCATGTTTTGAGATGTTTTTGATTACTTTCTAAAATAAGTTTTCAAAATATCAAATTAACGCCTTAAAACGGGTATTTTTACAAAATCCACTGAAGTTTTACTTAGTTTTCAATATTTCAAAATTTGAAAACAGCGGACTTTTCAACATACTTTTCAACAGGGTGTGGAAAAGTATGTTGAAAAGTATATTTTATCAACAGTAAGCCTTTTGTTTTCAACAAAAAGGGCTTTTTTTCACTCGCTCAGTTGATTCTTTTGATCTCTCTGATGATATCAGCAATCTCTGCCTCAAGAGTAGAGTCGCAGGTGACCTGCTTATCGATAGCCTGAAGGTTTGAGTGTACGGTGCTGTAGTCTCGATTGCCCATGAGAGCGCCGATTTTCGGAAGAGAAAGAGGAGTCATATCACGGATTATACGCATAGCAACGTTACGGGCAGTCTTTATTTCCTTCGTTCTCTTTCTTCCGTATATCTCCTCGGGAGTGGTCTTGAATCTTTTTGCAACACACTCTACTATGCTCTGTACTATATCCTTATTGGATTCGTTTTCCTTGACGAATATACTGATCGTGGAGCGCGCCATTTCGATGGTGATAGGAGCACCCGTCAAAAAGTGTTTTGCGCCAAGTTGCTTCATAACACCTTCCATTTGTCTTACGTTTGACTGGAGGTTTTCAGCAAGATAGGTAAGAACGTCAGTAGGGATAACGAGATTGTTTTTTGTTGCCTTATTTTGAAGGATGGCAAGTCTCAGCTCGAAATCCGGGGGCTGAATATCTACAACAAGTCCGCTTTCAAATCGGCTGCGGATGCGTTCCTCAAGCGTTACCATTTCGTGAGGAGGCTTGTCAGACGTGATGATGATCTGCTTGTGATCCTCATAAAGAGCATCAAACGTATGGAAAAATTCAAGCTGAGTGGATTCCTTACCTGCGATAAACTGGATATCGTCGATAAGAAGCATGTCCGCTTTTCTGTATTTATCTCTGAACTCTGAATTTTTCTTTATACGGATGGATTCGATAAGCTGATTCATAAACTCCTCACCCTTTACGCAGATAACGCGGAGAGAGGGATTTTTTGAAAGAGCCTCGTTAGCGATGGCGTACATAAGGTGGGTCTTGCCGATACCGCTGTTACCGTAGAAGAACAGCGGGTTATATTTTTTACCGGGAGCCTCTGCAACGACTCTTGCACCGGCATGGGCAAGCTCGTTGGATGAGCCGACGATAAAATTCTCAAATGTGTAGTCGGGATTGAACTGAAGAATCTTTTCAGCGCTGTCACGGCCCTCGTTATCGGGGTTTGAAAGGTATCCTGCCAGTATATCCTCCTCATCCTCAATAATGGGATCCACAGTTATCTCATCTCCTGAGAAGGGATTGAATACCGATTCATCGGGTGAATTATCTTCTTCCTCCTCAATTGCGTCTGCGGAACTGCCGTTTTTAATACCTCTGATTATATCGATGGGGGAGCGTACTCCGTCATTTTCGAGAGGCTTTGCAAGAGATGGGTCAACGATTATCTCTACCTTGGGTGAAAAACCGATTACGTTTTCTACGTGATATTCCAGGTAGTCTATGTATTTTTCGTCGATTATACTTTTATTAAGATTTTTTTCGGTTGCGAAAATGACCTTGTCGGTCGAAAGCGAAACCAGCTGAAGCGAACCGAACCACAAGTCTATTGCTGTTTTAGGCATTGATTTCTCATCTCTGATATTATTCAGAATGATAAGCCAGATGGCTGAAAGATCTCCTATAGAATTCATTTTATATCTCCTTACCGCTCACGCCCGTGAGCTGATACTTTACAATATAATATAATTACATACAAAAATATTATATCACAAACGAAAAAAAAAGTCAAGGAAATTACCTCTTTTGAGACCTTTTAAAGGGGGGAATTTTAGACAAATTATCCCCTTTGTTTTGAATAAAAAAAGAGTATTTTTGACCTGATGAGGGGAATTTATCAATAGGTAAAGGGGAATTTTTTATATGCACTTTTACCTGAAGAAAAATGGGGGAAATATACATGCTTTTTAAGCTTTTTTTGATATTTAGGGAAAATAATTACCTTTTTTTCAAAAAAAAGCTGTACTTTAGCCTTTTAGTCCCTTGAAATTTTAAAAGACTTATTATATAATAGATTGATTATAGAAATATTTTTAATATGGAGTAACTATGATACGGCTGGAAAACGTTACTTATTCGGCAATAAATGAAGAAACGGGGAAGAGAAACGTCATTCTTGACGACTTGTCCCTGGATATAGAAACGGGTAAATACGTTGTTATAACAGGTCCCAACGGAGGAGGTAAGACCTCCCTTGCAAAGATCATCATGGGTCTTTACAAGCCCGAATCGGGACGTGTGTTTTTAGACAGCGAAGATATTACGGAAGCAGAGATATCAGACAGAGCAAAGATGGGTATAGGATTCGGCTTTCAGCATCCCCCAAGATTCAAGGGAATGACTGTTCGTGACCTTCTTACCATTGCGGCAAAGCGAAAGCTTCGCCATGCAGAGCTTTGCGAATATCTCACAAGCGTGGGCCTTTGTGCTGCGGATTATCTTAACCGAGAGGTGGATACGTCTCTCTCCGGCGGTGAGCTTAAGAGGATCGAGATAGCTTCGGTGCTTGCTACCGAGTCTCCCGTCATGATCTTCGACGAGCCCGAGGCGGGAATTGATCTTTGGAGCTTCCACAGACTGACTGAGACATTTAAAAAGCTTCACGAAAAAAGAGAGGGGAATACTCTCATCATAATCTCCCACCAGGAAAGAATAATCAGCCGCGCCGATGAGGTACTGCTCATCGCAGACGGTAAGCTTTCCGGAAGAGGAGCTCCCTCTGAGATACTTCCCAAGATAGATTCATTTGCGGCAAAGGCTTGCCGTTACGATATGGAGTGATCATAATATGGCAAATAACGATTTTATAAGAAAAAATCTTCTCGAAAAGGTTGCCGATCTTCACTCTGTACCCGACGGGGCATATAATATAAGAGAAAACGGCAAGGGTACGGGAAGACGCAGTACCGATGAAATAAAGATTGAAAACAAAGAAGGCGTACCCGGAATCGTGGTAACGGTAGCCGACGGCACCGTAAGAAAAAGCGTACACATTCCCGTTGTTATCACTGACAGCGGAATAAACGAGACCGTACACAATGACTTCCTTGTGGGTAAGGACTGCGACGTACTTATCGTTGCGGGATGCGGCATCCACAACTCAGGAGAGGATGCATCCGCACACGATGGAGTTCACACTCTTCACGTAGGTGAAAACTCAAAGGTTAAGTACGTTGAAAAGCATTATGCAGAGGGTACGGGCAAAAAGAGTATGCAGCCTAAGATGACGGTAACTCTTGAAAAAGGTGCGACTCTCGAAATGGAGACAGTTCAAATTGGCGGCGTCTCCGATTCCGTACGTGAGACGGTAATTGACGCGGGAGAAGATGCTTCCGTCGTTATAACCGAGAGGATCATGACATCCGACGTTGAGACAGTTGACTCTCGTACTACGGTAAATCTTAACGGAAATGGTTCATCTGCGCGTATCAATTCAAGAAGCGTTGCAAGAGACGATTCCGTACAGATATTCTATCCCGCTATTAACGGAAACGCTGAATGCTTTGGACACGTTCAGTGTGACTCCATCATAATGGACAGAGCGAGGGTAAGAAGTATTCCCGAGATATGCGCTAACGACGTGGAGGCAAAGCTTATCCACGAGGCGGCTATAGGAAAGATCGCGGGAGATCAGATACTGAAGCTTATGACACTCGGCCTTACTGCCGAGGAAGCAGAGGAACGCATTCTTGCGGGACTCCTTAAATAAATTCATATAATAGAGAAAGGACATATATCATGGTAAAATCTTATCTTCAGATGACAAGAGAAGAGCTTGCAAAAGAGCTTGAAACACAGAGAAATATACTTGCAAGATGGGAGGCTGAAAACCTCACACTTGACCTTACAAGAGGAAAGCCCAATCAGGCACAGCTTGACCTTTCTTCCGATATGCTTGGCGTTATCTCCGAGAGAGGTGACTGCTTCTCCGAGACAGGTCTCGATTGCCGTAACTACGGTATTCTCGACGGTCTGCCTGAGACCAAACGTCTCTTCAGTGAGCTTTTAGATATTCCCGAGGAAATGATCATGGTACTCGGAAACTCCTCACTTAACGTAATGTACGACACTATCGTTCGCTGCATGCTCTTCGGTGTTGCAGGCGGACGTGAGCCTTGGGTTCGTCAGGGCAGAACAAAGTTCCTTTGCCCCGCTCCCGGATACGACAGACATTTTACCATCTGCCGTACACTCGGAATCGAAATGATCCCGATCAAGATGACAAAGTTCGGTCCCGATATGGACGCGGTTTATGATATCGCATGCTCCGATCCTTCTGTTAAGGGTATCTGGTGCGTTCCGAAGTATTCTAATCCCGAGGGTATCACCTTCTCTGACTCCGTAGTTGAACAGCTTGCTGCTCTCAAGCCTGCGGCAACAGACTTCCGTATCTTCTGGGATAACGCATACGCTGTACACGAGCTTTACGACGAGGATACACATCTTGCAAACATCTTTGATCTTGCAAAGGAATACGGTACTGAAGACAACATCTTCTACTTTGCTTCCACATCCAAGATCACATTCCCCGGCTCCGGTATTGCTATCATGGCTGCAAGCGAGAAGAACATTGAGCACATCAAGCCCATCCTTTCTTCTCAGACCATCGGTTACGATAAGATCAACCAGATGCGCCACGTTAAGTACTTCAAGGATGCAGACGGTATTCGCAACCACATGAAGCTTCATGCTGATATTCTCCGTCCCAAGTTCGAGACTGTTGAAAAGACATTCGAAAAGCAGCTCGGCGGACTTGACGTAGCAAAGTGGAACCAGCCCCGCGGCGGTTACTTCATCAGCTACTACACAATGCCCGGCTGTGCAAAGAGAGTATATCAGCTTTGCAGAAGCGTAGGTGTAACCCTCACTCCCGCAGGTGCTACATATCCCTACGGACGTGACCCCGAGGACTCCAACCTCAGAATCGCACCCTCCTATCCTGAACTTTCCGAGCTTAAGCTCGCAACAAATATTCTCTGCACCTGCACAAAGATCGCAGCTGCTGAAAAGCTCCTCGCTGAGATGGAGTGATATTAAAGTTCCGCCATCTTAACGATGGCGGAACTTTGTTTTTAGGAGGTATAAAGTGAAGGCTAATTATCACACTCACTCGAAATACTGCGGTCACGCTTCAGGTGAAGCGGAGGAATACGTTCTTCGCGCAATTGAACGCGGACTTGACACCATTGGATTTGCATGCCACGTGCCGTATTCTTTTAATAACGGATACGTATCGGGCTTCAGAATACAGCCTGAGGATCACGAAAAATATATAAATGACGTGCTTGCTTGCCGTGAAAAGTACGGTGACAGAATAAAAATTTTTCTCGGATATGAGGCTGAGTATTATCCCCGTCATTTCGATGATATGCTTGAAAACATAAGAAAATATCCCGTGGATTATATCATACTCGGTCAGCATGAAAGTGATAACGAGTATGACGGTGTTTCAAACCACACTCCAGCGGTAAGCATCGAAAGAGTGAAAAAATATGCAGATACCCTTATCCGCGCTATGGAAACGGGACTTTTCACATACGTTGCCCACCCGGATCTTCTTTCATACGAAGGGGATGAGGAAGAATATCTTTCCGAAATGAAGAGAGTTATCGAAAAAGCAATAGAAACGGACACGCCCCTCGAACTTAATCTTCTTGGACTTTGTGACGGCAGACCCTATCCAAAAAACTGCTTTTTCGATCTGGTAGGAAAGATGGGATGCCCCGTTATCGTCGGTTGTGATGCTCACTCCCCCGATAAGGTGGCTAATCAAAACGATCTGGAAATGGCAGAACGGTTCATAAAACGCCACGGGCTTTGCGTGAGAGAATATGCGTCTCTCAGAAAGGTACAGTTGTAATATGAATAAATTCAGAAAAAATTATCACACCCACACGGCTCTTTGTAATCACGCAAGCGGAACTATAAGAGATTATGTGGAAGCGGCACTTGAAAGAGGATTTGAAACGATAGGCTTTTCATGCCACGCTCCCTATCCCTTTGAATTGAAAAATTACAGTTCATGGTACAGAATGACTCCCGCTCAGCACGACGTATACGCTGCAGAGATCCTCGCTCTTAAGGAAGAATACAAGGATAAGATAGAGGTCCTTCTCGGATACGAGGTGGAGTATTACCCCGCGCTGTGGAACGAGCTTTTAGCTGAATTGAGGCGTTACCCCTGCGACTACATAATTCAGGGTCAGCATTTTTACAACAACGAGTACGACGGTAATTACGCAGGCGACTGTGTTGACGACGTACGCAGTGTGAAGGGATACGCCCGTATCCTTTGCGAAGGTATGAAAACGGGACTTTATACATACGTAGCCCACCCTGATCTTAACAACTATGGAGGGGATATCGACGAATACTGTGATGCTATGAAGAGCGTATGTGAAGTGTCTCTTGAGACAGACACACCTCTTGAGATAAATCTTCTCGGAATCAGAGGCAGACGCCCCTACCCTAAGGACGAGTTTTGGAAGATGGTGGGTCGCTACGGCTGTAAGGTAGTATTCGGAAGTGATGCTCACTCTCCCGCAGAGCTTCTATGCACGGAGGATTTCGACCGTGCCATGGAAATGGTATCAAAATACGGTCTTAATTATATTGAGGAAGTACCTCTCAGGAGTATATTCTGATATGGAAAAGCTTCTCGGACGGAATTTTCACACCCACACAAAATACTGCGGCCATGCAGAGGGTGAGGTGGAGGAATACGTAAGATGCGCTATTGAAGCGGGATTTGATACCGTCGGATTTTCCTGCCACGCGCCCTACGTTTTTAATAACGGGTACGTGTCGGGACTGAGAATGAGCTGTGAAGATAAGAAAAAATACGTTTCTGACGTGATTTCCGCGCGAGAAAAGTTCGCGGGGCAGATAGACGTAAAACTAGGCTACGAATGCGAGTATTATCCCGCGCATTTCAGCGATACGCTGAAATTTCTGACAGCCACGCCCTGCGATTATCTTATCCTCGGTCAGCATTTTTACGGTAACGAATACGATGACGACCATATCGCGGCGGAGGAGGGACCTATACACCTTGCCGACTACGTTAAACAGACTTCGGAAGCAATGCGCACGGGACTTTTTACATATTTTGCACATCCCGATACCAACGAGTTTTTAGGCTCAGATGAAGAGTACCTTGAAGCAATGAGAGGTATATGTGAAGCTTCCCTTGAAACGGACACACCCCTTGAAATTAATCTTCTGGGGCTGAGACAGGGAAGACGTTATCCAAAGGAGCATTTTTGGCGTCTTGTGGGTGAGGTAGGCTGTAAGGTTGTGGTGGGATGTGACGCACACTCTCCCCGTGATCTTCTCTACGGTGATGATTTCAAACGTGCCATGGAGATGGTTGAAAAGTATGGGTTAAACTATACCGATGACATAAAGCTAAAAAAATTAAAGTAAGGAAAAAGACATGAACATTTCAAAGAAAATAAGAGAGATCGCGGCAAGAGCTGAAGCAGAGCTTGCGCCCATATTCGCTGATATAGACAGTATTGCACTTGACAACACGGAGCACGTGCTGAACGTTTTCCGTGAAAACAGAGTATCCGAGGCGTATTTTGCACCCAGCACCGGCTACGGCTACGGTGACGTAGGACGCGATGCCATCGACCGCATCTGCGCTCAGGTGTTCAGAGCGGAATCAGGTTTTATGAGACACGATTTCGTGTCCGGTACACACGCGCTTACCGTGGGACTTTTCGCGCTTCTCCGTCCGGGAGACACTATGCTTTCCGCAACGGGTCTTCCTTACGACACCATGCTTGAGGTGGTTGGCATCGACGAGAAGGGTGAGAAAAAGTGCGACGGCACAGGCTCTCTTGCGGATTTCGGAGTAAATTACCGTCACGTAGAAATGACTGCGACGGGAGTGGACATTCCCGCTCTCGTGAGTGAAGTTAAAAACGATCTCAAAATAAAGATCGTTTATATCCAGCGTTCAAAGGGATATCTTTGCCGTCCCACACTTACAACCGCACAGATCCGAGAAGTGGCAGAGGCTGTCAAGGCAGCATCTGCAGAGGCTGGACGCGAGGCTCCCTTCGTTGTAGTAGACAACTGCTACGGTGAGTTCACCGAGCTGTATGAGCCTTGCTACACGGGTGACGGAAAGGCGGGTGCCGATATGATAATCGGTTCTCTTATTAAGAATCCCGGCGGTGGTATGGCAGACTGCGGCGGATATATCGCGGGAAGCGAGCGTGCAGTTGAGCTTGCGGGATACCGTCTCTGCTGTCCCGGAGTGGGTCTTGAGGCAGGCGCGTCCCTCGGACAGAACAGAAATATCCTTCGCGGACTTTTCCTCGCCCCCCACGTTGTGGCTCAGGCAATGAAAACGTCCCACCTTGCGGCGTATATTTTTGACGACCTTGGTTACAAGGTAAGCCCCGGCCCCTTCGAGAGAAGAAGCGATATCATCCAGACCATTGAATGTGCTACGGGCGAGGGTCTTATAAACTTCTGCCGCGGTATTCAGTCGGCGTCCCCCGTTGACGCACACGTAACACCCATGCCCTGGGCGATGCCCGGCTATGCGGACGAGGTCATCATGGCTGCGGGAGCATTTGTCGGCGGCTCATCTATCGAGCTGTCCGCAGACGGACCTATGAGAGAGCCTTTTACTGCATTCCTTCAGGGTGGTATGACATACGAAGCAGGTAAGCTTGGCGTAATGTGCGCGGCAAGCGAGCTTATAGCTGAAAACTAAAGGTTTTGGATATGGGAATACTTGATTATTTAAAAGATAATTTACTTTTTCTCGACGGAGGAATGGGAACTCTCCTTCAAAAGCGCGGACTTGCGGCGGGGGAGCTTCCCGAGGTGTGGAATATCACTCACCCCGACGTGATAGAAAGTATTCATCTCGAATATTTTAACAGCGGAAGTAACGTTGTTTCAGCAAACACATTCGGTGCAAACAGTCTGAAGTTTTCGATTGATGTGCTTGACGAAATCGTCCGCGCGGCTGTAGCAAACGCGAGACGTGCGGCTGAAAAGACGTCAAATAAAGCTGAAAAATTCGTCGCTCTCGACATAGGTCCCACGGGGCATCTATTAAAACCGTACGGAGACTTAGATTTTGAAGAAGCCGTAGAAATATTCGCATCTACCGTAAAGCTTGGCGTAAAATACGGAGTTGACCTTATCTTCATCGAAACCATGAACGATCTTGCGGAGACAAAGGCAGCGCTCCTTGCGGCGAAGGAAAATTCAACTTTGCCCGTATTCGTTTCAAACGCATATAGCGAAAACGGATGCCTTATGACGGGTGCTTCCCCCGAGGCGGTGTGCGCTACCCTTGAGGGTATGGGAGCCGATGCCATCGGCGTAAACTGCTCATTCGGTCCCGAGCAGCTTTCTCCCATAGTGGAAAAGCTTCTTGAGGTAGCATCTGTCCCCGTTATTTTGAAGCCTAACGCGGGTCTGCCATGCGTTTCCTGCGGCGAAACGCACTACAGCACCACTCCTGCAGATTTTGCACGTGAAGTTAGCAGACTTGTAAAACTTGGTGTACGTATTGCAGGTGGGTGCTGCGGTACTACTCCCGAATATATTAAGGCTCTCACCGATGCTTGTGCTGGAATATCCCCCGTGCCCGTAACGGATAAAAACATCACGTGGGTGTCATCCTATACCCATGCGGTGAAGCTTGAGGAAAAGCCTCTGCTTATTGGCGAGAGGATAAATCCCACGGGTAAAAAGAAGCTTAAAGAGGCACTGCGCGAGCATAATATGGAATACATCCTCTCCGAGGCTCTGTCTCAGAAGGATAAAGGTGTACATATCTTAGACGTAAACGCTGGTCTTCCCGATATAGATGAAGAAAAACTTCTCACCGAGGCTGTCTGTGAGATACAGGCTGTGTGTGACCTGCCCCTTCAGCTTGATACGTCAAACGAGGAGGCAATGGAAAAAGCCCTCCGACGTTACGTGGGTTGTCCCATGATAAATTCCGTAAACGGCAAAGAGGAATCAATGAAGAAAATTTTCCCCATTGCTAAAAAGTACGGCGGTGTTATAGTTGCTCTTACCCTTGATGAAAGCGGAATTCCTCAAACTGCTGACGAAAGGGTAAAGATCGCTGAAAAAATACTCCGTACAGCTTCGGAATACGGAATACCAAAAAAGAATATCGTATTTGATACACTTGCCATGACCGTCAGCGCGGATACGAGTGCGGCTATGGTTACTCTTGACGCTCTGAACAGAATAAAGCGTGAGCTTGGATGCCACACGGTACTTGGCGTATCAAACGTATCTTTCGGTCTGCCTTGCCGCGATACCGTGAACAGCTATTTCTTCACCTCCGCGATGGAAAGAGGACTTTCTGCGGCGATCATGAATCCTTATTCAGAGGACATGATGAGAGCGTATTACTCTTACCTTACTCTCCACGGATTTGATCCCATGTGCGAGGGGTATATCTCATTCATGGCTGATAAGACGGTTTCCACAGAAACAGGGAAAACTCCCGCTGTGCCTGTTGAAAACTCTGAAAAGGGTACTGAAAACTCGTCGGAAATGACGGTTTACAGCGCGGTTTTGAAGGGAATTCGCGAGTCTGCGGCTGAGCTTACAAGAAAGAAACTTGACACTGTTCCTCCACTTACCATAGTAAAAGAGGACATAATCCCCGCTCTTGACGAGATTGGAAGGGGTTTTGAGGCTAAAAAGGTGTATTTGCCCTCCCTTCTCATGAGTGCGGAGGCAGCGAAGTGTGCTTTTGAGGAAATAAAGGCGAAGTTTTCAACAGAGGGTGTTGAAAACTCTGTGAAATGCGATTTCGTTTTAGCCACCGTCAAGGGAGACATACACGATATCGGAAAGAATATCGTAAAGCTTCTGCTTGAAAATTACGGCTACAGAGTGCATGACTTAGGACGTGACGTACCCACTTCCGTGATAGTTGATAAGGTAGTTGAAACTAAGGCGCCTCTTGTGGGTCTCAGCGCCCTGATGACCACCACGGTCGGTGCCATGGAGGAAACAATACGTGAGCTTCGCGCATGTGCGCCATGGTGTAAAGTTGTCGTTGGCGGTGCGGTGCTTACCGAGGAATATGCATCGTCAATTGGAGCTGACAAATATGCCGCCGACGCCATGGAGACCGTCCGCTACGCGGAGAGCGTTATGGAAGCGTTATAAGTGTAAATAGTCTGTGTTTTACATATGCGTTTCAAACAAACTTTACGGAAACGTACGCTTTGCAATAACATCACAGTGATAAATTCGAATGTAAAAGAGGTGTTTTTATGAAAAAGATAATACCATTGATACTTACTGTTGTATTGATGATTTTCTGCTTTGTGAGTTGTAATGATACCATACTTTACGAAGAAAGGGAAAGTGATGCTTCTTTTAATGGTAGCTCTTCCACTGAAAAAGTGCCGGATGATTTTTCTTTTTCTATTGTATGGGGAACGTTCGGTATCAGTTCATATGACAGTGAGACAGGAAGACTTATCAAAACGACTGAGGCAACAAATCCCGACGACTATGTTACCACACATATTTTGTCGGGTGAAGAATTGAAGAGCATCTACCGTATAATTAAAGAATTGAATTTTGAAATTATTGATGAATTTGGTCCTGACGATTTCAACGGCTCGGATCCTCATTTAAGCCTGAGCTTAACTGTCAAAACAAACGGTCTGAATAAAACGATCAAAGTTAAAGAAGCTGCAAGCTACGATTCTGCCAATACACCGAATGGAAAGAATTTTTTAGAGGCGGTGAAAGCCATCAAAGATATACTTGAAAATACCCAAGAGTGGAAGGCTTTACCCGATTATGAATTTTACTATCAATAAACATAAGTACGATTGTTTGGTGGATGACACAAAAAATAATTCTCCATTTTCAATTTTCAATTTTCAACTCCCCCGCCTATTCTCTATTGACTTGACACAATTTATTGTGGTATAATAGAGTGAATAGTTGTGAAGACACCGTGGACATGCGGTATTTCATAAAAACCATATATGAAAGGATTACTAATATGGAAAACAAGAAGATCAGAGTAACAGTCTGGAACGAATTCAGACATGAAAAGCACGAGGGTAGTAAGGCTCAGGAGCTTTACCCCAACGGTATCCACGCAAAGATCAAGTCCTTCCTTGACGAGTGCGACGACCTTGAGGTTCGTATCGCCAGCCTCGACGATCCCGATCAGGGTATTCCGGACGAAGTGCTTGACAACACAGACGTTCTTATGTGGTGGGGTCACTGCCATCACGATGCAGTAAGAGACGACAGAGTTGAGTACATCAGACGCAGAGTTTACACAGGCGGTATGGGCTTTGTTGCTTGCCACTCCGCACATGAGTCCAAGCCCTTCAAGGCTATCGTTGGTACAAGCGGCCGCCTCTCTTGGGGTGACGAGTATCCCGAGATCATGTGGAACTTAAAGCCTTCTCACCCCATCGCTCAGGGTATCCCGGATCATTTCGATCTCGAGCTTGAGGAGCTTTATGCAGAGCCCTTCTACATTCCGGATCCCGATGATCTCATCTTTGCTGCATGGTATCCTACCGGTCACATCTTCCGCGCAGGTGCTACATACACACGCGGTATGGGTAGAATCTTCTACTTCCAGCCCGGTCATGAGGTTTGCCCCTCCTTCTACAACCCCTACGTTCAGCAGATCCTCAAGAACGGTGTTCACTGGTGCGCTCCCACAAAGCCCGGCTACGAGGTTAAGGAAGAGTGTCCTTACATCGGTCCCTGCTACGCAGGCTACAAGAAGGCTGACGAAGAGTAAGCCGTGTCATCCATGATTGAAAAGCTTCCCACAGACGGTGAGGAAAGAAAATTAAAGATCGAATCCGTTATTACCGCATATGAGATCCCCGACGGGCCTGCCGGTACCGATATGGGAGACTATGAGGAAGATATGTTCCGCGGTGTGGGAGATGACGGGGAAGGTACACAGAAGCTTGAGATCGTGACTCCTGCTGCGGTTTCTGAGAAAAACGGCAGAGTAACGATAACTTATGACGACAGCGAGATCCTCGGGAATCCCAAGTCCGTCACTCAGGTGACTTTCACGCTTGACGAGCCTCACGTTGTTACCGTTATAAGAAGCGGTGCCTTCAGCAGTATGTTTATCGTCGAAGAGGGAAGACATAATTCGGGTGAATATAAGATGGGACCCTATGTCCTGCCCGTTGCCGTATACGGCAGGAGGGTGAAAAACTCAGTTGTGGGCGGTGTTGGTACTATCGAGCTTGATTTTACCGTTGAGCTGAGTGGCTCCGATACACAGCGTACCCGAATGAAATTTACACTTTCATAAAAAATGCGTCAGGCGGAGGCTGAAGCCTTCGTCTGACGCCCAAATTTAAAAGAAGAAGGCGTGGTATTATGTTTGGTGAATTAACTTATTATTTACCTATCGTTATCAGAATAGGTGCGGTTGTCATGGTCTGCGCCATCCTTTGCGATTATTTCAAAAGAAAATGGGCAAATGCTTTAGTATCAGCCCTGAAGTCTGCGGGTGCTGAATCTATCGGTACTGCAGTTGGTACGGACGAGCTTGAAAAAAGTATCAAGAATGTCCGACTTATAATTAGAATATTACTTTCAAGTGAAATGAGCTCTCTCAGACGTGTTGTCAAATGCGTTTCGATGGAGAGCGATGATACAAAAAACGGTAAAAAACGCTTTACAAAGCTTACGGGAAGTGAAAAATGGTATTTTAAACAACCCGAGCTTACAGGGGATGACGAAGAAAACAAAAAGCCCGCTTATTCAATGCCTTACGTGCTTAGAGACGGCGGAGAAAGATCAACGGCGAAGTTAGTGATCGGTATAGTAGTCGTTATCCTCTTTACAGAGCTTATCATATATTTTCTGCCTCAGATAGTATCGTTTTTCGCCGGAGTTTCAAGCTTCGGAAACGATCAATGATCCCGCTTTATGAAAGGTTAAAGTTATGCGTAATGGTTCATACAGAGTAAAAAGCCGTGTCAGCTTCGGTGTTATAATGCTCAGAATAGTTATTGCCGCGGTGGTCTTACTTGTGGCGTCTCTTGTTCTTTTGTACGTCCTCGGTGTTCGTTATATCTCCACAACCACTGACGAGGGACTTGAAATCAAGTTTTTCGGTGTGGTAGATTCCGACGGTGCACCCAAGAGAGGTGTGCTCAGATATTCCGACGGTACCAGCGCGTCCGTAAATGCTGAAACGGGTGTGCTTGAGTATTCCTCGGGAGATATGTACACAGGCTCTCTTGATAAGATGATGAAGCACGGTAACGGAAGACTGGTCTGCAAAAACGGCGACGTTTACGAGGGTGGTTTTCAAAACGACGTTATCTCAGGATTCGGTAAGTACACCGCTTCTTCGGGCGATATTTACGAGGGATTCTTCAAAAACGGCAAATTTGACGGACAGGGCACATATACCTATGCAGACGGTACGGTTTACGAAGGTCAGTTCGTTGGTGGCAGAAGAGAGGGAAATGGTAAGATTACCTATTCTTACGGTGATACCTATGAGGGAAACTATGCCGACAATATGAAGCACGGTAACGGCACGTACACCTGGGCAAACGGTGACGTATACGAAGGTCAGTTTGCAAAGGACGTGCGTGAGGGTCAGGGAACCTATACCTGGGCAAACGGTGAAAAATACGTTGGCGACTTTGAAAACAATCTTATGAACGGCGAGGGCACCTTCACATGGCCCGGCGGCAGAGTGTACTCGGGATACTTTGAAAACGGAGTTATCGTCCGTACCGAAGAGGATACCGAGGAGAGTACCGAGGGTGCGTAAAGCGCAGAAAACGAAGAATGATAGAAATTTCTTTATTTAAAGGCACGGTGGTATAATAAGCTACTGTGCCTATACTTATTAGTTCGATGCTTTTTACAACCCCTCCGCCTCGTTCCTCGGCACCTCCCCTTACACAGGGGAGGCTTGGGAAAAATGCGTTTTATAAGTATACGGATAGATTAAAGTTTGCGGAGGTATTTATATGATAATAATTAAAGAGCTGAACGTGGATGATATTTACTCAGAAATGCTTAATGATTTTAATCATTATCAAGTAATAAATAATAAGTGGGTTAACAATCGCGGAAAGTGGGAACTGACGCCATCATATGATTTGCGCGAATGGAATAATGAAAAAAGAATATGGATAACAGAGTATCTTAAATCACAAATCGAACGGGGTGGTTCTCTTGTAGCGGCATTTGAAGAAGATACTTTAGTCGGCTTTGGTTGCTTAGATGGTTATATTGCGGGTAATACCTCTAAGTATGTGAACTTAACAATGCTTTTTGTAGATGATAAATTTCAAAAAAAAGGTGTTGGTAAAAAACTATTTGAAATTATTTGCACATACGCACGAAAAATGAATGCAGATAAACTTTTTATTTCTGCTATACCTTCGTTTGAAACGGTTTCATTTTATTTAAGTATGGGATGTAAGGATGCAAATGAAATAATATTTGAATATGTTGACACGGATGAAGACAGATACCTTGAATATTCATTATAATGGTAATACAATGAAGACAACAAGAATATTAGACTATAATAAAGTTTTGCCTTTATCTGGGGTACGAAAATCTGCTGTATTAAGCCTCACCTGTGTAAGGGGAGGTGTCACATACTTTGCCGAAGGCAAATGTGATTGTGGCGGAAGGGTTGTAAATGCAAAGAAAATATAACAAAGATATCGTTTCAACCGCAAAGATGCTTAGAAAGAACATGACAAAAGAAGAAAAGGATCTTTGGTATGACTTTTTACGTACTTACCCTGTTCGATTTTTTCGCCAAAAGGTACTTGGTAGGTATATTGCTGACTTCTACTGTGCCAAAGCAAAGCTTGTTATTGAACTAGACGGTTCGGGTCATTATACAGAAGAAGGAAAGCAATATGATGAAGAAAGAACAGCTTTTCTTAAAGGATATGGATTGAGAGTGGTTAGAATATCAAATACGGAAATAAATAAAAACTTTCGCGGTGTTTGTATGTATATTGATCATCTCGTAGAGCAGTCTTTTAATTCTTCAGATATAACATAATAAATCATCTTATTCTTTAAGGTAAAACTTTATTTTCATACTTAAAAGACATTCTTTTTTTATGTCTATAAACACTTATATAATTGTTTTTGATATAACGATAGTCTTTGTAATGAAAAAACGAAAAAAACACGTAAAATTTTTTGTAAATTTTATAAAAAATCGCAAAAAGATATATCAAAATCGATCAAGTTATGATATAATAGTGATGTTGTCGCGAAACGAGAGTACGTTTTGCGCAAAAAAGTTTAATTCATTTTGAAAGGCGGATAAAAAAATGACTAACAAAAAATCCGGTTTGCTCAAAAAGATAGGAGTAACTGTACTTGTTGTTCTCATAATTGCGGCTGTAGTTGGTATCAACGTATACAATTACATTACCGATACAGGTGTTTTCGCACGTAAGACAGTAGCGGTTTCTTCCGACAACTATGAGCTTACAACAGCACAGATGTCCTATTACTTCTACTCACAGTATCAGAACACCGCTGCTATGTATCAGCAGTACGGTCTTAACCTGTCTCAGATGGGTCTTGACCAGAGCAAGTCGCTGAAGGCACAGAACTGTACTTTTTCTTCAAATCAGACATGGTTTGATTACTTCATGTCTCTTGCTGTAGATGCGGCAGAGCAGCAGCTGGCACTTTGCGAGGCTGCAAAGGAAGCAGGCCTTAAGCTCGATGACGCAGACTATGCTGATATCGATGCTGCAATGGACAACCTTAAGGAAACCGCAAAGAAGAGCGGCTACAGCCTTAAGCAGTTCATCAAGCTCAACTACGGTACATTTGTTAATGATTCCGATATCAAGGATACAATTAAGCTTGAGATCCTTGCAAACAAGTACCTTACCAAGATTGCTGATGAAACTGACGTAAGTGATGAGGCTATCGAAAAGCAGTACAACGATTTCAAAAATAACTATGACACAGTAGGTACTCTCAAGTACACCTTCAACTATGAGGATATCATAGCTGCAGACGAAGAACAGGCAAAGGGCGACAGCAAGGAGACATCCTCCGATAAAAAGGAAGAGCCTTCCGATGAAGTAAAGGCTGCAGCTCAGGCTGAGGCTAAGACATACGCTGACAGACTTCTCGCTGAGGGCAAGGATGTTGAGACATTCAAGAAAGTCCTCAAGGATTACTTCATGGTAGCTCTCCACATGACAGAGGAAGAGGCTAAGAAGGAGCTTGATAAGGAAGAGTTCGTTTCCGAGAAGACAACCTATAACTCTGCTGACGAAGGCACAATGTGGGCATTCGGAGCAAAGGTTGACGAGATCAAGATGTTTGAGCTTACAGCAGACCACGATCACAAGGAAGACGACGACCACTCCAAGCTTCCCAAGGCATACAAGGTTATGCTCGTTACAAGCGAGAGAAGCCGCGATGAGTCCATCTCCTACAGAGACGTAAGACACATCCTCTTCACCAAGGAAACATATAAGAACGACGCTAAGGCTAAGGAAGTTTACGACAAGTGGGTTGCTGACGGCGCAAAGCTTGAAGACTTTGAAAAGCTGGCTAAGGAATACTCCGAGGATCCCGGTTCTGCAGAAAAGGGCGGTCTTTATGAGGGCGTTACCGAAGGTCAGATGGTTGAAGAATTCGACAAGTGGCTCTTTGACGACGCTCGCAAGGAAGGCGACCATGCTGTAGTTGAATCCAAGGATTACGGCTGGCACATTATGTACTATGCAGGCGGTATCGAAGGCTATAAGGGTCAGATCAAGTCTGAGCTTAAGAACGATGCTACATCTAAGGCTACAGAAGATGCAGTTGAAGACTACGCTGTTAAGGTAAACAGTGAGGCTCTTGACGAGATCCCCGCGTAAGTTAAGTTATATTAAGGCGCATCTCGCTTTGAGATGCGCCTTAGTTATATCCGCCTGACGGCGGGTTATATTGCTTCGCAGTTATACGATGTTTCGCATCGTTATATTGTAAGCTTTGTAACTATAAAAAATCCGTTCATTCATGCACCTACGCATATGAATGAACGGATTTTTGTTTTTTTACTTATACCTCTTCCCCTGCCATGAATCGCGGGTGAAAAGCTCGCGGTCGATCATGTTTGTAACTTCCGTCTTACGCCGACTCCAAAGGGGAGCGAGTAAAACGTCTGCCATACTGTCTCCCGTGATACGGCCTATCACCGTTTCGGGAGGAAGCAGTTCAAGTTGATCACATACTATCCGCACGTAATTGTCCCTTTCCATAGGTATGTACTCGCCTCTAAGATACATATCCCCAAGGGCAGTCCCCTTTAATACATTGAGAAGGTGTATCTTCACCTGATCCGGCTTTAGCTCTGCTACCTTTTGAGCTGTGGTTATCATATCGTCTTCACTTTCACCGGGGAGTCCGTTGATAATATGAACTCCGATACTGATATTCCCGCCCGCCGCGCGGAGTTTCCCATAGCCTTCAAGGAAAACTTCAAAGCTATGCCCGCGGTTTATAAAATCTGCCGTTTTGTCCGATGCGCTTTGCAGTCCAAGCTCTACTGTTACGGGAAGCTTTTCGGAAATCCGAACGATCTCTGCTATCGCACTGTCAGGAAGGCAGTCTGCGCGGGTAGCGATACCCAGCATTACGGAATCGGGCAGGGAAGCGGCTTCCTCATATATTCTGCGAAGTTCCTCTGCAGGCGCATAAGTGTTGGTATTAGCCTGAAGATAGGGGATATACCTGACATTTGACCATTTGCGTCGTGCAGTCTCCACAGCCGCATCGTATTGCTCACGGAGGGTGTTTCCGCATGAGGAGGAGCTTCCGGAAAGACAGAAGATACATCCGCCATGGGAAGCGGAGCCATCCTTGTTGGGACAGGTGAATCCCGCATCAAGCGGTACTCTTGCGCACTTGACTCCGAAGGTGTGACGGGTATAATAATCGAAGGTGTAATATCTTTTGTTAGTGTCCGAATACTTGTACGGGTTCGTTTCTCTTTGAGTTTTCTTTTTCACCCACACTTACCCCCTTTCGATGTTTAAAGATCAGTCTCTTCTATATGCTTTAAAAGTCCCTTACATCCTGCAATAACGTCGTCATACGTTTGCTCAAAATCTCCCGTATACCACGGGTCAGCCACGTCTCTTCTTGAGTCGGCAAACTCAAGAAGCTTGTATATTTTTCGTTCAGAGTCATCACCTACGATACGCATGGTGTTACGCACGTTCGCGCTGTCCATGCATATTAAATAATCGTATTTCTCATAATCGGATCTTTCTAAATGAACCGCCCGTTTCTCACGGTACGGTATGCCAAGTCTGTCTAATATCTTAGCAGTTCCCGGATGTATTGGGTTACCGATCTCCTCGTAACTTGTAGCGGCAGACTCTACGTGGAATTTACCGCTTAATCCGGATTTCTTCACTATATCTTTAAATATAAATTCAGCCATCGGACTTCGGCATATGTTGCCGTGGCATATAAACATAATTTTTACCATAATAAGACACCGTTAAAATATGTTATTCATCTATAAAAGTATGGGCGACCAATGGTCGTCCGTACTTATTACCTATAATAAATTTTCGGGTAAGCTTTCAAGAGCTGTCATAAGATCGTCTTTTGTGTTTGAGAATCTTTCACATATGACTCCGTCAAGAAGCCACGCAAGTGCTTTTCCCACCGCCTGTCCCTTAACGCCCGTTTTTTTCATAACGTCTGCGCCGCCTATGGCGAGTCCGGAGACCTTCACACAAGGATCTGTAGAGGCAATTTCTTCATATGCACGTATAAATTCCGCACATTCCTCGCTGTTCCCCGTGAATACCGTACGTACTGCGGCATAGCTTCTTATATCCTCTGCAGTCAGCTTACCCATCAGATATTTAATATCTTTTTTCTCCTCGGGAAGCTTTTGACCCATAAGAGAAGCAAAAAGGGAAGCACGCTTAATGTCAGCGGCAGATGTCTTCAGCTTTTTACATACTGCGGCGGCGTGCAGGGAGGGATCTATACCTTCCGCGTCAGCGGAAAGTCTGCAGATATACGAAAGTCTCAACACAGGATCAGATTCAAGATAGGATATAACAGCAGACGCTTTTTCAATTGCTGACGGAGAGACTCCCTCAACACAAACGGAAAGTACGTCTGCATATTTGCCCATGATCTCGGAAGCATGTCCTCCGCAGAGGAGCTTTCTGAGCTCGGTGTATATCCTCTCCTTAGAAATACCGCAGAGAAGCTCTTTCATATCATGGATAGCGTTTGCCGTTGCTTCGTCTATGGCAAACTCAAGCACAGATGCAAATCGAAGTGCACGGAGGATCCTGAGTCCGTC
The DNA here is from genome assembly GCA_045638805.1 of Eubacteriales bacterium. Lineage (GTDB taxonomy): Bacteria > Bacillota > Clostridia > Oscillospirales > CAG-272 > RUG11130. The sequence continues at coordinate 23,420 of JAZUBZ010000034.1, forward strand.
CTCGCTGAATCTCTCTGTCGGAGAACCTACGCAGACTATCATTTTTCTGCTAAGGTCGTCCATGCCGCTGAAGGGGTCGCAAAGACCTAACTTTCGGCTGTACGCCATGGCGTTTACCGTAAAATCACGGCGGGACAAGTCCAGCGTCACGTCATCGGTGAAGCTTACGGAGGTTGGATGACGATTGTCTGCATATTCACCGTCTATTCTGTAGGTAGTCACCTCGATGCACTCGCCGCTTGACACGACGGTAAGTGTACCGTGCTTCAGCCCCGTCTCTATCACTCGGTAAGCCTTGAAGACTTCCTGCATCTCGTGAGGCTTGGCATTTGTGGTGACGTCATAGTCGTTGGGTTCTTTTCCTCTTGCGCGGTCGCGTACGCATCCGCCTACAAGATATGCTTCATATCCCGCGCTTTCAAGCTCGTCAAGTACGGGGATTATATATTCGGGTATGTTTTTGAACATTTTCATTTGGAAGTGAGATCAAGCTTTATGCTTTTCTCTTTTCGTCTTTATTTCATCAAGAATCATGTAAAGTATGAGAAGACCGCAACCGATGCAGACAGCGCTGTCTGCCACGTTGAAAACGTAGAAATCGATAAGGGTCACGTCTATCATGTCGACTACGAAGCCGCGGAAGATGCGGTCGATCATATTTCCGATACCACCGCCCGCAATAAGAGCAAGTGAAATGCAAAGTAACTTATCCTTCGGCTTCTTTATGAACAGATAGGCTACAAGCGCGACAATTGCTACCGTTGAGATAACGATAAATACCCATCTATGGTCGGCAAGCATGCCGAATGCGGCACCTCTGTTTTCAACGTAGGTGAGATGAAGCACCTCGGGAATCAGTCTGAGCGGAGCATCGGTCAGATATCTGAGCGTTAAAAGCTTTGTAGCCTGATCGGCTAAAACGGTCAGGAACATAACTGTCAAACAAAGAATCAAATCATCTTCCTCCCATCAGTTGTCATCCGAGGGTATCGTTTTTATAAAATCCTCAAATTTCGGCCGGCTGTTACGGGATGTTATCTGTGCCGCCAAGGTCATGGGGTCAAAGCTTTCTCCGTCGGCATGATCACCGTCGGTATAAAAATCAAGGTCAGCTGCGATCTGCGCGGGTGTTCTGGTATCAACAGGACTTTCGTTATCTGCATTATCATCTTCGGAGGGAGGGACTTCCTGCTTATCTGCAGTTTCGTTTTCCTCTTCAGTTGACTTGTCTGCAGGCCCCTCTGTCGGTATATCATCTGTGAATACGTTACCTCCCAAGTCGGGGATCACAAAGGAATTGTTATTTTCATCGTCGCTGCCATCGAATATGGAAAGAACGTTATCTGTCTCTACATCATACTCACACTGATCACATTGAACATCGCTGTAACCGTTGGTGCCATCGTCTGTTATTACGTAAAATCCTTCATTACTGTTTTCACAGGTGGGAGATAAGTTGCCGGATTTATCATCATCTGTGATACAACCAATCTCCTCCACGTATTCTTCAAGAGTATCCTCCCATGAATTGTCTGCGGTTAAAGGCTCATCACCGTTTGCGCAGATCTCGTTAAGGTTTTCCTTGAGAGACTCAACAAAATATGAAAAACGATTCTTTTCAGCATTCAGGATATCGAATATTTTGATAAGCTTACTCTTGTCGAGAGCTACGTCTGTCACAATGCTTTTTTCAAGCTCGTCAATTTTTTCCTCGGCTTCTCTGAGACGAACACCCTCGGCAAGAAGGCGGTGCTTCAGCTCTGCGTTTTCTCTGCAAACGGAATTGTATCTTTCGGAAACGTGCTCAACGTATTTATCTACCTCGCCCGTGTTATAGCCCATGACGCTTTTTGTAAAAGCAGGCTTGATAAGGCTGTTTTGTACACTCATAATTATTTCCTTTCCTGCGTTTTGTGACGCAACAGATCAGAGTAATGTTAAACTCATATATACTTACGGACAGATATTTTCGCGCGTCCGCTTCGCGTTTCGCCTGTGAAGGCGTCGATTATATATTTTCCGTACCCTCGTACGGATATCTTATCACCCGGTGAAAGTCTTTGGTCAGCCTCAGTAACGGTGACATAATTTATCTCAACAAGACCCGTGAGACAATATTCCTTAGCATCAGCTCTTGAAAGGTTAGCAATAGATGCAACGATAGAGTCGACTCTGTCGGATGCGGCTACAAGGGTCATTTGTTTGAATTCATGGGGTACCCTGAAACCGTCGGGTACTTTAAACGGTATGACGTTTACACTGTCTCGACCGATTTTGGTAAGACTTTCGCAAATAAATGGAGCTATAGTGTCGGAAGCAAATACAACAGCGGAAGATCTACCCGTTACGGCAATGTCTCCTATTACCTCGCGCTCAACGCCGAGGGAGAGTATGCTTCCCATATAATGTCTGTGAGAAAGCTCTGTGAAGCCGCTTCCGCTGACAGACAGTGGAACGATACCGAAGATTTCGTCGGTGGCGTAAGTGGATACGATCTCACAAAATTGTTTTTCTCTCTCCTCAGAGAAAATTTCTCCGGGGAATGATATAGCGGTGGCGTCAACGAATGACGGCACCATTACGCACACTCTTCTGTCTGCCTGCAGGGCACCGCCGAAGAAAAAACAGCGGGGAAGAAGTGTCGGGTATTCTTCGCGTACGGCGGTATAGTAGATTATCTGCTCGGCGGGAGTTAGGAATCTGCTGAAAACGAAATCGTATTCGCGTTTCATAGCGGTGTTGCAAAGATCTCCCGCTTTGGCATATGTTATGTTATTATTTTTATTTTTAAACGGCATATTAAAGGAACATTGTAAGGATAGTCAATATAAGATAGCTTACGAAAAAGGGAATATCCAGCGGAATACCTACGGCAATGTTCAGTTTGTCGAATATAATTCTGACAGGCAGTATAAAAGGCTCGGTAATTAGTGCAAGAAAAGAGTGTACTGCCCCCTCTTCGATCGGGAAAAAGCTGAGTATAGCACGTATGAACATAGCCAGAGTTACTGCTGACAGAATAAGCCGTATGGTCAGCACAGTTAGGGTGAAAAATATTTCCATTGTTAAAATGCATCTCCGAGATAAAGTATTACAGCGAGATAAAACGACAAACGGCGGATGCCCGTAGACGCATCTCGGCACACGAAACCACACCCTCGGTCAAATGGCCGAGAGCGTGGACAAGTGCAGCACGGTAACGTCTGGCTCGGACTTCCGCCGCTATTTACATTTTATGCAATAAATACCGCTTTGAATCGGTATGCCGCAATTTTCCGTGAGAGAATTATCAGAACTCGGGGAAAATGTCGGGAGTGGGTTCGGGTGCGGGCTCTTCCTCGCGAACCTTGGGGTTCTTGAGCTGAGCGTCTCCAACGTCAACGTTGTTGGGAGTGATAACGTAAGCGTTGGTAGCGATCTTCTTGATAGAACCGTCGATGGAGTATGCAACACCGGAGAGGAAGTCGATGAGACGACGTGCAGTTTCCTTGCTTGTGTTCTCGAGGTTGAGAACAACGGTGCGCTTGTTGAGGAGGTGATCAGCGATCTGGCAAACGCTGTCGAACTGCTGAGGCTTAACAACCTTCATTTCGAGAGCTGTACCTGTGCCGGAAAGGCTGATGCCACCCATGTTACCGCCGATAGGACCGGCATTACCCATGTTGCCGATGTTGGACTGATCCATGCCTGCACCCATATCGTCTGCAGGACCGTAATCGTCCTCAAAATTGTTGTAGTAATCGTCTTCGTAGTTATCGTCGTAGCCGCCTGCTACGTTCTTGATTCTGTCCATGAATCCCATAATAAGCCTCCAGATATATCTGTAATTTATATTTTTAACTGTTAAAGGTATGTACGCACACCGAAGATAGCACTTCCTACGCGAACCATAGTTGCGCCCTCCTCGATAGCTAAATCAAAACTGTCGCTCATACCCATAGACAAAACAGCCTCTCTTATATTATGCGTTTTTTTTGTGAAATTGTCAATAAAAATCTTATAAGTTTCCCTAAAATATTTTCTTAAAACGCATTTTTCGACCCCGACAGGCCCCATAGTCATGATCCCGCGCAGGTCAAGGTGTGAAAAACGCTCGAATTCGTCGATCACAAAGGATGCATCCTGCGGTAGAAAACCGCTTTTGGCTTCTTCCTCAGCGCAGTTGATCTCGATGAGCACTGCCTGATGGATACCTTGTTTTTCTGCGATCCGGTCCATCTCCTCGGCAAGGCGGAGAGACGAGATCGAGTGGATAAGGTCAGCCTTTCCCACTACGTACTTGAGCTTGTTGCTTTGCAGGTGCCCTATGAAGTGAAACTCATCAAGATGAGGTCTTAAAATGTCAAACTTGTCTCGGAACTCCTGGGCGCGGTTTTCACCTGCAAGCTTCAGACCGAGAGCATCTGCCGCAAAAATAATATCATCGGTGCATACGGTCTTGGTAGCCGCGAGAAGAGAGACTTCTTTACCGTCGCCGCGTTTTTCTGTGGCTTCGGCTATCCTTTCACGTATGCGGCGCAAATTGTCCGAAATTACTATTTCTCTGTCGGTCATTTTGCCCTCCGAAAAAAGTATCCGTAATTAAAAAAGACGGGTGGTTACTTCTTCACTGACAGTATCTTTAATAATATCTATGGATACAGTTATTTAGTCTATTATACAATATATTGAAGAAAAAATCAATAGTAAAACAAAGAAAGGTTTAAATTGAAAGCGAAAAACGGAAGGGAAACGTATAATTGACCGTGTGAAAACACGGCACGCCTCAAGCGAAGCGTGCCGTGAACATCAGCTGTTCTTTTCTGCAAGATACTTCTCAAGGAAGTCAGCAACGGGTGTGGGATCCTCAAGACTGTGAGGATGGTGGTCACATCCGGGCTTTACTATGTAAAGGAGAGGTGCCTTTTCAGCGCCTGCCGCCTTGTAAGCATCAACGAGGATCTCCGCGTTTTCGCGGTGAGGAACGTCACGGTCAGAATCACCGACGACCATGACCACGGGGATACCGTTTTCAGCAAGCTCGGATGCACGGTCCGTCGTGTTACCTTTCCAAGAAAGAACTGTAGAACGGTCAAGTCCAAAGCACTCGAGACACTCTGCCCATTCTCTCTCAGCACCCAGACCTACTCCAAGGCCGCCGGGCCAGCTCTTGATGTCAAGAACGGGAGCGTCAAGGTAGAGAGCCGCGCATCTTTCGGGATAAGCGAGAGCGAAGTGAGTGCTGTAAAGACCGCCGCGGCTGAAGCCATAGAATGCAGTCTTCTTTGCGTATCCGAATTCTTCGGTCATAAGGCGGTAGAAGGAATCCATAAGCTTAACAGCCTCGGGACAACCGTACATATCGCAGATACGGTAATACATCAGAGGATATCCGCGACGGAGCATCTCCATGTCCACCCAGTCGAATCCGCAGTCAAGGAACTCTGCTCTCCATATCCACAGGTTTCCCTTTGGCTCATGGGGGAGGATGACGTTGGCTTCGTGGCCTTTGTAATCAAAAACGTAGTGCTTGAAGCCGTAAAAGTCACGCACTTCTGCATTTTCAAGATATTTGTTCATATCGTAAAGAATCCTTTCGTCGGTTTGATAAAAAGCGGAGGAGCCTTTTGAAAGCTCCTCCACGGTAAAAGCAAATTAGTCCTTAGCTGCGCTGGGCTTTGCACAGCCTGCAAGCTCAACCTCGCCGAGGTGCTTCAGCTCAAAGCCGTTAGCCTTGAATTCTTCGTAGTCGAAAGCTTCCATTTCATCGTAAGCGAGCTTGTGGAACTCGTAGAAGTTAGGCCACCACTCGTAGCCTGTACCCAGCTCACTTTCAACGAAGATATCAGCGATCTCGATACCCATGTTGTGTCCGATCCAGTGACCGCCGAGAGCGAGAACGTTTACGCCGTTACCGGTGATAGCGCGCTTTGCAGCGTGAACGCTTTCAACAACAGCGGAGTGGACGTGGGGGCACTTGGAAGCGGCGATGTGGATACCCATACCTGTACCGCAGAAGATCATAGCGCGCTCGAACTCGCCTTCAGCGATTTTAGCGCCGACCTTAAGACCGATGCGGTGGAACATTTCGGGATTCGGATCGTCAGGATCGGTAACACCGATATCAGTGATAGTCCAGCCCTTGCCCTCAAGATGCTCCTTGATTGCTTCCTTAAGATAGTAGCCTGCGATGTCAGCCGCAACGAGCAGCTGCTTGTCCTTGATTGTTTTCATATTACGTACCTTTCTTTCCTCGTGGGAAAATTGATTTTTTGCTTCATACTTATAGTATACCATACTTAAAGAGAGTAGTCAATTGCGAAGAGACAAGTAATTTTTTAACTTTTCAAAAAAATTATTAAAAAAGGTATTGCATTTTCGGAAAAACTGTGGTATACTATAGCACGGTTCGAAAAAACCGTAACTGAATACCGTAAGACGGAGCAGTCACAATGGAAAGGTGGCTGAGTTGGTCTAAGGCGCACGACTGGAAATCGTGTAACGGCTTATACCCGTTCGAGGGTTCGAATCCCTCCCTTTCCGAAAAAAGAAAACAGACTCGAAAGAGTCTGTTTTCTTTTTTTTGAAAGGATTAAACGGGATTCGAAAGCCGGTAGTCACATCGTGTAACGGTGACCAAATGCGTGAGCATTTGCGGCGTGGATTTAGTCCGATGTTCGCACTTGCAATATCACGAGAAACTATTTACAAAAGGATGCCCATCTGTCTAAGAAATCCAGCAAAACGATACGCATCCGCACTTGGCGGAGCCAAGTGATGGGTTCGCCGGTCCCGAACGCGCAAGCGTTCAATTCGCAGGGGCTATGAGAACGGGGTAGCGTTCCTTTTTCTTTTTTGGAAAGGGAGAGGGCGAGTACCTTCACGGATACTGAAAAGGAGCAATGATAACATTATGAAAGAGATTGGAGATATACAGATAAAAGTTGTAGAGCAGTCTCACGGTCTTTGGGTGAGCAGTCGCTAAGACGTGCGAAAAGCTCATCCTGTATTTGTGAGAGAGTAGGATTGTCATGTGTTAAAATCTCATTTGGGGTAATGTGAAGCGCATCGCAAATACGAAGAACTGTTTCTATACGCATATTAACGCTTCCACGTTCTATATCTGCGTATGTTCGATCAGATAACCCTGCAGCTTCAGCTACTTCAGCTTGCGTAAGACCCGCGCGTTTGCGAAAAGAGAAAAGTTTATTTCCTATTGTACGAAAATCGAAAACCAACATAATTCTTCCTCCAAATACATTGATATAGGAATTATACTTCAAAAATCTATTGACAAATAGGAACTAAGACTGTATAATTAAATGAAGGATAGTTCCTGATGATGGTGGTTTTACTTATTCTAGGATATGTGATGAAAGGAGATTTAATTCATATGACACGATTACTTGCGTTTCTTTTAGCGTTGATGATGTGCCTAACGTTTACAGCGTGTAAAGATAAAAACAAGGATGACACGGAAGAAAAGGATGATATACATATTGAGGGGGAAATGCAATTTGATAATAAAAAAGCACCAAGCGAGGCAACTATATTAAATGATTTAGGGGAAAAATTGTTGGACAAAAATGAGTTTGTTAACCTGACAAACGTGACTACTGTAAAAAGTTTAACAGATGATGGTTATTTTAGTGTTACTTTAGAGGTACAAGCGGCAAGTGATTACACTGATTGGGTGTATGAAGTTGAGTTAGAATATACTAAGTATGACCAAGGATGGATGTTGGATAATGCATCTTGGCTATCCGAGGAGTATACCATTGCCAGAGTACCGACTTTAGAAGTTATTACTGAACTGGCTAATAATGTGGATAAGAGTGAAGTAAACTTTGGCTCAATGTTACCGGTAAGTAATGCAACTATAGATACGGACGATACACTTGAAACCGGGATCTTGTGGTTTACTTGGTCGTTTGAAGAGGAATACCCGCACGTATACCAAACTACAGTTTGTACAACGAAATGGTCGTATGATGTACTATCGGATGAATGGAAGTGTATTCCTTATGATGAGTCGTCAGGTGAGGCTAAACTTATATATAATGTGACTCCCAAAGATGTTGATTTTTCCGGCGAATGGACCGGAAGTGGTTTTGTTTCTACGATTATAATTGAAGATTTTTCTTGGGACGGCTTTACTGTTACTGTTGACGGAGAATCAAGTTATTATCGGTCCATATATGGTCATCCCAAAACTAGTGAAAAATCCTTTGGGTGGTTCAGTGACGGTAGTAACTATATACATATAAGTTCAGGTCCTAGAGGTAGTAGTATACAACTTCTCTCGATTGGGCAAAGATCAACAACTCAAATTTTCTATGGCTCCCTCGATTAAGATTTTAAATTGCACAACTTTTGTTTTAATGCTACCAAGCAAATTATAAACCAAAAGGTCACACATCATTAGGAATTAGTTGAAACATAATAAAAGGCATAAAAAGGGATTGTTTTATTTCATTAAGAAATTGTAAATGCCAAGGATAACCCTACAAAAAAGCCAAGGACATTAAAAGCATTTAAATGGTGTCTTTATGTCCTTGGCTTTTTATTGATTGTGTTATATGTTTTCATCTCAAAAATTCAATATGAGACTGCCTCATGGGCTCCCAGGCTATCCTTTTTCTTTTTTTGAAAGGATAAAACGGGATTCGAAAGGGGGCGAGCCTCTTGTTATCCGTACGGCTTTATGCTACAATAAATACGTAACTCGTTTACCGCGTCTTTACCGTAAATATGTTAAACTAAACGTGAATTTATAACCGAGGTATAATATGATCTCTAAAGCTAAGCTGTACCTTAAGGATACGGCAATAACTGTAGCAATTCTTGCTGCATCGTTTCTTCTAAGCATCGTCCTTCATAATGTATTTAATATATGGGAACAGATCACAACGCTTTTCGTTTTCGCCGTATTTCTCATATCCATGTTTACTGACGGATATATTTTCGGTATCGTTTCCGCTTTTGCCGCGACGCTGATTATAAACTATGCCTTCACGGACCCGTACTTCCACGTGGATTTTTCTGCTACCGTCAGCTTGGTTTCTGCGGTAGTTATGGTGATACTATCGTTTCTCACAAGCACGCTGACTACAAAGCTGAAGCTTTGGCAGACGGAAAAGGCAGAGAGCGAGATGGAAAGAATGAGAGCGAATCTCCTCCGTGCAGTATCCCACGACCTGAGAACCCCGCTTACCACGATATACGGAGCAAGCTCGTCGATCATCGAAAACTACGACAAGCTGAACGACACCCAGAAGCTGCAAATGGTTCGCGGTATCAATGAAGACTCGGATTGGCTCATTCGCATGGTTGAAAATCTGCTGTCCGTCACGAGAATCGACAGCGGAAAAGTAAAAATTATAAAATCTCCCACCGTACTTGAGGAGCTGATCGACAGTGTCGTTCAAAAATTCAAAAAACGATATCCCGACGTGCCAATAATCATCGATATCCCGGACGAGCTTATTATCATCCCTATGGACGTACTCCTTATCGAGCAGGTCATAGTAAATATATTCGAAAATTCAGTACATCACGGAACGGGCTTTTCCGGGCTGACGCTCAAGGTATTCACCCTGGAAAATAACGCCATATTCGAGCTTTCGGATGACGGATGCGGTATTCCCAAGGAAAGACTTGCCGGTATTTTCAGCGGTTATGCAAACATGAAGAGATCAGGCGCGGACACGGGGAAGAGAAACGCAGGTATCGGACTGTCCGTATGCGCTACTATAATAAAAGCTCACGGCGGTACCATAACTGCGGAAAACGCTAAAAGCGGGGGCGCCGTATTCCGCTTCAGTCTTGATATTGAAGCTGACACACACTCGTCGTGACGAATTGAAATGAGTGTAGCTTGAAAGCTAAGACGGTTTAAATACCCACCGAAGCTATTTCATTAAAATTTGTGCAGGCTGAGAGTGAATGGAGATCAAAATGAACAACAATAAATATAAGATATTGCTCATAGAGGACGAAGTCAATATTTCCGGATTCGTTACCGCACTCCTTGATGCGAACGGATATCAGGTGATAAAGGCTGAAAGCTGTACCATGGCGCGAACCATGTACGCATCCCACGTGCCCGATATCGTGGTTCTTGACTTAGGACTTCCCGATGAGGACGGTGCTGTTTTTCTCAGCGAAATAAGAAAAACCGATACCACACCGGTCATCGTTCTCTCGGCAAGAAGCGACGAAGCCGAAAAGGTAAAGCTGCTCGATATGGGGGCAAACGATTACATTACGAAGCCCTTCGGATCTGCAGAGCTTCTTGCCCGAGTGAGAAGTGCGCTTCGAAACAACCGATATTGCTCGGACAAAGGAAGACTTCCCGGCGGCAGATTTCAAGCGGGTGACCTCGTTATAAATTACGATTCCCGTCAGGTGTTCATCGGGGAGTCCGAAATAAAGCTCACCCAGACGGAATATAACATCATTGCCTTTCTGTCGGAAAACTGTGGGAAAGTAATGACCTACTCATCCATCATCAAGTCCGTTTGGCGTGAATATCCAAGCGAAGGAAACGTGAAAAAGCTTCAGGTAAATATGGCTAATATAAGAAAAAAATTCGGCGTGCGCCCGGGCGAAGCAAGTTATATCGTAAATGAACTTGGCGTGGGGTATAGAATGAAGGATTAAAGAGAAAAACGAACCGCATTGTCAGTACGGTTCGTTTTTTCTCTTTACCGCATCTTTACTGAATTTGTGATATTATCTCTTTTGAATGGTTATAATCATTCACATGTTTTTACTTTGAAAGGAGACGTATAAAAATGCTGTCATCAGCAGATATCATACAACTCATACAAAGCCTTATCTGGCTGCTTGCAGGTGTAGGCGTATTTATCGTAGGAATGAACTTTATGGGCGACGCGCTTGAAAGAAGTGCGGGCGAGGGCATGAAAAAGCTTCTCGGTAAAATAAGCAATAACCGCTTTTCAGGTGTTGGTATAGGCGCGGCAGTAACTGCCATCATTCAATCGTCATCCGCAACGTCCGTGATGGTGATAGGTCTTGTAAACGCAGGGGTAATGACCCTTATACAGGCAACTCCCATTATCATGGGCGCAAATATCGGTACCACGATTACAGGTGTTCTTGTCGCCCTTAAAAACGACTATTTTAATATGCTCATGTATCTTTTCGCGTTTGCGGGAGTTATGATGGGCTTCTTCAAGAAGGAAAAGATCAAGATCGCAGGTCTTCTCTGCAGCGGTCTCGGCCTCATCTTCGTTGGACTTAACGTAATGAGCAGCGAGGCTGCCTTCGGAAATCCCCTGGTGGAGACTATGTTCCAAAACATATTCGCAAAGATCGACTTCCCCCTTCTTCTCATTTTCGTAGGCGTTATCTTCACTGCTCTTATCCAAAGCTCCTCTGCGGCAACGGGTGTCGTTATCACCATGGTAGGTTCGGGTGTGCTTCCTCTTGATCTTGCGCTGTTTATCGTGCTTGGAGCAAACATCGGTACGTGTGTGACGGCACTTCTTGCATCCGTAGGCGCTAACGCTAACTCAAAAAGAGTTGCGCTCATACATTTCACATTTAACGTAATAGGCACAGTGATCTTTACCGCCATCGTGTGGATCTTCAGAGATCCTATGATAAACTTGCTCGTGTCCATGTTCCCCGGTGAGAACGCAATGTCTCTCCAGATGCGAGTATCCGTATTCCACGTTATATTCAACGTGACCACCACTTTGGTTCTTCTTCCCTTCGTCTCACAGCTCGTTAAATATTCATGCCTTATCATCAAGGATAAAAAGACTGACGAAAAAGTTCACACCCTCAAGTTCGTAGACGAAAGACTTCTCTCCATGCCTTCCGTAGCACTAATGCAGGTTAAAAAGGAAATGGACTACGTGCTGTCACTTGTTGAAGAGAACATCCGTCTTTCCTTTGTTTCCATTAATAAGAGATCTACCGAGCACAGCAAAAAGATCGCAGAAAACGAGGCTATCATAGACTTTACCAACGGCGCGCTTACAAAGTTTATGATAAAGCTGTCTGCATACGTTGAGGAAAGTGACGAAAAGGTGATCGGTGCATATTTCCACGTGCTCAACGACCTGGAACGTATCGGTGACCATGCGGAAAATTTCCATGAGATCGGCGAAGAGCTGATATCAAAAGGATTGGCGTTTTCCGATGTTGCCATGGCAGACGTCATGCAGATGCACGGTAAAATATTGCAGATGTTTGCATCTGCAAAGGATGCCTTTGAAAACAACAACAGAGAGAGACTTCCTGAAATCGGTCTGCTTGAGAGCGAGACTGACGAAATGAAGAAAAATCTTTCTGCTTCGCATTTCACCCGCCTTGCAGACGGAAAGTGTAAGATAGAGCTGAGTCCCTATTATACCTCCACCGTTGCAGGACTTGAAAGAGTTGCCGACCATATCGTAAACGTAGGTTACAGTATAGTCAACCCGGTCGGCGAAGAAGTAGAATTTTAATTATGCCACTACAAAAAACCTTCCACTTGTGTTAAGCGGAAGGTTTTTATCTTTTTTTTGTGTTTGTCAAACCCAATATATAGTCGGTGCTCACATTATAAAACTTGGCAAGCTTGATTAAAATGTCAGTGGGAACGTCTCTTTGTCCTAATTCATAATTGCTGTACACTTGTTGAGAACAATTTAATTTTTCAGCCAGTTGCTTTTGAGTAAGGTCATTATCCTCTCTCAATTCACGAATTCTTCGATACATATATTACCTCGTATTATAGGTTTGGTATTTACACTTAAAAATATAACATACTGCAAAATGCGGTATTGACATCTACCGCAAAATGCAGTATAATAATTGTGTAATACACAAAAATATATTTTTGGAGGTTGATTTTGTGAGAAAATTAATGGGTGTATTGTTGCTGACCTTAATTATTTGCTTGCTGGTAGGATGTGCCGAAGAAAAAGCTAGTCCGGCGGAAGATTTCAAGTATTACATTGAGGATAATGAGATTACAATTACAGGTTATACCGGGGATGATAGCGAAGTGTATATTCCATCTGAAATTGCAGGCTATAAGGTAACCGGACTTGGATGGAGCGCTTTTGAGGATTGTAATACGATAATGTCGGTAAGCATTCCCGAATCCGTTGTGAATTTTGATAGTGTTGTATTCGTAAGGTGCGAAAAATTAATTACAGTAATTTTTCCGTCCCACATGGACATTGAAGAAGCAAAAGGTCAAATAGGTTCCAGCTGCTACAACTGTGTTGACATTAAGATCCGATAAAAAATAACACGGAAAAGATTTTAAAATCTTTTCCGTGTTATTTTTCTATTCTCTTACGCGATCTTCGTAAAATAAGGGAGTCTGTCAAGAGGCGCATCAACGGTTATCTCGCATCCTCCGTCGTAGGTGATACCCAAATCATCAATCCACTTACCTTCGGGAAGATTCAGCGTACGTGTTACAGCCCCCTTCTCAACAACAGGTGCTACAAGAACGTCCTCGCCAAGCATGAAGCAGTCGAAGCATCTTTCAAATCCGCTGTGGGGGAAGGTGTACTCAAGGCTTCTGACGATGGGCTCACCCGTAACGGACGCTGCCTTGGCAAGGTCTATAATCTTATCCGCATACTTTTCGTGAAGAGCAGACATCTTGTGGATGATCTGGTACTTTTCGTCGTCAAGCACGCGCCAGGGAGCAAGGGAGAACTGCATCATGGGCATGAGCGCCGCCGCCTCGCAGTAACGTATGAGAAGCTCGTCGTCAAAGGTGGTGGAGCCCGGAAGAAAATCTGTGAAAGAGCCGCCGCCGATCATGTCGGGACATACGTATGCATAACCGAGAATACTCTGTGTCACGGTATCGGGAACGAGAGCCGCAACGCCGTGTTCCCATGCGTGAGCCTTGTCGTGAAGTCTCTGTACGAGGGGAAGTCCTGCGCATCCGAAGGATGCGCGGAACTCGTTGTACGCGTACTTTGCGCCATACTTGTTCCAGAGAGCCGCGTGCTCAGCGGGAGTTACCTTTTTATACGTAATATCGTCCTCGAAATAGTAGAGCGCGTCACCCGCGTCAAGCTTGAAGCCGTCAACGCCGTATTCATCCATGAGAACGCGAAGCTTTTCATCAAGCCAAGCTTCCGTTTCGGGATTGGTCATGTCAAGCACCGCTGACCAGCCGTTCCACCACTCGCGTACAGCCGCTACGGGGGAGGGAGATGCAGCGTATTTTCTGTCCTCGCGGCGAACGAGCATGCCCCTCTGGTGGAGATAACGTGCCTCGGGAGAGTCGGGGGAGATAAAGGGACAGATCCACATCATGATCTTGAAGCCCATTTCGTGAAGCTCACGGCACATTGCGGCGGGATCAGGGAACTTTTCCTTGGAGAAGCGGAAGCTTCCGTAATAATCGTTCCAGCCGTCGTCTACCATGATGATACCTGCGGGCATACCGTTGTCGATGATGCCGTGGGCATAGCGCATTACTCTCTCCTGAGTCTGATCGTAGATAAGCTCGATCCATGTGTTATACTGAGGAATTCTGAAGAACTCCTCGGGAGGAATACCGTCGCGGGGCGGGAAATGGCGGCGCATAGCTTCAAGGAAAGCGCCTTTAAGCGTGCCAAAGCCCTCTGCGTAGTCGATATCACCGAAGCGGGAGGATACGTCAATCACGCCATCCTCGATGTTAAGAGTAAATCCGAGAGGGGCAAAGACAAAACGTCCCATATTGGAAATAAGAAGGGGATTGTCCTGATTACAGGTAGCAGAGGTTTCAATATTCACGCTGTACTTTGTGTTCTTGTCGTGGGGCATCTGCTGTCCATGTTTGCTTGAGGGACCGTACCACACCTCGCCGTCAAGCATTACTATTTTCATTTCCATATCTTGTATTACCTTTTGTTAAGTGTTTTAGTTGTCAGTTTCTGAGCATTCTTGAGATTCCCGTGATGTTGCCGTCCTCTACGTAAACGCGTGGAACCCTGCGAGAGATACCGCAGACTATTTCGTACCCGATAGTGCCTGCATGGGCAGCAATCTCGTCAGCGGAGATGAATTCGTCTCCGTCACTGCCGAATATGGTGGCAACGTCGCCTACCTTAACGTCCGGTATGTCCGTTACGTCGACCATCATCTGGTCCATGCACACTCTGCCTGCGATCTTCGCGCGTCTGCCTCGGATCAGCACGTCACCGCGGTTTGAGAGAAGCCTCGGAACACCGTCGGCATATCCCGCTTGCAGGGTAGCGATAACGCTTTCTCTTTCGGTGACGTAGGTGCAACCGTAGCTGACGGGTGTACCCGCGGGAACACGTCTCAGTCCGGACACGTGGGTCCTGAGAGACATTGCGGGACGTACTTCGCCATAGGCTGAAAGATCCGTCTCATCGGAGGGGGCAATGCCGTAGAGGAGAATTCCTTCTCTTACCATATCGTATTTGGGAGGAGCTGTGACCGAGCCTGCGCTGTTACAAACGTGACGTATGGGAATATGTACTCCCGCCGCCGCTACAGCATCGGTCATTTTTCTGAAGCGTTCCACCTGCATTTCGGTAAATGACGTGTCCGCGCTGTCTGCCGCCGCAAAGTGGGTGAAGATACCGCGGATGTCCACGCCCTCAAGCTTCGCTATGTCGGCTATGGTCTGTATGGACTCATCGGTACAGTCAAAGCCTATACGGCACATGCCTGTGTCAAGAGCTATGTGTGCTCCCACAGTCTTGCCGCGGGGGGCGGCGTAATTTGATATTTCAAGAGCTTCTTCGTAATTTGAAACGGACGTTTCAATATTATATCCTGCAAGACGTGGCAGATCCCCTGCGGGTGTATGGGCAAGGACGAGTATGGGACGTCTGATTCCGTCGCGGCGAAGTTCTTCTGCCTCGTCGGTCATGGCGACGGCAAAATAGTCCGCGTCATGCTCAAGCAGACGGGCAATTCTCGCGGCTCCGTGGCCGTAAGCGTTTGCCTTTATAACGGCGGCTATCTTTACGTTTTCGGGGAGAATACGCCTCAGCGCGGCGTGATTCTCTCTTATAGCGTCAAGGTCAACTTCCGCCCATGTTCTGAGGGAGTCGTATATATCGTCCATGTGAAAACTTCTTTCATGTAGATTCGGCGGTACTCCGCCTTCTTATAGTATACCATGTTTTCTGCCGCATGACAATAGTTTTTTACCCGGTATTGAATTAATATCATCTGCATTGTGATAAAACTCACGCGCAATTCATATTATCATACATGAAAATAATAATTATCACCGCGGAAGGTACTCATGATAAAAAAACTACTTTTGCTTATACTTTGTATTGCTTTTCTGACCTCATGTACTGCCGTTGACAACAAGAAAAGCGACGGCGGGATCCTGAACCTCGGAGAGAAAAGATCAACATTACCGAAATGCGCCGACTACGGTACAAAAGACGTGTCATATACAGTGGAAATATCCGACGGAAAACGTTCAGTCACACTTGATGCAGAAAGGCGGGGCGGCATAACCGTAGCCACGGTAACTTCCCCCGATGAGCTTGCGGGAATGGTGATAACCGATGACACCGACGGTATGCGAATCATCCTTGAAGGAGGGTGCGAGCTTCCTCTTTCAGACGAAGCATCGGCGGGACTTGAGGCAGTATTCGCACTGTATCTTACCTTCCCCGAGGATGCAAAGGGGACGGAAGACGGCGAGGCTGAGTTCCTGTGCGGAGAGTATACTGCGAGGCTGAAGCTGACGGCGGACGGGTATCCTGACAGCGCGGTGCTGTCAAAAGACGGCGCGGAAAGACAGATAAGATTCATACGTGATGAAAGTAACTAATTGTGCGGAGGATCTATAGGTACATATCGAGATCTGTTAATGTTCATATTATCGACAGCTTTTTGTATTTTACGGAAGCTGTCGTTTTTTATTTATACTTTTTTCGTACATGCGATAACTCTCTTTTTTTCTTCACCAAATGACGGAATTTTTCGTTCGGTTATTGAAAATCTGCGACCATTTGTGGTATACTATCATTATAATGAAATAACTATACCTAAAATGGATTATTGTGACCTGAAGAAAGGATTTTTATATGGCAAAATACAGAAGAAACAGGATTAACGACGCGGTAGCACAGGAAGCTTCCGACATTATCCGCGATATCAAGGACCCTCGCGTTTCCTCGTTTATGATAACTATTACCGGTGCTGACGTTACCGGTGACCTTAAGTACGCTAAGATATTTTACTCTTTCCTCGATGATTCAGAGCTTGATGCTGAGGCTGAAAAGGAGCTGAGACGCGGTCTTAAGTCTGCCGCTCCCTTTGTAAGACGAGAGCTTGCGGTAAGACTCAATATGCGTATCACTCCCGAGATAACCTTTGTACGCGACAAGGGTGTCAGCCACGGTGCTGAGATCGCATCTCTTCTTAACAGCATCAAGAAAGCAGAAGCTCCCGCTGATACGGATGACGAGGGTACAGACGATGAACTTTGATAATATTACCCTTGAAGATATCGTCCGTAAGCTGAAGGATGCCAAACGTGTGCTGATCGTGTGCCATACCAATCCCGACGGAGATGCGCTCGGTTCGTGCGCCGGTCTTGCTCTTACTGCTGAAGCTCTCGGTTGTGAGGTTAAGGTAGTATCCCCCGACAAGCCCGCACCCCGACTTGAGTTTCTCCTTCGTGAGGAGTATACGGAGTTCAAGGCGGGCAGGGAAGAGATCTTCGACCTTATCTGTACCGTAGACGTTGCGTCCTACGAACAGCTTGGAAGCCTCGGCTTCCTCGTTGACCGCGGCAGAGTGGACTTTATGATCGATCATCATGCAGAGGGCACACCCTATGCTCCCGCATATATTGATCCCGTTGCATCCGCCGCAGGCGAGATCGTCTACGACATCTACCGCACTGCGCAGGAAATGTACGGATTTGAAAACATTCCCGACGTTTCGAGAAATGTATACACCGCTATCATTTCCGACACGGGTTCATTTAAATATTCCAATGTTACACCCGATACACACATCATCGCATCCGAGCTTGTTGAGGAGATCAACACCGCAGAGGACGGCGGCATGACCACCGACGAGATCTGCCGTACCCTATTCGGCAGACGCACCATGAGTGATCTTCTTGCCCAGGCTCTTGCAATTAATAAGCTTAAGGTATACGAGGACGGCAGACTCGGTATCGTATTCCTTACCAAGGAGGACGTTACCTCTGCAGGACTTGAGGAAAGCGATTTCGGCGCCGCTGTTGAAACACCCCGTTCACTTGAGGGTGTGGAGATCGCACTATCCGTAAGACAGAGCTTCAGCGATCCTACCGTATACAGAGTATCCTCAAGAAGCAACTGCGACGTAAACGTGTCCGATATCTGTGCCTCCTTCGGGGGCGGCGGTCACGCAAAGGCGGCAGGATGTAAGATCACAGCTAAGACTCCCGAAGAGGCGCTTTCTATTGCTATCGGAGCCTTTGGCGGCGCACTCCCCCTCTGATATACTACAGAAAAGAGGTAATCACATTGGCAAAGAAGCCTGATACCGCTTGCGGTGTTATCGTAATAGACAAGCACGAAGGAGTTACCTCCTTCAGAATTATATCAATACTGAAAAAGATGTTCGACATGCCAAACGTGGGCCATACGGGTACACTTGATCCCCTTGCTACGGGAGTTTTACCGGTCCTTCTGGGTAGAGCTGTAAAGGCTTGCGACTACGTTATGGCGCAGGACAAGCGTTATACTGCCGAGTTAAAGCTTGGTCTTACCACAGACACCGAGGACATCACGGGCGAGGTTCTTACCACCTGTGCGGATATCCCCTCGGCTGAGTGTGTACGTGAGGCTATAGCGTCATTCGTCGGCGACATCGAGCAGATTCCACCTATGTACTCTGCCATCAAGGTGGGTGGTCAAAAGCTCGTTGATATCGCACGCGAAGGCGGAGAGGTTGATCGAAAGCCCCGACCCGTAACCATCTACAGTATTGACGCAGAACAGATTTCCGCTGATACATGGAAACTTGACGTTGCCTGTTCAAAGGGAACGTACATACGTACCCTTTGCTCGGACATCGGACGTAAACTGGGTTGCGGCGGTGTTATGTCAGCTCTCAGGAGAACGGAAACCGGTGCCTTTACTCTTGACGACGCTTACACCATTGAGGAGCTTGAGAAGATGTCCTTTGAAGAGCGTCTTGCTCTCCCGCTTCCCGTTGAATCTCTTTTTGAGCACATGAGAGTGGTACAGCTGCCGAAGTTTTTTGCAAATCTGTATCTTGCCGGTGCGCCTCTCATGCAGAAAAAGGTAAGATTGAACGTACCCGTAGGAGAAAAAGTCCGTGTTAAATACGGAAACTTGTTCCTCGGTGTGGGCATCGGTGCAGAGGACAAGGATTCTTCTCCTATCCTCAAGGCTGAAAAGCTCTTTTACCTTGGAAAAGTAGAATAACTAAGTACCACAGAAAGGTTTATATATATGCTTCGCATTTTACATACCGGGGATATTCATTTAGACAGCCCCTTCTCGGGACTTGACCCCAAAACAGCAGAAGTAAGACGAAACGAGCTCCGCGCCGCATTCACGTCAATGATGCACTATGCGCGAATGGAAAAGGCAGACCTGATACTCATTGCAGGAGATCTGTTCGACGCTGAATTCGTTACCCGCGAAACTTTGACGCTTATCAAAAAAGAGGCAGAAAACACAAACTGTCACATAATCATCACTCCCGGAAATCACGACTCCGTATCAGAGTCCAGCGTTTGGAGAAGGGGTGTATTCCCCGAAAACGTTCACATCTTCACCGAAGAAACTCTCGATTATTTTGAATTTGAGGAGTTGAACGTTCGTGTTTGGGGATGGGCATTTACCTCTCAGAAGATGGAGCTTTCTCCCCTTACGGGCAGAAGTGTTCGCGAGGCTGAGGGAGATATGGTAAATATTCTCTGCGCTCACGGAGATCTTTCTTCTTCAAGAAGCACGTCCTGTCCTCTCACCGTACGTGAGCTTGAAGCCTTCGGTGCGGATTATGCCGCGCTCGGTCACATCCACAATCCGCAGGAGTATTCCGAACGTATCGCGTATTGCGGATGCCTTGAGGGCAGAAGCTTTGATGAGACAGGTCATAAGGGCGCGCGCTTCGTAACCATCGACGGTGACAGTATTACGTCTCAGAAGGTGCGTTTTTCCAAGAGAAGATATGAGACTGAGACGCTTCGCGTGGATGGTGCTTCATCCAATACCGAGCTTCGCGAGCGTATTGCTGCGTTTATCACCGAAAAGCACTACGGTGACGATACCATACTCCGTCTTACTCTTACAGGCGAGACCGATCCATCTTTTACATTGAATCCTGCGGTACTTGAGACAGACGTTCCGCGTCTGTTTGCGCTGAAGATAGTAGACGAAACCTCTCCAATGCTTGATGCAGATACTCTCCGCCTTGATCCAACCCTCAGGGGCGAGTTCTTCCGCCTGCTTGAGCCTGCTCTTACGGGAGACGACCCCGAACAGAGAGCGCTTGCCGCAGACGCTCTCCGCATGGGACTTTCCGCCCTCGCAGGTGAAGCGGTAGTATAAGCGTTATCCTAAAAGTATTAGTAAAGGAACAGACAGATGTATATCAAAGAGTTACATATCGCGGCGTTCGGTCCTATCACGGACAAGACCTTCAAGTTTGACCGCGGTCTTAATATAATCGAAGGCAATAACGAATCGGGAAAAAGCGCTATTGCCACGTTCATCAAGTTTATTTTCTACGGACTTTCATCCCGTTCTGTTGACGGGCAGGTTCCCGAAAAAGCGAGATATATAAACTGGTCCCGAGGTATTGCATCAGGTTATGCTGTTTGCGAGATCACGGAGGATGGTAAATCCCGCAACGTGCGAATCGAGCGCACGATAACTGCCAAGAACGATGCAGACGGTAAGACTAAATACAGCGAGAAGGCGCGTGTAATCGACAACGATACCTCCATGCCTCTCAGCGTCAGCGGTCAGCCGGGCGTATTCTTCTTTGGCGTTCCCGAAGGAGTATTCGTAGGAAGCGCTTTTGCTGCTCAGGAGGGAGACATAAAGCCGGACGGTGCTTCTCTCAAGGATGCAGTTGAAAACATGATCAGTGCTGCTGATGAAAACGTAAACGTCAAGAAGGCGGCCGATATACTTGACCGCGCAAGAATAAAGCTCCTCCACAAAAACCGCACCGGCGGTGAGATCCGCGACCTTGAAAAGCGTCGCGACGAGATTGAGCTTCGAATGGAAAAATCAAAGGCTACGTCATCCAGTCTAATAAGAGCGGAGGTGTCTCTTTCGGACGTTAAGCAGAACATTGCAACTGCTGAGGCGCGTCGTGTTGAGCTTGAAGAGGCATCGGCTGCGATCGATGTGCTTGCAGATGAAGCGAAGATCTTGATGACAGAAGAGCTTAAAGTAAAGCTTTCAGATGCTAAGAATGCGTTGGAGGCAGCCTCATCTCATGCAGACGACGGGTTTATGTCTGCACTTGCAGTTGCTGTGCGGGATATTGAAAAAGAGGCTAAACTGAAATCAGAGCTTGGTGAAGCTTCAAAGAAATTGGACGGTATGTCGGTGCCTGTCGACAGAGACCCCGAAGTGGATGCTGAGGCGGCGGCAGTTTATGAAAAGAGTGCATCTCGTCTTTTCACCGTAGGTACGGTACTGCTTGTTGTAGGATTGCTTGCGATAATCGTTTCTGCCGGTCTGAAATTTCTCTCCAATCCTCTTTTCGTGCCTATTCTTGCAGCTACGGCAGGTCTTGTTGCCGCAGGTGTGGTAACCATGATCGTATCAAGCATTAAAAGAAAAAAATCTTACAGAATTCTTGATGCGTGGGACGCTGATGATTGTGAAAATTTGTTTGAGATTGCCGAATCTCTCAGCGATAAATTCCGTGAGGTAGATAGTGTGCGTATTGCACATACGGCTGCGCTTTCAGCCGCAAAGGATGCAGAGGAAGCCCTCACAAAGCTTGCGTCCTCTGTAGGTATACCATCTGACGGTATACCTACAAACGTGCTTATAAAGCATCTTGCGAAGCACGGTGCAGAAATGTCGCAGAAAAAGAAGTTACTTGCCTCTGAGGTATCAAATATTGAGGGTCAACTGTCTGCAACACTTGCGTCTATTGCCTCTCTCTCAGCCGAAGAGATCCTTGCAAAGGCAAACGACGTAAGGGATACCGAAATCGGTGCTGCAGTAGTTGCTATGACTGACGAGGAGAAAACCGCTATTAAGCGAGAGTTAAACTTTAACAGAACCAAGGCGGAAGGACTTCGTGACAGAGAGCTTGATCTTGAAAGAGAATGTGCTGCTCTTCGCGCAGTAAGTGTGTCTCCCGCCACCGATGCCGAGGAACTTTGGGAGACAAAGAACAGGTTAGCGATTCTCCGTAAGACTCACGATGCTCTAATTCTTGCAAGCGAGACTCTTGCGACAGCAGGCGAAAATATCCGTTCATCCGTCGTTCCGTCTCTTACAACGGAGGCTTCAAGGATTATGTCGACTGCTACAGAAGGGAAGTATAGCTCGATCGGTATATCTCCCTCCTTTGATATGAACTTTAGAGATAACATATTCGGGACACTCGAGCTTGACTACCTTTCTGCGGGTACCAAGGATATGGCGTATATTGCCCTGCGTCTTGCTCTTGTTAAAGCTCTTTTCAAGGTGGATATGACCCCTCCCGTTATTTTCGATGAGAGCCTTTCTTCTCTCGATGAGGGCCGTGTGGCAAATGCTATCCGTATCCTTGAAAATGATGAAGTTCAGTCATTCCTCTTGACTTGCCGATCTCTCGAGGGTTCACTTGCCGAGAGGGCAACTCTTACGCGCCTTGCATAAGGTTATGAAATAACGCTGCAGGTTTATTAAACTCCTTTTATATTGACGTTGACCGAAAGGAGGTCGTTATGAACAAGAAGAATAATGTTCCGTTTTTCGATAAAGAGTATTTGACAAAGATCGGTCTTTATGTTGCGGCTACGGTGCTTGCCATAGGTGCTATCATTTACATCGGCTTTCACCTTTCGGGTAATATGAAGGAACAGATATCGGTTATGTATGCGCGAAGCGAGACTGTATCGGAAAGCGTTTCAGGTCAGGCGTTTATTATCAGAGACGAGTATTCCATAGACGGGGCAGTTGACGGATATTTGTCTCCTGTTGTACCTGACGGGGCAAAGGTTATCGTAGGACAGCGAGTAGCAGATGTATACAGTTCAGCTTCCGTGCAGACTCAGGCAAAGATAAATCTTCTTGAAGATCAGATATCATTTTATCAGAAGTGTATCGATAACCATCTTTCCGTGGGAGATTCTTCTGCGGTAAGCAAACAGCTTGCATCCGATGTGCTCTCTCTCAGACGTCAGAGCGTAAACGGAGACTTCAAGGGGGCTGTGTCTCTCAAATCGTCCCTTGCCTTGGATATTCGCCGTCTCGGTGTACTGACGGGCAAAGTTACCGATTTTTCAGGTAGGATCGCATCCCTCACTTCAGAGCTAAACACTCTCCGCGCAGGTATGGGACAAATAACGGGTACGGTATATGCGCCCTCTTCCGGATACTACTTCTCCTACACAGATGGATACGAAAACGTGTTTTCTTCTGCCGATATCGACAGTGTTACCTATTCGGATATTATAAGCATGATTGACGAGGCGGTAGCAAAGGATATTGATCCGGAAAAACGGTCCGCAGGCAAGATCGTCGGTAGCTTCAAATGGTACGTTGCATGTAAGATGTCTGCATCCGATACAGCGTACTACAGTGAAAAGAAGTATTACGATATGGTGTTGAAGAACAACGCATCCACACCTGTTTCAATGAAGCTTGACAGGGTACTTACCAACGGTACAGATGCGGTGGCACTGTTTGAATGCTCTGTTATGCCTGAGGGGTTCGATTATTCGAGAAGCCAGAGCTATGAAGTTGTTCACAATAAAGTTGAAGGATATAAGATACCCATATCCGCTGTAAGAATACATGACGGCTTTGAGGGCGTATTTATTCTTGACGAGGTTACGGTAAAATTCCGTAGGATATCCGTTATAGACAGCGAGAACGGGTACGTGCTTTGTCGACTTGCATCCGATGTTCCCGCGGAGGAAAAGGGTGATGTTCCGACGGATGAAACGGGTACGGAGACCTCAGCACCCGAGACGGGTACTGATACAGAGACGAATGAACCGTACTATCCTTTTCTTCAGGAAAACGATATAGTTATTAAAGTAGGTACTGGTCTTCACGTAGGTATGACCTACGAGCCGTAAAACGACATAAAACAATGAGCCGAAGGAATTCCTTCGGCTCATTTTGCGTATCAAAATTGTAGGGGTGTGGGCCTCTCAAGCCGTTTAGTACTTGTGGTAATGTGTAAAAAATATACCTAACATTTACTTTTGAAACAAAATGTGATATAATAAATCAGAGGCGGTGATTTTGTGGTCTTTAAAGAAGAGTTACATTGGATTCTTGATGAAAAGCAGAAGCAATTTTGCGAAAAAGAATATCAAATAAACATTGACTTTGTACATTCGCTCGGCAAGAAATGTGATTGTGTTGGGTGGAGCTTGTTGAAAATGGATGAACCCGATGCTGATTTTGTTCTTGACGAAATAAAAGCTTTTTGCAAGAAAAACGGATGGACTGCTCGTGGATGGTATAAACGGAGCTATCCTGAAATCACAAGTGATTGGTTTGAATTAAAAACAAGTTGTTTTAAAGAAGCAACTTTTTGTGATAGAACCATTGTTTCAAGTGATAACGGCGAAGAATTGTATCTTGATGTAATCCGTGCATATCACGAATTATCACGTTCGCCTAAAGAGATACTTGAGATATGTGTTTCCGAGCGTTTCAGAAACGTTTGCATAAAGCACAATATTGAAGGGGTAGATTTTTGTTGGGTTCAGGACAAAGGTAAATACGAATCCGAGCAATGGTTCCATATTTATCCGCAAAGGCAAATTGCCCGTATTGGGTGTGATCGTGATTTAAAAAAGACCGATATATTCAAGATCGAAGCATTGGGAGGCTCTTTGCCTAAAATAGCTTCTATATTTCATGAACTGCAACACATTGAACTCCAAAATTGTTATTTGGCGGAAGATATGCCGAGCGGCGGAATCGCTTATGTTTATTGTCCTAGGACAGATACTTACTGCGGAAGAAAGAAAATATTAATACATAAGGATACTGCTCAACTATTGATTTCTGAAAAAGCTCTTTCTCAGGCAGACTTACAGCCTGCTTGTGTTTTGACCCGGGTTCCAAATGGATACACGCTTGATAAAACAACGAAAAGACCAAAGCCGTCAGAAGAATATATCAGGCAGAGTTTAGTTTCTTATGAGAAAATAAAACGTTCAAATCGTCCTGCACGTAACATAAGTGAAAAAGATGCACTTAAAGTTTTGCGAAAGGTTAAAAGTGACCGTAAAGAGGATTTTCAAAAGAGAATCTGCAAGGCATTGGTGGAATCAGTAACTGATGTTGAGTATGAATTGCTTCTGCCTTATTATAAAATAGCAAATGGCGGCTTTATTTCTGATGAGTATGTACTGCTATCATACGAAAAATCCTTAGCTTCTACAAAAGAATTTTTTGATGAGTTAAAAAAAGAAGAGCTACTAGAGGAAATACCTGAGGGTAAAGTGTTTGCTACATGTGCGGATGGCGATGTTGTTATTGTAACCAAGCAAGGTGCAGTGTTGCGATTTGGACACGAAGCACCTGAAATCATCAACGATTGGAAGACACTTGCACAATTCTTTTTTGACGCAATCAACGAAGGTTAATAGCACACAAAAGCGGAGTGATTTCACTCCGCTTTTGCAATGTATGTTTGAAATGTGTTATCATAACACAAGCATCAATGCGATGCATGATACATGTGGATATCATGTATATTACGTATTACAAGAAACGTAGGGCGGGAGATCCCTTACGCCGTTTTGCTCGGTATGGTATTACGGCAGGAGTAAACCCCTGCCCTACAATAAATAACGTACACCTTGACCCACTAAGCGGCAGTATACAGTGCTCCCCTACAGAAAAAAGAGAGGGTACGGTAACAGCAAAAATACCGCAGGTTTTCCTGCGGTATTTTGGTTGAAACAAGTTATTATTCGTTTTGGTTCACGAGCCTAAATTGCTTCCATAGAATGCAATAAAATTACTGCTGACCCTTCATCTCTGCAAAGCAATCGCTGCAGTATACAGGTCTGTCACTGTTGGGCTGGAAAGGAACTTTAGCTTCCTTGCCGCACTTGTGGCATACTGTTGTAAACATTTCTCTGGGTTCGCGTGTTGCATTCTTGCGTGCATCGCGGCAAGCCTTGCATCTCTGGGGCTCATTCTGGAAGCCCTTCTCTGCGTAAAATTCCTGCTCGCCTGCTGTGAATACGAAATCGTTGCCGCATTCCTTGCACTTAAGGGTCTTGTCCTGGTACATCTTGTGTTCCCTCGCTTTAAAAATATGGAAAAAATTTCTGCCCTCGGCGGAATCAAACCGCCACCTTTGAAACCAACGCTCTTACATTAAGCTATACGGGCATATATATACACGGCTCCTGCCGTAGTATTCGTAGTATCTACCGCTTCAGCTTTACCCTTATGCGGTATAATGCGTTATTGACAGACCTTATGCTTCGGCCAAGCTCCTCTGCGATAGTGGGGATCTTCTTTCCTTCTGCATAAGCTTTGAGAACCTTCTCTTCATAACGGGAAAGTTCATCGCCTTCGTTGCGAAGTATTTCCTCCAGTGCGAGCTTCATCGTCGCATCCGGAATGTCGTCGCGCACTGATCTGGTATCGTCAAGAGAAGCGCGTCTGATCCTGTCGCTTCGTCTTTTTTTTGCGCTGAGTCTTCGATACTCAGACGTTAATGCATTTCTCATGCAGATCTTGGCAAAAAGTCCAAACGTAACCTTTTCTCCTACGCCGTCCGGATCGTAGCTGAGACTTGCACGGTAAAGGGCAAGTCTGGCTTCCTGTCGTAAATCATCAACAGCATCCCCCGGAGATACGATACCCGACCTTCCAAGATATTCTGCTGTACTTAGAGCGACGGAATCAATGAGAGAGGAGTAGTTCTCCGTAAGCGTATGGAAGGCCAATTCATCTCCGTTCTTGATCCGAGCCAACAGTTCAAGTGTTGTTTTATCTGTACTCAATTCTTATCTACCGGTAAATTTACCTTCTATGTAACGTCCTTGTAACGTGGTCTTAAACAATTATACCACTAAATTACAATTCCGTCAATAGTTTTTTAAAAAATATGCAGTAAAGTCTATAATAATTTCCGCGTTTTCTTCTTTTTATTGTTCTTTTTCGACAAAGTGTATCACTCTTCGAATAAATAGTTTACGTTACCTGTGAGAAGAGCTACGATTCCTCTCATTACCACGTCGGGCTTTTCATCGAAATTAAGTCTCATTCGGTTGAGCTGATGAACTGTGTCTGCACGAACTGCCAGATCAAGAGAAATGCCTTCTTTGTCTTTTATGGAGCATTTGAATATGAAATTTTCACCGCTTCTCTCAAAGGTCTGGTCACAGACGGCTCCTCTTTTTTCAAGAGAGAGGTGTCGCATTGCACTGATATAGCTTTTTTCTCTGACAGCGGACATAAGAATGTTTTCGGAAAGGTTACGTGCTATCAGTTTACCTGTGTCGGAAACGACGTAGGTCTTGTTTTTATCTGCAAGATCGTCACCTGTAGGACGCTTATATCTGATCTCACCGGCGAGACCGTCAGCGCGTTCGTCGTCTAAGCTGTTATGTGAAGAAGATTCGCAGGGAATACCTGGCAGGGGATTACCTTCCTCGTCGGACTCGGCAATATGACCCGCTTCAACAAGCTCACAGAAATATTCGCAGTATGCGAAGTAGTCAACAACTCCGTCGCGGATAATGATAGTACCTAAGTCGGAATAGCTGAGTGGGTAGCCTATTCTGTCAAGCAGATACAGAATAAATATTTTTATCTCTTCCGAGCTTTTAAGCGTCATTTTCATGGTGTGATTCCTTTCGTTTTACGGGGATGTATCAGATATGTTTCAACCAAGTCTTATATGTTGGAAAGTAGGATACAGGGAAAGACAAGGCTCCCGACGTCTGTACGGAAGCCTTGCGATGATTTATAATTTATTCTGTTGAAGAGAGATTATTCTTCGGAAGCCTTAGTCTCAGCTTCTGCATCTTCATCAGGCTTATAGTCCATGTAGTTCTTCATCTTTACGCGCTTGAAATCGGTTACGCCGTAGTAATCGGTGTCGAAGCCGGAGAGAAGCTTGGACTTAATGTAAGCAGACTGAAGTGTAACGAGAGGACAAATAGGCATTTCGTCAAGAAGCATTTTCTCAGCCTCGTGAAGAGCAGCAGCTCTGTCAGCAGCGGTCTCAGCCGCAACTGCTTTCTCGATGATCTCAAGATACTTATCGTTGTCAAAGCCTGTCACGTGAGGATAGTAGGGGTAATTCTTTTCAGCATCCATATCGATACCATTGCCTGAGAAGTCAGCGGCAAACTGTGCAAGAACACCGAAAGCATCGGGGGATGCCATTGTCATATCAACAGCGATAACGTCGAAGTCACCGTTTGCATATGCTTCGTCAAATTCGTCTACAACGTATTCCGTTACAGACTTTGTTGCGGGGTCAAGACCTGTTTCAGCTCTTGTTCCGGTCTTTTCAACCTTAACCTTGAAGCCCAGCTTGCCCCAAACCTCTGCGGCGTACTCAGCCACAGCAATGTCAGCCTCGTTGTCGCGTACTGTGATAGAGAAGCTGCCCTTTGCGTTGCCGATGAGCTTCTTAGCCTCGTCTACGTTAGCAGAAGACTCAATGAGCTTACCGCCTTCCTTTCTGAAGGAAGTCTTGTAGCTTGTGTCGAATGCACCTTCGGGAACAACACCCTCTGCAGCCTCAGCAAATGTGAGGATCTCAGCGATCGCATCACGATCGAGAGCGAGAGAAAGTCCGCGGCGAACGTCAGCATCGTCGAAAGGAGCCTTTGTTGTGTTGAAGTAGAAGGACATGGTAGACATCATGTCAGAAACCTCTGCCTTCTTTGCATAGTTGGCACGCTCGTCAAGGGGAAGGTTTCCAAGGTAGAATACGCCCTCTTCGTCCATAGCCTTAAGCTGATCTGCAAGCTTTACGCTGTGGTCTGTTACAAGTCTGTAGGGGATAACATATGTATCGAGGTATTCGTTAGCCTCAGTGTCGCGGTAGTAGTAGCTGGAACGCTCAAGTCTGATCTCGCCGTTTTCAGCAGCAGCCTTTACAGCGAAGGGACCGTTGGAGATAACAGCGTTGGTAACGGAAGACCAGGACTCACCGTATCTTGCGAGAACATCCTCGCGGAGAGGAACGAGAGCGATAGATGAGAGATTTGTGAAGAATCTGTCGATATCAACATTGTCGTTCTCGAAAGTAACCTTAAGAGTATATGTATCAACTGCGGATACGCCGAGGTCGTCAACGGAAACGTCGCCGAGGTTGATGGCACGCGCATTCTTGATATCATAAAGGAGAGAAGCGGCTTCGCCCTTGTTGTTTGTGTCAACAAGTCTCTTCCATGAGGTAACGAAGTCACCTGCCTGAACGGGACGGCCGTCAGTCCATTTGGAAGACTTAAGCTCGATGGTGATGGAGTAACCGTCACGGTCGTCGGGGTTAACGGTGTAGCTATCCATCATAGCCTTTTCCCACTTACCCTTGGAGTTGAGCTTTGTGAGACCTTCAAAAAGGAGGTGAAGGATCTTGAGCTTCGCGTCATCGTTAACGGGCTGCTGGGGGTCAAAGTCGTATACTTCGTCCGTCAGGTACATATTAATAACAGCACCGCGGTCTAAGTTACCTTCTGCATCCTTCTCAAGAGTCGTGCCGCAACTCACAAGAGTGGCAGACAGAAGAACAACAGCTAAGGTGAGGGCGAGTAATTTTTTCATGGGAAGAACCTCCGTAAGATGGTTTTCGTTCAAACATCCGACGTGGAGTCGGTATGTAATAACTTATTGTATGAATACTCAGAAAGTGCTTACTCTGGATTCCATTATATTATACCACTTTTTTGTCCGATAATCAATATTACTTTTTCCACCTCGGAATTTTCATAAGCTTGCACAATTTATACGTCTTTTTTTGTGCAATTTTTACCGTGAGTATGTTATTATCGAGAGTTACACCACAATATACTGTACTATTTTAACGAATGTCTTGTATCTTTTGCAGTCTTCCTACGCCTTTGACGGCTGAATTTAACTACCATAGTAATAATATTGTCCCATGCGATAAATTTATAAAAACTTATGCATACAAGGTGAGATTGTTTTCTTGACAGTTTAAGAACTTATGTGATAGAATATAGGCATCTTGAATATGTAAGCTTAACGCTAAAAAGAAAAACTTGATGTAAAGTGAAGATGCGGCTGAAAATTGTATTGTTTATTTATATATGAACAATTATTCGGCTGTTGCTCTTAATGACAATTATACTTTTCTACTTCAAAAATACAAGGAGGTCTTTATGCACATACCGACAGCGGAATCAACCGCAATAGATATACTTACTTTTGACGAAGCCAGAATGCGCCGCGATGACAGCGCGGAATACGACCGCGAAAAATGGTTGTACATACCAGATTTTTATTCCGAATACCGATATATTCTGGGGACCGCGGGAAAGCGACCTCTTATAGCTATCGGCATCAATCCGTCCACTGCCGAGCCCGACAATCTTGACAATACTCTCAAATCCGTGGAGCGCATTGCCCTCGGTAACGGATACGACTCCTTTATCATGTTCAACGTATACGCGCAAAGGGCTACAAACCCCGACCACATGGACAAGACCTTTAACGAAAGGCTCCACCTTGAGAATATGTGCGCATTCCGTTGGATACTTGAACGGTGCGAGGGTGTGCCCGGTGTATGGGCGGCATGGGGAACCATCGTTGAAAAGAGAGATTACCTGAAGCGTTGCCTT
Organism: Eubacteriales bacterium; assembly: GCA_045638805.1. Lineage (GTDB taxonomy): Bacteria > Bacillota > Clostridia > Oscillospirales > CAG-272 > RUG11130. The sequence continues at coordinate 54,378 of JAZUBZ010000034.1, forward strand.
GAGGATATGGTGCAGATAGGCAACGAGTTTGGCGCAGTGTGGTACAAGACTGGCAAAACGTCCGTAAAGGGGCATCCGCATCACCCTCTGTATCTGAAAAAGGACTCAAAGCTTGAGCTTTTCGATATGCAGGGGTATTTTGAAAAAAGCTTTTAATTAAATATTGTACATGCTGAAAAGCAAAATGCTCTCGTAAAACCGAGAGCATTTTGCTTGTATGAAGTTAAAGAAGAGAAGAATCTTTCTATTATTTATCCTGCTTGTTAGACTTAGCGCACTTAGCAACGATGAATCCAAGAGGAATAAGTGCAAGTACGTTGGGGATTACCATGATGTTGTTGAACATATCAGCAAGCTCCCAAACGAGGTCGTTCTTGAAGAGAGAACCGCCGAAGATGAAGAGGATAGCGATTACAGAGTAAACGATAGTCGCCTTCTTTCCGAAGAGGTACTCAACGTTCTGCTTACCGAAGAAGTTCCAGCTGATGATGGTTGTGAATGCGAAGAATGTAAGGCAGACAGCAATGATGATGTTACCTGCAGTCTGGTTGTCGAGAGCAGTACCGAGAGCGGTCTGCATAAGATTGTTCTTGGTAAGCTCAGTAGCTGCAAGACCTTCAGCGGTACCGAGAGGACCACCGTTTGCGTAAAGTGTAGAGATAACAACGAGTGCGGTGATGGTGAGAACTACGAACGTGTCAATGAATACACCGATCATAGCAACAACACCCTGGTCGTGAGGCTTCTTTACTTCAGCCTGAGCGTGTGCGTGAGGTGTAGAACCCATACCTGCTTCGTTAGAGAAGAGACCGCGCTTTGCACCCTGGCTGATAGCAGCCTTGATAGCAGCACCCATAGTACCGCCGAGGAGAGCCTGAGGAGTGAATGCGAACTTGAAGATCATACCGAATGTTTCGGGTATAGCCTTGAAGTTGATAACGAGAACTACGATACCGACAACGAGGTAGATAACAGCCATGAGGGGAACGATCTTTTCAGCAACAGCAGCGATTCTCTTGATACCGCCGATGAAGATGAATGCGCAGATAACTGCGAGTACAGCACCGATGATCCATGTGGGGATGCCGAAAGCAGTCTCAATGGAGCTTGAGATAGAGTTGGACTGTACCATTGAGCCGATGAAGCCGAGAGCGATGGTAAGAGCGACAGCAAAGAATACAGCGAGGAACTTACCGAAGAAGCCCTTGTATGCCTTCTTGATGTAGTAAACGGGACCACCGAGTACTTCGCCGTTTTCCTTAACGACACGTGTTTCCTGAGCGAGAGTAGCCTCGGCGTAGATGGTAGCCATACCGAAGAATGCGATGACCCACATCCAGAAGATAGCACCGGGACCACCAACGAGGATAGCGCCGCAGGCACCTACGATGTTACCTGTACCTACCTGAGCGGCAATAGCGGTAGCAAGCGCCTGGAAGGAGGAAAGACCGCCCTTGCTATTACCCTTCTTGAAGATACCGCCGAAGACCTTTTTGAAACCTTCGCCGAAGCATCTGATCTGAACGAATTTGGTTCTGAATGAGAAGTAGAGACCTGCGCCTACGAGAAGAAAGATAAGAATGTAGTCAGACATGTAGGCATTGATTGTCTGAACGATGGGAAGCAGAAAAGCTTCGATTTTTTCCATGACTAAAAGTCCTCCTGAAATAAAGTAAATGAAAAAAGACTCCGCGTACACGCCGAGCCTCAGAAAAAGACACCGAAAACTTGCCACAGAGCCACGGCTCCGCATTCGGTTGCACTTTGTCCTTTTGCCTGAGAGATTAGCGGTATTCGCTTTGCACCTTCGGCACTCAATTTAATGAGCTTCTCCAAAGTTCTATCGGCTTACAGTCCCGTCCCGTAGGGACACCTGAGAGCGTTACTCCTTCGGTTGCCGTGTCGGCATTTCCTGCAAGCGTCATATAGAGTATTTATTTTTCATGAGTAGTATTATAGTACAAAGAATGACAAATTGCAACAGTAAAATGAACATTTTTTTAACTTCGGCGTTTTGCTGTATTTTAGCCCTTTAGCACGGTAAAACGCTGTCAAAATTTGTACATATAGCACATTACAGTTTACTGCGTGTGGAAAAAGGTCAGTATATGGGCGAATGAAATCACAGAAAAGGGGAGAGAAAAAGTACAATTACACTTGACATCTGTGGTTGTTTTTGATATAATACTACTGTTATGTATTTCGGGGTGTGGCTCAGTTTGGTAGAGCGCGACGTTCGGGACGTCGAAGCCGCTGGTTCGAATCCAGTCACTCCGAAAAAGAAAAAGCAGGGATTGCCCTGCTTTTTCTTTTTCGGAGTGACTGGATTCAGAAAGAGCACATTCGCTTACGCGAAGTGCGGCGTGGATCTAGTCCGATGTTCGCACTAGTTACATCACGAGCGGGTTACCCAAAGGACGCAGACGCGTCCTTTTATTTTCTCTTAAACAATTTTACGAATAAGTTTTTTATGCCGGGTAATTTATGATATATGTTCAGATCAGCTATCAATTCATCACAATTCTGATATCTGTCGTTGGGGTGACGCTCAATGCATTTGGAAATTATGTATTCAAGTCCGCGGGGGAGCGCGGGATCCGTTTTACGGACAGGTAATAATTCGTATGGAGGTTGCGTAGGATCAATCCCTGTTACAAGGTAGTGCATTGTAATTCCAAGGGAATATATATCTGTTCTTGCATCGATCGGGCAGAATTGAGAAAAACATTCCGGTGCGGCATAAGATAAGGTACCTAATATTGTCGATTTTCCGGCATTGATCCTGTCACAAGTATCAACTCTGTGAAAATCAACAACTTTAAGGCTGCCGTCTGTTGTAAGAATGATGTTTGCAGGCTCTATATTACGGCAAACGTGAGGAGGTGTCTTTTTATGAAAATGATTCAGAAGGCTGCAAAGATCTTTAGCCCACCTAACGACTGTGTCAGCGGACTGAGCTCCGTTACTTCTCAGCAGACTTGCCAGGCTTGTACCTTCAATACGTTCATTTACGATAAAAATATATTCATTATCCTCGATAATATCAAAACATTCCGGAATTAAGGGATGCTTGTTTTTTATTATCCAATACGTCTCGTTTAAATATAATTCACGCATGGTGGGTGCATAATAACGGTTTGTTTTATCCCATACTTTCATTGATAGTTTCTTTGACGTACTGTTGTCCTGTACAATAAACATCGAAGAGATTCCGTTGTTACATACAAATTCAGTGACCGAATATCTGTCGCCTATTACTTTGCCGAGAAGTTTATCCTTTATGGTGGGAACAGTTGCGTTTTTTGATGGGATGGTCGGAGGATTCGGAAATGATTGTTTTTTTACGTCATATGTATTATACGAATGGTTCGGTTTATAGAATATATATTTCTCAGAATTCGCAAAACAAATTTCGTCAGCGGGATTAAGCTGATATTTCTTCCCGGGTATCATTAAATTTCCATTCAAACAAGTGCCGTTCAGGGAAGTGTTGTCTCTGATAAACCAACGGCTGTTCTCATAATGGAATGAAGCATGATGTTTTGCCACCATACGGTTTGACATGAGACGGATGTCACAAGACTCATGTTTTCCTACGGTTATTATTTCTTTATCAAACTTTAATACTTCGTTAGTGCTTTCGACTGTAAGTGACAAAGAACAGGAATATAAAATAGTGGTTATTCCCGGAGGGTTCATAACGTATTCACCTATGTCGTACATATCCAACATATGATCATCCGGATCATTAATGATCTTAAATTCTTCGCCGCATATTTTACACTTCTTTTTTATATAGCAGCAGTTGGTCTCCAATACCTCATATTCATGCTTGCACGGAGTCATGTTGATAGTCTCCCTCTGTTCGTATTATTAAAATAAGAATTACAGTACTTTATAACAGAAGTACTGTCTCCTTTGTTTATTGTATCATATAAGTTAACGACTTGCAAGCACTCGGATGGACTAAAACGTGGGGAGTTTGTATTAGTTGAGAATTTTGTGTATATGATGTCTGTAATAAAAATTGCCGTTGATGTGTGTCAACGGCAGATGAGTAATAATGACTAAGCTCCACCTTTTCAGCCTTGTCATTGCGTAACAAATAAGTCCCCCGATATGCGATTCAACGAAATGCATGTCGGGGGACTTTTCTGTTTACTTATCTTACGAAAGCTTTGTGGAAGCGCGCGAACATGGTCGCAGTTTCGCTTCTCTGCGCCTTGTCCTGAGGTGCGAGGCTTACCGTGTCTCCATTCTGCTTACCCGTTACGATTCCGACACCGTTTGCCCAAGCAACTGCCTCGGCAAAGCCTGCGTAGGGGCTGATCTTGCCTGCATCGGGGAATGCAGAAATGTCTGCCTCCTCTGCCATTTCAGCTTTCTTGTAGTCCTTCATATATCTGTAAAGGAATACTGCAACCTGCTCACGTGTTACGAGAGCATCGGGGGAGAATGTGGTAGCACCTGTTCCCGTTGTAACTCCGTTTTGATATGCCCAAAGCACAGCGGGGGCGTACCATTCGCTTGCGGGTACGTCTGCGAAAGGATTATTGGCTGTATCAACAGCAGGTCTTCCTTCTATATTATATAGGAGCTGAACGATCATTGCGCGGCTGGTCTGTGTGGCGGGGGCAAAAAGTGTATCTGACGTGCCGTTCATAAGTCCCGTATCATAAGCGTAACCGACGGTAGGATAGAACCAATCATTATTTGACACGTCGGTGAACGCCATCTTCTTGTTTGAGGTAACAGCGTTATATGCTGCCTTTACCTGTTCTGCGGACATTGTGCCTTGGCTAAGTGAGAACATATTGATCATTGAGCCTTTAACCAAATTATCCTCTGTCATCGAGTAACCGCCAAGCGTTATCTTTTTGTAGGAGGTGTCAATATCAGTTTTGAGTCCGCCTGAGTGACGTTCCTCTCTTGTAAGCTCACCGTTTACGTAAAGACGCGCTTTCTTGTTATCATAGGTTAAGATAACGTGGATCCATTCATTTTCTTCAATGGGGGTGTGACATACGCTGAAAACGCCCGAATTTCTGGCTAACTCTACGTATGCTGACAGTATACCGTCTTCAACTGCTAAGTTGACAAACGCGTCCTTAAGGCTGAGTATCTGCTGATAAGGCCCGGTATCGGCGAGGTTAAAGTACGCCTCAAGGGTGAATGCGTGACGGATAGCGTCGATATCCTCAAGGTCGAAGTCATAGGAAACTACGTTCATGCCGCCAAAGGATGCGGCCATTTTACCTATAGTCTCATCTGTGACGAGCTTCGTGGGGGCAGTGATCTTACCGCTGTGTCCCTTGAAGTCAGATTGATCACCGTAGGAATAATCAACACCGTAAAGTGTCTTAAGTGAGGTGTCAATGGTATCGTCTCGCCCAACGTTTACGGTCCCCTTTGCCTTAACGGGAGCACTCTTCTTGCCGAAAGCACCCTCAGCCGTTACGGATATCTCGTAATCAGTGTCATATTCGAGGCCGTAGATGGTGACTGTTCTGTTAGTACCGAAGGGTATGGAAGGATCGTTATATGTGTTCATGGTGAGCGTTTCGCCGCCGTTTACGGGAGTAACATAGATATTGTAGCTTTCTACGTAGTCGTAGTTCTTGTCGCTTGCAGGTTTTGCGTTCGCAGTGAACGTAATGTCGATAGAGTCAAAGTCACCCCTGTCCTTTACTGTGACGGTCACCCCTTCGCCGTATATGGGGGCGGAACCTTTAAGACAGTATGCGTTCGGATTTGCCGCCTTGGCGGGATCGTTGAAGTATATGAAATCCTTCGGCTTCTGCGATGAGTCAAGGATCCAATTTTCTCCTCCGTATATAAGCTGACCTGTGGTAAGATCAACTCGGTAAAGTTCGGTGGTGCCGTCCTTTTTAACGTCAAACACGGTAATGGATGAACCGAAAAGAGTATCCTCACACTGTCTGTAGTATTTTCCGACAGTACCTGTGATCACGCTTGTAAAGCCTGCTGACTGGTCGATAACGCCGGGGTTCATAGGATCAGGGTGAGAATGTCCCGAAATGTGTACAAGCTGAGGATAATTCTTCAAAAACTCGCGGGTCTCGGGTAGGTATCTGTCGCCCTCCTGATAGTCACCGAAAAGCGTATCCTCAAATCCAATGTGGGAAACTAAGAAAATGTGTCCCTTGTAGCCCGTTGCCTCTACCTCTTTTACTGCAGACACGATATAATCGTGCTTCGGCTCAAAATCGCTTGAGCTCCCCGCGACAGCAAGGCTTACTTTGATCACAGGAACTTTACCGCCGAGCCAATATATCATCTCGGTCTCCTGACCGACCTGCTCTCTGAAGTCATTTTCGATGTTGGGGTTGTAGCACTCGTGGTTTCCAAGCATAGAAATAGTGGTTCCTACAGCGGCACCGGCGCCGGCACCCTTGCCCGTAAAGGAGTCAACCTCAACGGTGAGTTTCTCGCTGTTTTCCGCAACGATGCTCTGGTAGGCTGCAAGCTCCTCGGGTGTGCCGCCCTCCGTAAGGTCGCCTGCGGCGATAAAGGCGTCAACACCGCCGATACGTTTCATTGCCGCATAGGCATTTTTAAGCTTATCAACGGAGTCTCCGTAGCCGATGTGGATGTCGCTTCCCACGGCGAAGCGGACGACAACGTCGCTTCCCTTGGGGATCGCAGACAGCTTGTTTGCAGTCGGGATGAACGCTGCTATGGCGGGGCAGACGGTCATCGACAGTATAAGTACAAAAATTAGAATACTTGATATGATCTTTTTCATTACAGTTATGCCTTTCTCAAAAAAATGTTCATATCACAATTATACAATATTTTTTATAAATTGTAAAGCCTTGTTGGCAAAAGAAACGATAAATATACAAGATGAAGCTAAATAAATGTTGACATTACAATTTCCGTCATGTATAATGAAAACATCAAAACATATATGAACGGAGATAATATGTATGAAAAAACTATTGTCATTTATACTGTGCATTACAATGCTTTTGACTACGGCAGCGTTTGCAGCGCAAGCGTCCGACGATGAAAAGCCTTGGTCACCTGCATACACAGAGATCAAAAAGATCGAACGTCCATCGGACGTTATCGCACGTTTTGTGGTCAGCAGCGATGCCCACATCGGTTACAGCTATTCCTATGCAAAGCTGAGAAATGCTTACGAAACCATCGGAAAGCTCGGCGGAGCAGATGCGTATATATTTGCCGGTGACGTGACCGAAATGGGTTGGGACTATGAGCTTGATATGTTCATGGATATCGTCTCAAGCTATACAAAAGAACTGACAGTTGATATTGAAGGCTATACCCGCAAGGGTGTGGGCAAGAATGCTCCCGTAGACACCACGATCATTGCCGCAGGTAACCACGAGTACTACGCCTACGAAGACGATGCGAAGCATCAGAGAGTGTTCAGCGAAAGAACCGGACAGGCGCTTGACAAGCTGTATTGGATAGGCGGTGTGCCTGTAATCAAGCTTAGTATGATCGGAACGGAAGAGTCTGAGGTTTACTACGACAGACACGAATTTATCAAGTCTTCTCTTGAAGAGGTAGTAGCCAGCGGCTGGAAGGGACATATCTTCCTCATATCGCACACCCCCATGGGTGATACGGTCATGGCTGCTTCATCTACAAAGAACGACGGATTCTCCGACGAGACCGAGGCTTTACTTAAAAAATACCCTCAGATCATCCACGTATCGGGGCATTCTCACCACAATCCCTATTCACCTCGATTTATAGACCAGTCCGCAGGATTTACAAGCATCAGTGACGGAACTGTCGGAAAGACCATTGACGACGGCTTCGGCGAGGGTGGTAAGATAGGTTCCTTCGGAGTTATGTTCGACGTAAAACGTGACGGCACCACCGAGGTGCGCAGACTCGACTTCCAGAACGGACGTGTTATGTTCGGTGATGAGGAATGGATCCTTGACGCATCCGACACTGCAGAAGATTTCATCTATTTTGCAGACAAGGATGAGGCGAAAAATCCCGATTCATATGTTCTCAAGGCGTCCGCCCCCTGGTTTAATGGCGATGAGGTGATCTCCATCCGTAACATGGGAGACCACGATTCTGTTGAAATAACATTCCCCAAAGCGCAGACCAAGACGAAGAACAATTACGATTACGTGTACTCATATACCATTAAGGCGGTACCGAAAAACGGTGACGGACAGATAATAGATACGGTAATTCCCAATAACGACCACATTCCGGGTGGATACGGTTCCGACAGTATAACTACAGTCATGACAGGAATTCCGTGGGATACGGAATATTATATCGAAATCTACGCTAAGTCCTGCTTTGGTTATGAGAGTAATACTATAAAGAGTACCGATACCTTTATCATAGAGCCACGCCCCGTTAACAATAATACCCGCGTACTGTACGATATCGATTATTCCTACGGAACATCACTCGACCTTATGGGACACCCCTCTGACGTGCCCGCGTTCTTAGCACCTAAGTTTGATAAGGATTTAAACCGCTATGCGGTGAACTTTATCGGCCTTTCCACCAATATGTATCACTTCACCGAAGAAACCCTTGATGCAATGCGTTACGGTTTTACTGTTGAGGCAAACGTAAAGATGAACTACTCTAATGAGCCTCAGGAGATATTAGGCAACTACAACTTCGGTGGCCTGGCGATTACTACACAGTCCGACACGATATGTGTGCGATTTAATCCCAAGGGTGCAGACTCCGGAGAGTTCTGCAGAACGAGCATGCCTATGGGAAAGTGGACTCACATTGCGGTAACGTATGACAGCCAGTATCTCACTCTGTATATCAACGGAGAAAAGAAGACGAGCGAATATTGCCCCGGCGGAATCGGCAACGAGTACGATAATGAAACTCCGGTGGATGAGATCATGTTCAACGTTGGCGGACGCAGAAGAACGGGAGAGGATCCGTCTCTGCTTAAGAATTCATCCGTGAACTTTGTCAGAATGTATTCCGGCACTATGACAGACGAGGCTGTTCGTGATGCGTACAATAAATCTCTTGAGCCTGTGAAGAATTTTGCATTTGAGGATGTAAAAACATCCGACTGGTTCTTTGAGCCTGTTCTGTACTCCTTCGCTACAGGACTTATGAGCGGAACATCCGACACGGTATTCGCTCCCGCTACCCAGACAAGCCGCGCCATGATAGTACAGCTCCTCTATAATATAGAGGGAAGACCCACGGTGGATACGTCTGACAATCCTTTCGCAGACGTACCCGCAAGCGAGTGGTATGCACCCGCTGTGCTTTGGGCATATCAGAACGGAGTTACAACAGGAACGGGTGCTACCACATTCTCTCCCGACACTCTCGTTACCCGTGAGCAGGTTGCGGTATTCCTTTACAGATATCTGAAGGACTACAAGAAGGCTGAAATGGCAGATGGTGCTGACCTTTCATCTTTCCCCGACGCAGATAAGATCAGCCCCTATGCAGGATTTGCAGAGGCTGTTGCTTGGGCAAACGGTGTTGGCATCGTAACCGGTAAACAGAACGGCGACGATATTATGTTAGCGCCTCAAGATAAAGCTCAGAGAAGTGAAACTGCGACCATGTTTGCCCGCTTCCACAAGGCTTTTGTAAGATAAAGTGAATAGAAAAATCCCCCGATTTGCACCGCAAATCGGGGGATGCTTATTGTCTGTTAGCCGTTATAATTGGGATAGACTGTGATATCATAGATACCGAAGCCTGCGTCGTTTTCAACCAAAACGACCACACAAGTAGCACTTTTTGTACCGGACTTTATGTACATATCAAGTTGGAGAAGTGATCCTTCGACGTTTGAGTCATAAACGATAGTTTTAACACTGCCAAAAGCATCCACAACGATGCCGTCCGTAAGTTTGATGCCCCAGTATTCGGCAATACCCTCGAAATAATCCTTGGGGTCGAAATCATATTCGGGATGCATATACGTTGCGGCTTTCTTGAAATCCTCTTCCGATATTGCGGCGAATAATCCTTCCACGTGCGCCTTGCCTTCATCAATGTTAATACCGCAGGATGCGAGAGTCATGGTAAACATACAGCAGATCAGTACAAGGGACGCGAGTTTTATTACAGTTTTTTTCATGTGTTTCACCTCCGAACAACATATACTAATTATATTATACAAAAAATAGTCGAATGTCAAGTGATGGTTGTAAAAAAGATCCATCCGTCGTGACGGATGGATCTCTGTTATCTTACAGCTTTTCCTTTACACTCTTAAGAGCTTCTTCGATACCGATCTTCTTTTCACGGTACTTTTCAAGCTTTTCTCTCTCAGCTTCAACAACAGCCGCGGGAGCACGTGACGTAAAGCCTTCGTTGTTCAGTTTTCCCTCAGCTCTCTTGATCTCAGCGTCAACTGTCTTAAGCTCCTTTTCAAGTCTTTCAGCCTCTGCCGCAAAGTCTACCATATCTGCAAGGGGAATATAGATCGCCGCAGAATCGGTGATGATCTGTACAGCACCCTCGTCGGAGTAGCTTTCTACAACAGCAAAGCTTGATGCGGAAGCGAGCTTCTCGAAGAAGATACCTGCATTCTTAAAGCTGTCCTCGTACTTTGTAACTACGTTTACAGCCGCCTTTCTGGAGGGAACAACGCCCATCTCAGCGCGTCTTGCGCGGATAGCCTTGATAGCGGAGATAACTCTCTCAAAGGATGCAGTTTCATCTGCGAAAGAGGGGATCTTATCTGCCTCGGGATAATCCTTCAGCATGATAGTGCCGTCCTCACCGGGAAGACCTGAGTAGATCTCCTCTGTGATGAAGGGCATGAAGGGATGGAGAAGCTTAAGTACTTCGCGGAGAACGTATGCGAGAACGTTCTGAGCGCACTTACTTCTTTCCTCGTCTGCACCGGATACAGAGGGCTTGGAAAGCTCAATGTACCAGTCGCAGTATACGTCCCAGATAAAGTCGTAGATGGAAGAGAGGGCAACGCCGATCTCATAGTTGTCGAGGTTTACGGTAACGTTATTTACTGTCTCTGAAAACTTTGTAAGGATCCACTTGTCCTCGGCAGCAAGCTTGTCTGTTTCGGGAAGCTCGATCTTGTCGATGGTAAGGTTCATCATTACGAAACGGGCAGCATTCCAAAGCTTGTTAGCAAAGTTACGCGCAGCCTCGATCTTCTCGTCGGAGAAACGCATATCGTTTCCGGGGCTGTTACCCGTGCCGAGTGCGAAGCGGAGCGCGTCTGCACCGTACTTAGAGATGATCTCAAGAGGATCGATACCGTTTCCGAGGGACTTGGACATCTTACGTCCCTGTGCGTCACGAACGAGACCGTGGATAAGAACGGTGTCGAAGGGGATCTGACCTGTGTACTCAAGGGATGAGAAGATCATACGGGATACCCAGAAGGTGATGATATCGTATCCTGTTACAAGTGTGCTTGTGGGGAAGTATCTCTTAAGATCCTCGGTGTCATGAGGCCAGCCGAGAGTTGAGAAGGGCCAGAGCGCGGAGGAGAACCATGTATCGAGAGTATCAGGGTCCTGAGTCATGGTGCCGCCGCACTTAGGACAAGTGCAAACTGCATCCTTGGAAACTACAGTCTCGCCGCACTTATCGCAGTAGTAAGCGGGGATTCTGTGACCCCACCAGAGCTGACGGGAGATACACCAGTCCTGTGTGTTCTCCATCCAGTGGAAGTAGTTCTTGTCAAATCTTTCGGGAACGAAGCGGATGTCGCCGTCGCGTACTGCTTTAACAGCGGGCTTAGCGAGGGGCTCCATCTTTACGAACCACTGAAGGCTGAGCATAGGCTCAATAGTGGTTCCGCAACGGTAACAGGTACCAACCTCGTGGTCGAGGTCTTCAATTTCAGCAAGGTAACCGCCTGCACGGAGATCCTCAACGATAGCCTTTCTTGCTTCGTAGCGGTCCATGCCAGCGTACTTGGGATAGTTTTCGGTGATCTTAGCGTCCTCAGTGAGTACAACCTCCATGGGAAGTGAGCAGCGCTTTCCTACCTCGAAGTCGTTGGGGTCGTGTGCGGGAGTAATCTTAACGCAACCGGTACCCTTATCAAGCTGAGCGTGCTCGTCTGCAACGATGGGAATACGTCTGCCAACGAGGGGAAGTACAACGTACTTGCCGATCATATCCTTATATCTTTCGTCCGCGGGGTTTACAGCAACCGCGGTGTCACCGAGAAGTGTTTCGGGACGTGTGGTAGCAACCTCAACGTATCCGCCGCCACCAACGAGGGGGTAACGGATGTGCCAGAAGTGGCCGTTCTGAGACTCGTAGTCTACCTCTGCGTTGGAGATAGAGGTCTTGCAGTGAGGACACCAGTTGATGATACGCTCGCCGCGGTAGATGAGTCCCTTTTCATAAAGGCGTACGAATACCTCGCGTACTGCTTCGGAGCAACCCTCGTCAAGAGTGAAACGCTCTCTTGACCAGTCGCAAGAAGAACCGAGCTTCTTGAGCTGTTCGATGATACGTCCGCCGTACTGTTCCTTCCAAGCCCATGCTCTCTCAAGGAATTTGTCTCTTCCCAGGTCTTCCTTTGTAAGACCTTCTTTTCTCATAGCTTCAACAATCTTAGCCTCGGTTGCGATAGACGCGTGGTCTGTGCCGGGGAGCCAGAGAGTGTCAAAGCCCTTCATTCTCTTGTAGCGGATAAGGATATCCTGGAGAGTGTTGTCAAGAGCGTGACCCATGTGAAGCTGTCCTGTGATGTTCGGAGGGGGAATAACGATGGTGAAGTTTTCTGCGCCGTCCTTGCCGGAGGGAGCAAAGCAGTTATCTGCCACCCAAGAAGAGTATATTCTCTCTTCAAAGTCGGCAGGGTTATAGGTTTTTGCCAGTTCTTTTCTCATTTTAATCTATTCTTCCTTTCGGTGTTTTACTTTTTGGAGTATATATTTATGTCGGACTCAGTCCGATGGGGTACAAAAAATACCGTAGGGACGACAGCACATTCATTGCGCGAAGTGCGGCGGTCCGTTTTCACAAGGGGATCAGGTTTATGCTATATCCGAAGATGGAACCATCCCCATTCATTGTAGGGACCGACGTCCTCGGCGGTCCGTTTCGCGTGGGTTTGGTTATCCTTCATCCGAAGAAGAAACCATCTCAAACGGCGAAGTTTTCTCGGATTTCTTCGAAATCCTCACATCCTTGCCTTATCACAAAAAAGATAACGTTTCTCTGTCTCGTGCGAATACTCGCACGATGAGGGACCATTTTTTCGTAGGGGACGACGTTCCGTTTCGCTCTTCACCCAAAATAAAAAACGCCCTGAAAACTCAGGACGCAAACAGCGCGGTACCACCTGACTTCATACGAGTTCGTATGCAGCTTACGTGTCCGTAACGTGGACGTGCGGCGCAGACTACTGCTTTTTTCACCTGCGCGGCTCGGGAGCTACTTCGAAGACCGTTATCTGCGACGATTTCACCATCCGCCGCTCTCTTTGAGATACGTTTTCTCCTACTACTCTCCGTCAAAGCCTTTATAGTAGTATAACACCGCACGGAGACTTTGTCAAGCGGATTTTTTCAGTTGGAAGAAAATATCGGCTGTGGGTGACGCAATAACGTTTCATTCTAAAAACTCTGTCATTGCTTTTATGGCCTTTGGGTTTGATATATGAGCATTCGTGTACTTTGTCATACTGTCTGTATGCGCCGGGTAAATATCGGTGATCTTTTTTGCGGTGTCTTTGTCGGCGCAAAATATTCCCCAACCAAAGTAAAGCTCTTCATCGGTGAGAAGTATCCATTTCATGCTGTCGGGGTATATTATGGTTATGGAATCGAGCCATATTGACTCATATTCACTAAAGCTGAACGGCCCCGTTAAAACGTATACGGTGTTGCCAGGTCGGTATACACTGTAGTTACCGTTCTCTACAATATTGATCCTGTCACCCGCAGGTGTGATCTCTTTTAAGATATTGAACTGGTCTTCGTAAAGACAAACGTCATTGGTAGGATAGAGGAAGATTTTTTCGTATTCAGGAGAGAGCTTGAAACCGAATAATTCTGTAGGATGATCCTCCGGCACGATCTTTTTCAATTTTTCGATGTCTTCAGCAGTCAATGTTTTGTATTCGATCATATAACGGGACCTCCCTTGTTCACGTATCGGTATGCAGCTTAATCTTTAGTATAATTTATTTTAGCATATTTCTCTACAGTGTGTCAAGTAAACCGCCCTGCAGAGTGGTGTATACCATGTGCTTGCACAAGGGTATGGAATTTAAAATTGTTTAACGAGGTATTAGCGGTAGCTGTACTGTCGTGCGGGTGAGAGAGCCTGAATAAATCGTTCGTTTCACCCGTAGCCATGTACGCGTGGCGCTTTCAAAAAATACACCCCATTCCCTTTCGAAAACGGGGTGTATATCATTCTTCTGCTTCTTCCATCGCTGAAAAAATCACGGACGGAGAAAAACCGAGACGGACTAAAGACGCCGTCAGCTTGTCTCTTTCTGCTTTGTCTTCGGGAACGTGTCCTTTGCATTTTGCGTGAATGCTTTTTTGGAGAGCCTCTTCGTATATTTCCTGTGGCACGCTGTAGGCAGCGGTGCTTGCAACAGACGAGGAATAACCTTTCTTTTGAAGCTCTGCTTTGATCCTTGCGGGGCCTCTGCCTTTTGTACGTGCCATCTTTTCGGCAATATCCGCCGCGTCAGCCGTCTCGTCGATAAGGCCTCTTTTGCGGACGATCGCTACAGCCGCACGCACTGCATCCTCCGAAAAACCGCTCTGCTTCAGTTTCGCGTTAAGCGCACCGTAGCTGAGGGTGGATACGGTGAGCGCACGGAGAGCTTTGGTTACAGCCTCGCATCTTTCGCTGTCCGTACTGATCATATTGAAAACGTCCGCATTTACCGTGTCTGCGGAGGAAAGATGGTATCCCTCCCACATCTTCGGCGTCATGCTGAGCTTCTTAACGTCGCCCGACGGGCATATCACTTCAATAGTGACCCGTGACGGAAGTTCTTTAACACCGCCTATAACGTATGTCTTATCCATTCTGTCTCGCCTCCACGTTTCCGCCGGATACGCGGAAATACGCAATGTCACCGTTCCCCGCTCCGGGCACTACCGACGGCTCGCAGGAGGTGACTATTATCTGGCGCCCCTTAAGGGAATCCATGATGAATGCGCGTCGGCGCTCGTCAAGCTCAGAGAAAACGTCGTCGAGAAGGAACACGGGATATTCGCCCGTAAGTTTCTTTGATATCTCGCCTTCTGCAAGCTTCATGGAAAGGGCGATGCTTCTCTGCTGTCCTTGAGAAGCGAAAAGCTTCGCTTCCTTGCCGTTTATGGAAATATGTATGTCATCCTTGTGGGGCCCCCACAGGGTAGAGCCTGCGGCGGCTTCGCGCTCGATGTTTGAAGTCAGCTTTTCAAAAAGTCCCTCGCGTGTCTCACTTTTTGCTTCTGCGGAAGCGTCTGCCTCGCCTGTAAAAGCGTCCATTTGAGATGTGTACGCAAGGCAAGGGGATTCGGCGCCCCCCGTCATCTCGCGGAAATATTCCGCTACGTCACGGGTGAGTGCATCGCAGTAAGCATTACGCTCTGCGTATATTTCAGCAGCTGCAATGCTCATCTGTTCGGCATAGGTCTCCCATTCCTCACGGGTGACCGTTTTACCGGAAGCGTAACGCTTCAAAAGGGCATTGCGTTCAGCTAAAAATCTGCGGTAGTTTGACAGATAATATATATACGCTTGGGAATTCTGCGCTATTGCAATGTCGAGGAAGGTGCGTCTTTCAGCGGGCCCTCCGCCCACAAGAGAAAGATGGGATGGGCAAAACAGCGCCGCGCGGAAGTTTCCGAGCATTTCGGCAGACCCTTTCAGCGGAGCACCGTTACGGTACAGCTTTTTCTTTCCTGTTGTGGGAATGGAAGCGGAAAGCTTCACCGGTACGGATGAGGAATCCTTTTCATATTCGATCTCGCAGATCGCCGCCGTCTCGCCGAAGGAGACAAGGTCACGGTCCTTCGCTCCTCTGAAGGAGCGGCCGCGGGCGAAGTAGTAAATCCCCTCAAGAACGTTGGATTTACCTTGCGCGTTCATGCCCCAGAGCACGTTTACTCCCGGGGAAAACTCTACCGTAACGTCTTGGAGGTTACGGTAGTTTTTATATTTTGCTTTTTTTACGTTCATAATCGGAGCTTATTCACCAAGCTCATCGTCAAGGTCGAGAAGACGGATGTCAAGCTCGTCATCCTCGTCCTCGGGAATGTCGAGTACGTCCTCTTCCGTATCGTCAGCCACAGCCGCCTTGATCTTTTCCTCAAGCTCAGCCATAAGTGTGGGGTTGGATTCGATGAAGTTACGTGCATTGTCGCGTCCCTGACCCAGACGGTTACCGTCGTAGGAGATCCACGCGCCGCTCTTTTCGATGATACCGCGGTTGATACCGATCTCAAGGATCTCACTGGATTTGGAGATTCCCTTGCCGTAGAGGATGTCAAATTCCGCTACCTTAAAGGGAGGAGCCACTTTGTTCTTTACAACCTTACACTTTACCTTATTTCCGTAGGTCTCGGTGCCTGACTTAAGCATTTCGGACTTGCGGATGTCGATACGGACGGAAGCGTAGAACTTAAGCGCCCGCCCTCCGGTGGTGGTCTCGGGGTTACCGTAAACTACGCCAACCTTCTCACGGAGCTGGTTGATGAAGATAACGATACAGTTGGTCTTTGCGATGATACCTGAAAGCTTACGGAGAGCCTGAGACATAAGTCTTGCCTGAAGACCTACGTGGGAAGCACCCATGTCGCCGTCGATCTCCTGCTGTGGAACGAGCGCCGCAACGGAGTCGATTACAACGATATCCAGAGCGTTGGAGCGAACGAGAGCCTCACAAATTTCAAGCGCCTGCTCGCCGCTGTCGGGCTGGGAAACGAGAAGCTCGTCGATATTTACGCCGAGAGCCTTTGCGTATACGGGATCAAGAGCGTGCTCAGCGTCGATAAACGCCGCCTCGCCGCCTGCCTTCTGTACTTCCGCGATAGCGTGGAGTGCAACGGTGGTCTTACCTGAGGATTCGGGACCGTAGATCTCAACGATACGTCCGCGGGGAAGACCGCCCACGCCGAGAGCGAGGTCAAGGGTGAGAGAGCCTGTTGATACTGCGGAAACGTTCATCTTGGGGTTTTCTCCCATCTTGATGATGGTTCCCTTGCCGTATGCCTTTTCTATCTGTGTGATGGCGGTGTCAAGCGCTTTCTTTTTTGCATCAGCGCCGTCAACTGCTACCGCCTGCTTTGCTGTTTTCTTTGTTGTCTGCTTCATTGTATATTCCTCACATTTTATGTATTTTACGTCTTTTTTACGGGTCATTTCAGGTGTCTCGAACAAAACCCGAACAAATATTCGTTTCATAGTTATATTATATACTAAACTTTTGAAATAATCAAGTATCTATCACAAAAAGTATATAATTATATGAACATTTCTCAAAGCCTTGAAAAATCATATGTTTTGTGGTACAATAGTCACAGTATATACTTGTTAAATTACGACCACAATAAATTACAGCGGACGGGCAATCGTTCCTCCGAAGAAAGGCTTGGTTTTTAACATGAAGATAACCGTTATAGGCTGCGGAAGATGGGGTTCTCTTATTACATGGTATCTTGACAGAGTGGGACACGACGTTACTCTGTACGGACGTGACGATGACCCTGCAATGATCCGTTTTCTTAATGAAAGATGCAATGACGTAGTAACTCTCCCCGAATCTGTAAAGCTTACAACCGATATTAACCGTGTTCCCGACGGCGATGCTGTGCTTATATCCATCAACTCTCAGGGACTGAGAAGTCTTTACAGAGAGCTTGCACCACTGGGCATCAAGGATAAGATATTCATCCTCTGCATGAAGGGAATCGAGATATCTACAGGTATGCGCCTCTCACAGGTAACAAAGGAAGAAACTGATCCTTCCAACAAGGTTGCTGTATGGATAGGCCCCGGTCATCCCCAGGAGTTTTACGCGGGTGTACCAAACTGTATGGTCATCGACAGCGATGACTCTGCTACCAAGAAGCTTCTCGTTGAGGAGTTTTCAAGCGATCTTATCCGCTTCTACTACGGAGAGGACCTTATCGGAAACGAGATCGGTGCGGCGGCAAAGAACGTTATCGGTATTGCGGCAGGTATGCTTGACGGCGTAGGTATGGCGACGCTGAAGGGTCCCCTTATGTCCCGCGGTACTCGCGAGGTTGCACGTCTTATCGAGGCGCTTGGCGGTAACGGTATCTCTGCGTACGGGCTTTGTCATCTTGGCGACTACGAGGCTACCGTATTCTCGAAGTTCAGCCATAACAGAATGTTCGGCGAAAAGTTCGTTCGAGGCGAGGAATATACACTTCTGGCAGAGGGTTATTACACAGCAGATGCTATCCACCGTATTGCGGAAGAGCATAACGTTGACATGCCCATTTGCGAGGCTGTGTACCAGATGCTCTACAACGGACTTGGCTACAAGGAAGCTATCGACGATCTCTTCGGCAGAAAGCTGAAGAAAGAGCTTCACTGATAAATATGGATTTTGTGATGCTTCGGCGGAAGTTTTCCGTGTGTTTATGGGAAAACTTTGCCGAAGCATTGATTTAGTAAAGGAATTAACGGTTATGAAAAGAGATCTTTCCCGTGGAATAACGCTGATGAATATGCTGCTGTGCTTCTGTGTAGTGGCGATACACTTGACGTCTACTCCGCTGTCTCAGCTTGCTCAGGATACGGTTTGGTACGTACTTATATTTGCGGCAAATAAGGTACTGTGCTTCTCCGTACCTGCGTTTATCTTCCTTAGTGGATTCAAGCTTTACTGCGGATACGGCAGCAGAAAAATAAATTTAGGTAAGTTCTTCCTCAGAAGAGTAACGAAGATAGTTATCCCCTATGTTATCGCGGTGCTTGTTTTCTTCGTGTATTTCTACGCGAAAAAGTGGGTGGCTGCGGCAGCGCTTCCCGAATATATATTCCTCGGCACACTCGTTGCGCATTTTTACTACGTAGTAATTGCGGTTCAGCTATACCTGCTGTTCCCCCTTATAAAATGGCTTTTTAACAAAAGTCCCGCCATCGTTACAGCGTTGTCCCTTGTTTGCACAGTGTGTTTTCAGGAGTTTTTCCCGTTTACCTACTCCGACAGATTTTTCGGCTCGTACATATTTTACTTCGTTCTTGGAATGCTGTTTGCAAAATACAAGGTAGCGGAAAAGTCCGATAAGCTGTTCCTTACCTGTCTGCCCTTGTGCTTTGGCGCATCTCTTGTGCATTTGACTCTGTCATACCTTTCCGCAACGTGGAGAAGCGGGTATCCGTACGCGAATCTCTTCAACATGGTGTACGTTACTCTTGCTATCATGGTGATATACGGAGTATGCGTTATGGCGGGAGAAGAAGCGCCGTGGCTTCATAGATATGCCAGCGGCTTCGGAGAGGTGTCCTACAACGTATATCTCTACCATATCCTTATAATGAACGTACTTCAGTACGACGTGTTCCCGTATTATTATAATCTCACGGTCATGGACAGATTTGCCATTTCCACAGCGGTGGTAATCGGTGCTATATTCGCATACGATCTTATAAACCGCGGTGTTAAAAAGATTATCTTTCGAATGAAAGAAAAGCGCGAGGCGTAAAGAGCGTTGGCGGTCAAGAGGAGCATTTGCGGTACTAAAGGTGAAAAAATGGATGAACTAAGAAATCGCAAGACTACTCGATTAAAGAATGCGGACTATAATCGAAATCAAGTTGTATTTTTAACGATATGCACGAAAGAAAGACGATGCATGCTTTCGCGCATTGTAGGGACCGGCGTCCCCGACGGTCCGCAAATTGAATTGACAAAATACGGACAAGTTGCCAACAAATATATCAATCAATTGAACGACTTTTACGCCGACTTATCCGTCGAGAGTTATGTAATAATGCCCAACCATATCCATGTTATGTTGTGGGTGAAAGGCGCAGAAAGCGGACCGTCGAGGACACTGGACATGAACGGACCGTCGAGGACGCCGGTCCCTACAGTGCAAAATTCCATGCCTTCTCGGTTTGTTTCTACGTTCAAAAGATTTTGCAACAAGGAATTTGGATCAAATATTTGGCAATAGAAGATGCCTTTTATGAAAAATGTGGCTACAAAGTAATATTTCAAACGCATGACCAAAATATTTATCAAAAGTTACTATAAACCTATGATGCCAAATCTAAATTTTACCGAACAGAATAAAACCGACCCTCGGCAGATTTTCTGGCGAGGGTCGGGTTTGTTTGCGTCGGGTTAGGGTGTGGGGTTTTCCGTGGCCCCCGGGTCAAAATGTAAGGTGGAA
>JAZUBZ010000035.1:0-6935 GCA_045638805.1 Eubacteriales bacterium
AAAGCCACACAAAACATCCCCTCAGTCGCGGGCACGTTCGCTCCGCGAAGTGCGGCGACAGCTCCCCTTGCACAGGGGAGCCTTAGTTTTTGTGCAAATTGAAAGTTTGTTTTTTTGAAGCTGAGGTTTGTCAGTAAGCAGCCTCAACTCTGTTGAGGTGATTTTTTGACCATCGAAACGCAAATCCTTACGTATTTGCGGCGAATTGCATGTTGGCATCAGGATAGATATCGTTTTTAAAGCAATTCGCTGAGTTATATTCGGCACACAAATCAAAAAAAGAAAAACACCATCATTCGATGGTGTTTTTCTTTTGACCCGTACGAGAATCGAACTCGTGTTACCGCCGTGAAAGGGCGGTGTCTTAACCGCTTGACCAACGGGCCGTATAGCGGAGATTGGACTTGAACCCATGACCTACCGGGTATGAACCGGTTGCTCTAGCCAACTGAGCTACTCCGCCATTTTTGTGTCTGTCAGGCGCCTTGCCTTGACAACGATAGTATTATATCATAGGGTCCTTATTTTGTCAACACCTTTTTTCAAAAAAAACTAACTTTTTTCAACTTTATCTATTTGTCTGTTTTTAACTAATAGTTTTGACGTAATTTGGCAATCCTGCACAAACGTCAATATTTGAAACCGATAAAGTCCGACAGTACCTCAAGTATCTTAAAGCGAACCTTGTATTTCTTACCGCTTCCGTTTTCGATAAGCTTATACTGTTCGGGAGTAAAGCCTGCGGCAACGTAATCCTCCTTAGCCTTTACAGCGTCGCTGATGCACACAGAGGGAAACAGAATACACCACCAGTTCTTCCCTTTTCCCTCTCCGATCACAACTCTGAGCGAGTTATAACTGCCCGCAGGGAGTGTAAACCCTTCGTAATATCTGATGGGGTATTTTTCTTTCACGAACTCTACCACAACATCACGGACATCTCCCGCTGCACTAAGCGCTTCTTCTGCACACTTTTCAAGCTCATCCTTCATTCCGTCAAGGAGAGAGCAAGCGGTTGCATGGTCTTCCACTTTTTCAAGCTTCTGTGACACAAAGTCAAGCACACGGTCACGGACTTGAAGCTTTAGCGATTGATCCTCCTCGCTGTCGGAGGCGGCGATAACGTGCAGACGCACGGTGTTTTCGTATATCTCCTCTTCCCCGTGTACGGGGAGATAGCTGAGAAGGACTCCGCACACAAGAACTGACAAACATAAACTCACAAGAACTTTCATTATACTATACCTCACAAATAAAATATGTATCTCAGATACAGTATTGTCAATGTAAGATTGGTTTATACAGGTTACAAAAAAACTGCCGTCCATCAGTTGATGAACGGCAATATAATATTACTTCTTCTTAGCAAGTGAGATAAGCTTTACGATGACGGGGCTGAGAACAAGGTTCATGCCAAGCTCTAAGAGGAAATTCGCACCTGCGAGAGCAAAGAACAGATCCATTCCGCTAACGTTCATCTGAAGCGTTTCTGCAATGGCATCCGCAAAGGGCATAAAGAATATACGGCAACCGAGAAGGAATACTCCCGTATTTACAACGGGACACACGATAGCAGACGCAATAGCCGCTACGATGCCGTTCCACTTCTTAAGAAGCTTATGTACGATACCTGCTGCGGCACCGCAAGCCATACCCTTACAGAGAACGGTGACTACCGTTCCGGGAACTGAGAACGCGAGGAAAAGTGCCGCGTTTCCTGTGAGTATAACGACGCCTCCGAATACAAGTCCGAGCCATGCGCCAACACCCGTTCCGCATAATGCAGCGCCGATAACTATCGGCACCAGAGCGACTGCCGTTGAAAAGGGACCGAAAAACGTCGTGTACGTGGCAAGGCACTGAAGTATTACAACAAGCGCCGTCATCATCGCACCGAGTACCATGGTCTCTGTGGCGAGTCTTTTGTTTTTTGTGTTCATTTAGAACCTCCTTGCTGTCGTCCGCCGCGGCGGTACAACGCATATAAAATAGATTTATATTATCTCTCTGTGGAGCTAATATCAGTGGTTTTTACGGTAGATCATATTTAGTCCGCGAAGCACAAGATGCTCGTCAACTACTGCGTTATGCTTACAATGAGCAACTATCTTATGTGCACACACACCCGTAGCGTATACGGGGAGAGGAGTGCCGACCTCTTCGCAAACTCTGTCGATCATACCGTCAATCATAGCCGCGTTTCCGTATATCACACCCGACTTGATGCAGTCGACAGTATTCTTGCCAATGACAGTCTTAGGCGCATCAAGGCTTACGTGAGGCAGCTGTGCTGTACCATCCGCGAGGGCAGATAGTCCAAGCATAACACCGGGCATAATGGACACACCCGCAAAGGCTCCCTTGGCGTCAAGAAGCATCATATTGGTAGCTGTCCCCATGTCAATGATGATAGACGGGTATGAATAAAGCTCACGTGCAGCTACACATGCACAAATGAGATCACTTCCCACAGATGCAGGATTATCACAATGGATTCCGATACCTGTTTTCACTCCGGGACCTACGACAAGTGCGTCTGTCCCGCAAACGAACTTTACAGCAGATACAACTGCAGAGGTTATGGGAGGCACAACGGAGGACACTGCCGCTCCCGTCACGGAAGATTTTTCAACTCCGTACAGGGACAAAATACTTGTGAGCTTTGCCGCTATCTCATCGGAGGTCTGCGTCTTACCTGCAGAAATACGGGCAACAAAAGAAAGCTCGTCTTTTTCAAATCCGCCTATGGTAATATTCGTGTTTCCGACATCAAGCGCAAGTATCATAGCTACCTCCTGAAGTTACGAAATTATTTCGTATCTCTATTAATTATACTATAACGTGTTCGTTAAATCAATGTATGTTTTTATATTCTTTTCACTTCCGACACGTACTTTATTGGTGATTATCGCAAAAGGTATGTAAGTGTACAAAGATACCTCGTGGAATCGTCAAAAAAGCAGAAGAAAACTATTGATTTACGGCGTAAAAATTGTTATAATATAGAGTGATAAACTATTTTTCGGTAACGGAGAGTATACCCGATGTCAGAATTTATTGATAAACAGAAAAAGATAAGGAATTTTTCCATTATCGCCCATATAGACCACGGTAAGTCCACACTTGCCGACAGAATCCTGGAGTTTTCCGATACAGTCGCAAAGCGCGACATGGAAGAACAGCTTCTCGACAACATGGACCTTGAGCGTGAAAGAGGTATCACCATCAAGGCGAGAGCAGTACGTATCGACTACACAGCTCCCGACGGCGAGGAATATATCCTTAACCTCATCGACACCCCCGGACACGTTGACTTTAACTACGAGGTATCCCGTTCTCTCAACGCCTGCGAAGGCGCGCTTCTCGTCGTTGACTCCACTCAGGGTATCGAAGCGCAGACCCTTGCAAACGCATATCTTGCAGTTGACTCAGACCTTGAGATCGTACCCGTTGTTAACAAGATTGACCTCCCCTCCGCTGATCCCGACAAGGTTCGCGCTGAGATCGAGGACGTTATCGGTATTCCCGCTGAGGGATGCCCCGCGGTATCCGCTAAGACGGGTCTTAACATTCAGGAGGTTATGGACGCTATCGTACGCGACGTTCCCGCCCCCACTGGTGACCCCGACGCGCCCTTGAAGTGTCTCATCTTCGACTCCGTATACAACAGCTATCTCGGCGTTGTAGTTTACATCCGCGTTATGGACGGTACCCTCCGCGCGGGAGACAAGATAAAGCTTATGAGCACGGGCGCAGAGTTTGAAACTGTTGAAGTAGGTGTGCTTGATCCCTTCGGTCTTCGCTCCACAGGCGTTCTTTCCGCAGGTGAGGTTGGTTACGTTACCGCATCCATCAAGAGCATCGGTGACACTCAGGTCGGTGACACAGTTACACTTGCAGACCGTCCCGCTGATGAGGCTCTGCCGGGCTTTAAGCAGGTTCAGAGCATGGTTTACGCTGGTATCTACCCTGCTGACGGCTCAAAGTACAACGAGACCAAGGATGCTCTCGAAAAGCTCCGTCTTAACGATGCGGCGTTCACCTTCGAGCCTGAGACGAGTATCGCGCTCGGCTTCGGCTTCCGTTGCGGCTTCCTCGGTCTTCTCCACATGGAGATCATCGAAGAGAGACTTGAGAGAGAGTTTAACCTTGACCTTATCACAACGGCGCCCAGCGTTATTTATAAGATAGTCAAGACAAACGGCGAGACCGTTGACGTTGACAACCCTACAAACTACCCCTCACCCGATGAAATCGATGAAGCACTTGAGCCTATGGTTGCCGCTTCCATCATCACCCCCACAGATTACGTTGGCGGTCTTATGGATCTCTGTCAGGACAGACGAGGTGTATTCATTGACATGAAGTACCTTGACACAACCCGTGTCGAGCTTCACTACAAGCTTCCTCTTAACGAGATCATCTACGACTTCTTCGATGCACTTAAGAGCCGTAGCCGCGGATATGCTTCCCTTGACTACGAGCTTCAGGGATATGAAACAAGCGATCTTGTTAAGCTTGACTTCCTTCTTAATGGCGACATTGTTGACGCGCTTACTTTCATCGTTCACCGCGAAAAGGCTTATGCGAGAGCACGTAAGATTGCGGAAAAGCTTAAGGAGAACATCCCGCGTCAGCTCTTCGAGGTACCGATCCAGGCGGCTATCGGCTCAAAGGTCATCGCCCGTGAGACCGTTAAAGCTATGCGTAAGGACGTTCTTGCAAAGTGTTACGGCGGTGACATTACCCGTAAGAAGAAGCTTCTCGAAAAGCAGAAAGAGGGTAAAAAGAAGATGCGTCAGCTTGGTAGCGTAGAAGTATCCCCCGAAGCGTTCATGGCTGTTCTCAAGCTTGGCGACGAATAAGGGTGAGTACGATGTCATTTGACTTAATCCCTAAAAAACGGCTTGGTCTTTACGTGCATATTCCCTTCTGCCTCTCAAAATGCGCCTACTGCGACTTTAATTCAGCAGTTCCCGAAAACGATGAGTTTATGGGAAGATACGTATCGGCGGTAATTACACACATGAATAATTACCGTGATGCGGCTGGTGAATATGAAGTGGACACCGTCTTTATCGGAGGCGGTACTCCAACTGCACTTCCCAAGGCTGAGCTAATCCGCCTTATTAAGGCAATAAAGAAAACCTTTAACCTTACAAGATACGCAGAGTTTACGGTTGAGGCGAATCCCGCCACCGTTACTCTTCCCCTGCTCAAGCAATTACGCCGCATTGGTGTGAACCGACTCAGCTTCGGTATGCAAAGCGCTAACAACCGCGAGCTGAAGGCACTGTCCCGCAGACACACCCGTCAGGAGTTTATTGAGTCCTACCGACTTGCAAGACGCGCGGGATTTGACAACATCAACGTTGACGTGATGTTCGGTATTCCCTATCAGACGTTCGACTCGCTGATGAAGACCCTTGATTTTGTAACAAGGCTCTCTCCCGAGCACATCTCCATGTACAACCTTAAAATAGAGCCTGGTACTCCCTTCTACAAGAACCTTAAGGCTGTACGCGAGGTCTGCGCAGACGAGGACACCGAATACGCAATGTACACCGAGGCTATAGAATTCCTTGAAAGACGCGGTTATCCTCAGTACGAGATATCCAATTTTGCCCGTCACGGCTTCCCCTGTATTCACAACCTGAAGTATTGGAACTGTGATGAGTACCTTGGATTCGGCGTATCTGCCCACTCATACTTCAACGGAAACAGATTTTCATTCATATCCGACGTGAGAAAGTATATGGAAGCCCTTGAAGATATTGAAACCGATATCACGCTCACCGATGAGTTCGATACCCTTGAATCAAGGGAGCGAATGGGTGAGTACATCATGCTCCGTATGAGACTTGTTGACGGTCTTGACCCGCGTGCATTTGCGGCTAAATTCGGCGTGTCATTCGAAGAGACTTACGGAGAAAAACTGAAGAAATATCTGCAGGGCGGTTTTATGGTACGCTATAGCAACGGATGCTACGCTCTTACCCCCGGAGGAATGTTTGTTTCAAACTACATCCTTTCCGATATTCTTGAATTTGACGATTTAGGTTCATATTCGGGAAGCTTTTAAAAAACTATCGCACTCACCTACTTCCAAAGTAAGCGAGTGCGATTTTTGTTTGTATTTTTTAAGTGAAAGAAATATTATATTGGCAAAAACAGTTCTATAATAAGATTCTCCCGTTCATAAGGATATACAGTTAAGATACAACCTATTTTTTCAATAGCGAGATATAAGTTTTTGATGCAAACCTTATATACCACGAATTCCAAATTCTAAGCAAGTTTTTCTTTTTTTGTCTTTTTTGTATCTTTGAATATAATTCATATCATTATTTTTAATTGCAACATACAGTTCAAGATATTCAGTTTCTTTTTCTTCCCACCATCTTTTGTTCCATTTGTTTTTATTTTCTATGTAGTACTCCAAAACTTCTTTTGCCTTGTCATAGTTTTCTTTAGATAAGTAAAAACCTATTTCTCGGTTATCAAAATCCTTTGCACATTTTTTAATCAGACTGTCATTTACAAGCATATAGTCATGTGCATTTTTTGAATCTTTTGTTTTCTCAAAATATGGTAACAAAACATCCTGTAAAACATTTTTACATATATTAATCGCTTCTTTATACGAGATTTGTTTATGATTATAAACAGTCATACCATTTATAACACTTCTCTCAAAGGTTTCACCAATCCAACTATTTGTTCCGTCAATAATTTGGTGTATTTCAGAACCCTCTTTAGTTTTATCATTATCACAGAAAATCGAACTTAATGTAAATCGAATTGTGAATTTACCATGTAAACACAAAAGACAAAATTGTTGAACTACGCCATCATCAGTAATTCTATAAAAAAATCTATGGTACCTTTTAAATCCAAGTGGTCTTACAATTATCTCAATTTCTTTACATGCAAAA
>JAZUBZ010000036.1:0-1568 GCA_045638805.1 Eubacteriales bacterium
CTTCATCTGTATGCTGACCCTGAGACTCCGGAATATGCAAACATGGTTGAGGAGATCCGCCGGGAGCTCAACTTTACGTCTCTTGCATTCCAGAGAATCGACGACATGATAGAAGCCGTTGGCATTGATCCGAGCAAGCTCTGCACATACTGCTGGACGGGTAAGGAGTAAGTTTATCTGTCAGTACAGTCATAAATAGAAAATTTTGACCGCCTGCAATCCTTGCAGGCGGGATTTTCGCTTCTACGCATTATTTTCCCACAAAAAGCCACCGTCTCTTAATAAAATCTTAACCTATCGCCCCCTTTTTTCTTAATACGGCATAATGTATAATAATAATATTAAGAAAAGCTGCACGATGTGACAAGCTATAAATCAACAGGAGACTTGTATGTACAATATACTGATATGCGATGACGAAAAGGATATACGGAATGCTCTGCGCATCTATCTTTCCTCGGAGGGGTACAAAATCTTTGAAGCGGCAAACGGCTGTGAAGCTATTGAAGCCGCCACGAGAGAGGATATTCACCTTGTGCTTCTTGATATCATGATGCCGCAGATGGACGGCATTACCGCCATGTCAAGGCTTCGTGAAATCTCAAATGTACCAATAATTCTGCTGAGCGCAAAATCTGAGGACACCGATAAAATACTTGGCCTTAATGTAGGTGCTGACGACTATGTAACAAAGCCGTTCAATCCCGTAGAGCTGCTTGCACGTGTACGCTCACAGCTGAGACGGTATCTGAGTCTTGGCGGAGGTCAGATAAAAGCCTCTCAAATTCGGGTTGGCGGTATTCTTCTTGACGATGACGCCAAAAATGTGACCCTTGACGATAACGAAGTTTCTCTGACTCCGAGAGAATACGATATCTTAAAGCTGCTGATGCAGAATCAGGGCACGGTGTTTTCCCCGAAGGATATCTACCGCCGTGTTTGGGGAGAAGAGCCTTTTGGTGCTGAAAATGCGGTGGCGGTGCACATACGGCATCTTCGCGAGAAGCTTGAAATAAACCCTGCCGAGCCGCGATATATCAAGGTGGTATGGGGACAAGGCTATAAAATGGAGGGATCAAAATGAAGCTTACCCAGAGTAGAGGACTCAGAATAATCGCAGGCATACTGTTTTTTATAACCGTGTTTCTTGCGGTACTGTCAGGACTGTGTATAATCCTTATGGCGGACAACAACGTATACAACGATGGCGGCGCATATATGCGCGAGAACATTGCCAGACTGATTTTCCAGCGTAAGGACAATGCTTACTACAGTTACGCCTTCAGTTTAATTGAGGAGGACGTAGCACCGTCAGTTAAATCTAAATACGACGAGCAGATGTCACGTGAAAACAGCAATCTTGCAGTAACAGTTACGCTTACGGACGACAGAAATGAGGATTCGGAGCAAATACTGCTTCACTCATACGAAACGCTCTCTGATTATCAGTACAAATTCACCTCCACATGGGATTACGCCCATGTAAAAAACAACCATAAGTATATCACAGTCACCGCTTTTCTTCAGAGTGAGCTTACCGCCAAGGATGCGTATTACTACGTCATGCC
>JAZUBZ010000037.1:0-29679 GCA_045638805.1 Eubacteriales bacterium
ACCGTCGGGGACGCCGGTCCCTACAAATCACCTGGCATTTTGCCAGTTATTCTTCTAAATGCGACAGCTCCTTGTTTTAGTTTCTTGTTCAATTATAAAATTACTCTTCGACCTTAGCCTTCTTCTGCATGATCTCTCTTATGACCGCAGGGTCAAATTTCGGCTTTCTGTCGTAGGTGTAAAGTCCGTTTAACTCTTCCTCAACGTCGGTAAGCTGAGTATAACAGAAGCCGCAAAGTCTGCCGCTGTCAAGAAGCGCATGAGTCTGACTTCTGAATCTCTCAAGGAAGTCTTCTTCGTTTTCGGGATGTATTCCGTAACCCCAACCGTCAACGCCGTACTTTTCGGGTGCCCACATTATTCCGCCGTATTCCGAGAGGAACGAGATCGACGGATTCTCCGTGCCGTTGTCCCCGTATTTCTCTGTGAGACGTCCTCCGTCCTGCTCGTAATCGTGGGCGTCAAGTATGTCCGACTTGCGGTGGTGCCATCCCGATGCGTCGATAACGGGTCGGGTCGTATCATACTGCTTGGTTAGATTATAAACAAGTCCGATTATACTGTAAGCGTCATGGGTCTCGTTAAAGGGACACCAGCCGATGATAGACGGGTGATTGAAATCGCGCTTCATCACGTTCAGCCATTCGAGAGAGTACGTCTTATACGCATTAGGTGACGCAAGATTTAGTCCCCAGTCACCGAACTCTCCCCAAACGGGATATCCGTGCTTATCGCAGTAGTAAAGTGTCAACGGCTCGAAAACGCGCTGATGCAGTCTTGCACCGTCAAATCCCATGTCGATGCCGCGGAGGATGTCCGCCTCAAGATACTTCTCATCGGGATATGTATAGATTCCGTCGGGATTAAAGCCTTGGTCGAGGATAAATCTCCAGAAGCGTGTCTTCCCGTTCAGCTTTAACTCTCCGCCGTTGCCGTAAGACACCTCTCTCATGCCGAAGTAGCTTTTCACCTTGTCCTCCCCTAGGGTCAAGCTAAGGTCGTACAGATTACCTTCGCCGATATCCCACAAGTGAACTTCGCTGAGCTTGATCGCGAAAAACGCACGGTCTCCCATGACAGTTGCCTCGGCACTGCCCATCGGTGCGCCCTCAAATGAAGCCTCTGCATAAAGCTTCATTCCGTTTGCGTTTTTGCAAATAGCTTCAACAAATACATCTCCCGATTCAATGGAACACGTATATTTGGTATAGTCGATATGCGCTGTGGGAACCTCCTCGATCCACACCGTAGCGTAGATTCCCGTGGTTCTCGTGTATATCATTCCGTGGGATTCATAATTCGGGCTCTGCTTGCCGTAGGGCTGTTCTCTGGAACGGATATTGTCCTTACATGAAACCGTAATGACGTTTTCACCGTCACAAATCAGATCCGTGATGTCGAAGGAAAACGAGCTGTAGCCTCCGCGGTAGCCTCCGGCACACTCTCCGTTCACCCACACAGTAGTTTCGTAGTCAGCCGCACCTATGTGGAGTATAGTGCGTGTGCAGGGCTTCTTTTTAAGCTCTACCTCGCGGCGGTACCACACGCAATTCATAAATCCCTTATGGCAAATTCCCGAAAGCTTACTTTCGGGGCAGAAAGGTACGACTATTTTTCGCGAAAAGCTGTCGGCTTTGTAGTATTCAAGCTCCTCACCTATAAATGTATCGTCTATTTCAAAGTCCCACTCGCCGTTAAGGCAGAGCCAATTATCACGCACAAGCTGGGGACGCGGATATTCATTTCTCGGAATATTATTCATTGTAAGTCCATCCGTTTCTTTGATTTGTGTTACACTACGTGACGCAAAAACAACTTATTCTTACGCTCATAATTACGTTTTTATTATATCACACATATAAGCTTTGTGCAATAGAAAAAAAGGGCTTTTAAAATTGAGTGCTATTGGGAAAACAGTTATAAAAATACACGAGAAAACACAAAAACAAATAATTCTGTATTTCCTCGTGCAGTTTATTTATGACAGTAATAATATCATTAGTTATCCACGTGCAGTCTCACGAAGGCGTTCTTCAACTTTTTTAAACCTATAATGGTCTCTTACGGAATCAAATACATTGTCTGAAAGTGTGTTTAGATACTCCATAGCGGCATTTTCGGTTGACGATGCACTGTTTGTCATTGAAAGTCTTGGGTCATCTTTGTCACGAGGCCTTACCAAAAGTGATGTCGGCCATTTGTCAGGCGGCAATATCACATGATTACCAAGCAATCCATCACTGTATCGATCATAGGATTCGATATTAATAAGCATCTTTTCAAGTTCATCAAGTGCACGTTCTTTTTCATCAAGTTTAATATAAAGTCTCGCACAACGAAAATGTGCATTAATGAGAAGCTGTTCGTCAAATGCATAGTCATTGTTTTCATAGAATAATTCTACAAATCCAATCGCCTTCTTCCAAAGTACAAGAAGCTCGTTACACGTAAAAATAGGGTGCTCATCACCAAATACGTTCATCAAATTACGCAAATCCCAAATTAATTCATCAAAGTGTCTGTGGATTTGAGAACGCATTTCATCAACCCATTCTTCACCACGTAAAGTCATCCTACGGCAATAAGCTCTTGTGTATATAGGGTCAGGTATCGTATTTGCAAGAGACTTTGCCATCTCCGGTTTTCCGACATTCATATAAAGGCCGCACAAATTACCTATCGCAAAATTCTTTGTGTCTTCGTCGTTTGTTCCTGCACGAATACGTTCAAACAAAGCGATACTTTCGTCCAGGTCAGTACGTTCACCTGACTGACTCAGACAAAAAGCCAATTCTTCCATAAGCTTATATGCATCGGGATACTTTTCCAGTCCTTGACGGTATATTCTTATAGCATTATCTCGATTTCCTGTGCAGAAAAGCTCTCTTGCTTCGTTATAAATTTCTTCAATTTGTGCGTCCTTTGTTTCAACGTCAATGCCGAGAATCACATCTGCACTAACACGAAAAACATTTGCAAGCTTCGGCAAATAAGTAATATCCGGTAGGACACGGTCCGTCTCCCACTGAGAAATAGCTGAAGGGGTAAGTCGGAGCATTTCGGCAAGCTGTTCCTGCGTAATATCCCGTTCACGACGCAGTTTTTTTATGTTCGTTCCTATCGACATTCGGTCACCTCATAGTAAAAAATTCAAAAGTACTTTTGTTGTATATATGATATCATAGTTTTAACGTCAGTACAATTACGCATTTCAAAAGTAGTCAGTTTAGCCACGCTAATATTTTCTTTTTATTGCAATAGAAAATGCCCGGCTTCCCCTATTCCGGAGTAAAGTCGGGCAAAATATTTTCGTTTAATTAAACTTAGATAACCTTTGATGCGGGAACGTACTCAAGGTCAAGGCTACGTGCAACGTTCTCATTTGTGCACTTGCCGCCGTAAACGTTAAGTCCGTTTGCAAGACCTGCGTCTCTTGCGCAAGCTCTTTCAAGGCCCTTATCTGCGATCATTACCGCATACTTCATGGTGGTATTGGTAAGAGCGATGGTGGATGTTCTCGGAACTGCTCCAGGCATATTACCTACGCAGTAGTGAACGATACCCTCTTCGATGAACACGGGGTCTGCGTGTGTGGTAACGTGAGAAGACTCACAGCATCCGCCCTGGTCGATAGCGATGTCAACAATAACCGCGCCGGGCTTCATGATCTTAAGATGCTCACGGCGAACGAGCTTAGGTGTGGAGCCGCCGGGGATAA
Organism: Eubacteriales bacterium; assembly: GCA_045638805.1. Taxonomy (GTDB): domain Bacteria; phylum Bacillota; class Clostridia; order Oscillospirales; family CAG-272; genus RUG11130. The sequence goes on from JAZUBZ010000037.1 coordinate 3,719, forward strand.
GTACGGAACCGATCACAAGGTCAGCCTCAGCGAGAGACTTTCTTATATTAGCCTCTGTGCTGTAAAGAGTTGTGATGGAAGAACCGAAAATATCGTCAAGGTAAGCGAGACGGTTGTGGTTTACATCGAGAAGAGTAACCTTAGCCTCCATACCTACTGCAACCTTAGCCGCATAAGTACCTGCGATACCGCCGCCGATGATAACTACGTTACCTCTCTCTACACCGGGAACTCCGCCGAGAAGAAGTCCGCGTCCGCCGAAGCATCTTTCAAGGTACTTAGCGCCTTCCTGAATGCTGAGACGGCCTGCGATCTGGCTCATGGGACGGAGACAAGGAAGGTTTCCGTCGGTGTCAGTGATGGTCTCGTAAGCAACAGCCTTTACGCCGCGCTTCATGAGTGTCTCTGTAAGGGGACGGTTGGGGGCTAAGTGAAGATATGTATAAAGGATCTGACCCTCGCGGAGAAGCTCATACTCGCACTCCTCGGGTTCCTTTACTTTGATGATCATGTCAGCTCTTTCGTATACCTCAGCGCCTGTAGATACGATCTCAGCGCCTGCAGCCACGTATTCTTCGTCTGTGAAAGCGGCACCGTTACCTGCGCCTGTCTCTATAAGGACGGTGTGTCCCTTTGTTGTAAATACCGCTACGTTGTCGGGTGTAAGACCCACGCGGAATTCGTTATTCTTAAGCTCTTTGGGTGTTCCGATAATCATACGTTTTTCTCCCGAAAAATCAAAAATTAATAATACATATTATAGCATAATCTCATTTATATGACAATAGTTTTTTTTCATGTGATTTTGAAAAATATAACCTCCTCAAGTTGACATTTATGTGAAATTTTGATATAATAGTTGCACGCGCAACTAATTGCGCGAAATTTCAGACTAAGGATATATAGTATATGTCTACGATAATGCGAAAGGTAAACATCCTCAGCCGTGCCGAGGGCGTTTTCCGCACGGACAGGCTGAAGGGTTCTTCTCTAAATGCCTGCCACCACAGCTATATTCTGGCGGTAACGGGACATCCCGGTATGTCGCAGGACGAGCTTGCCCGCCACATATGCACGAACAAAAGCGGTGTTACAAGACACCTGGCTTATCTTGAAGATCAAGGCTACGTCAGACGAGTGCCGTCGGAATACGACCGCCGCGTGATGCTCGTATATCCCACCGAAAAAGCAATGGACGTCCTTCCCGACGTAATTGACATCGTGAGGGAATGGGACAGTTTTTTGAAAGCCGCGTTTACCGCGGAAGAAGCTGAAATGCTTGACAGCTTACTCATGCGCGCCGCAGACCGTGCCGGTGAGTTCATGGAAAGGAGACAGACTTCAGGTGAAAACGATACTTAAATATTTACGTCCATACAGCGGTAGGATGAGCGTTGGTCTTACCATAAAGGTAACGGGCACCCTCGTCGAGCTGTTGCTCCCCCTCATTCTCTCTCACATAATCGAAAACGTAGTTAAGGATCGAAGTGTCACGAAGATCCTCCTTTGGGGAGCTGTGATGGTACTCTGCGCAGGTTGCGCCTGTATTTGTAACATCATTGCAAACCGTATGTCGTCTAAGGTGTCCCGCGACTTTTCCGAAAGTCTGCGCCGTGACCTTTTCGCATCCACCCTGCGTCTGACTGACGCGCAGACCGACAGTTTCACTATTCCCTCTCTTGAGTCACGCATCACAACCGACACGTACAACGTACATAATTTCGTCGGTATGATGCAGAGAATGGGTGTTAGAGCACCGATACTTCTCATCGGCGGTATTATTATCACTCTCATAATGGACGCATACCTTGCCCTTGCGATGCTTGCGATGCTTCCTCTTATCTTTATCGTGGTATACTCTATTTCAAAAAAAGGTGTTCCGCTTTACACAAAGGTACAGAAATCCGTTGACCGTATGATACGCGTAGTCCGCGAGGATATCATCGGTATACGTGTGATAAAGGCGCTTTCCAAAGCCACCGCTGAGCACAAAAGATACCGCAAGGTTAACTCAGAGCTTGTTCGGAATGAGACCCGCGCAGGTGTTATAATGGGTATTGTCAATCCCGCGCTCACCATGTTCATGAACTTCGGTATCATCGCGGTTATCGCGCTCAGCGCGTCCCGCGTACACAGAGGACTTTCCTCCCCGTCCACGGTTATCGCATTCATGCAGTATTTCACGCAGATATCAACTGCAATGATGTTCGTGACCCGTATGTTCGTCATGTACACGAAATGCGCGGCATCCGCTGGACGAATCTCCGAGGTGCTTAACACCGAGGACGATATTCCCGTGTACAGTACCGAAGAGTATCCCGATCGCAAGGGAGACTGTCACATTGAGTTTGAAAACGTATCATTCTCATACGTTGGAAAGAAAAACGATCTTGAAGGAATCTCCTTCCGTCTGGGTCATGGAGAAAAGCTGGGTATCATCGGCGCCACGGGCAGCGGCAAGACCACTTTAATAAAGCTTCTCATGCGCTTCTACGATGTAGACGGCGGCGCGGTACGAATTAACGGCCGTGACGTACGCACCATGACTGACAGTGAGCTTTACACCATTTTCGGCGTAGCCATGCAGGCGGATTTCCTCTACGCTGAGACCATAGAAGAAAACATTCTTCTCGGACGAGACATTTCCCGCGAGGACGTGGTTTGGGCGGCCAAGATAGCACAAGCCGACGGCTTTATCTCGGATTTCTCCGACGGCTACGAGCACGTACTTGCGCAAAAAGGCAGTAACATTTCAGGAGGACAGAAGCAGAGGCTTCTTATCTCCCGTGCGGTTGCGGGGCGTCCCGACATTCTCATCCTCGACGACAGTTCATCTGCTCTTGACTATAAGACAGATGCGGCTTTGAGGAAGGCTCTTTCTACAGAGCTTAGTGATACCACGGTCATCACGGTAGCACAGAGAGTAAGCTCCGTTATGAGCTGTGACAAGATCATCGTCCTTGACGAAGGACGTGTCATCGGTATGGGTACACACGACCATCTTGTAGAAACCTGTCCAGAATACAAAGAGATAAACGATTCACAGATAGGAGGTGCGATAGTTGAATAGAGGATTTACAAGAGATCCACGTGCGGCAAACAATCCTAACAAGCACGCATCTCCCACAGGACGAAGAATGAGCACGGGAAGTATCCTGAAAAGACTTGGTAAATACATATTAAAATATCTCCCGCTCTTCATAATTGCCATATCAATGACCCTCATATCAAACCACCTTGCGCTAATGGGTCCCCTATATTCGGGAGAAGCCATTGACGCCATCGCCGACAAGAACGGAGTACAGTTTGATCTGATCGGTAAGAACCTTATAAAGATGATAATCTGCTATGCCGCATCCGCCTTAACAGGCTATGGGCTGTCCGTACTTATGATATTCATAAGCCAAAGGATATCCTTCACTATGCGCCGTCAGGTGTTCGAAAAGCTTACGACCCTAAAGGTCAGCTACTTTGACACCACCGCCCCAGGTGATATCATCAGCCGTATTTCATACGATATTGACACCATAAACGCATCCTTCTCCCACGACCTTGTACAGGTCATGACGAGTTTGTATACCGTAATCGGTTCACTTATCTTCATGTGGCAGATATCAAAGCCACTGATCCTTGTTTTTGCGATTACAGTTCCTGCATCGATACTCTTTACAAGATACCGTTCTAAAAAGGTACGACCCATGTTTTCCGCAAGAAGTGCTAAGCTTGGTGAGCTTAACGCCTACGCTGAGGAAATGCTGTCGGGTTGTCGTACCATCAAGGCATATCATCGCGAGGATGAAATGGACAGACGATTCGCAGAACACAACAAGGACGCGATGGACGCATACTACAAGGCCGAATACTACGCGTCAGCTCTCGGTCCCACAGTAAACTTCATCAACAACCTTTCCCTTTCACTTATAATGATGTTCGGCGGTATTTTGTACATGCTGTCCTTTAACGGTACTGTAACGGAGGCTTCACTTTTCTTCATCTCCATCGGAGGCGTGGCTCAGTTCGTTCAGTACTCACGTAAGTTCGCAGGTCCCATAAACGAATTTGCAAATATTCTTCACGAATTTCAGTCTGCGTTCTCAGCCGCTGAGGGAGTATTCCGAGTGCTTGACGAGGAGCCCGAAAGTGCTGACCTTCCGGATGCATCCACCCTTGATAAAACGGATGGAAACGTGTCTCTTGATGACGTGACCTTCGGTTACACTGAAGAGAAAATGATACTGAAAAACGTATCCGTTGACGTTAAGTCGGGAGATACCGTGGCTATCGTAGGACCTACGGGAGCCGGAAAGACCACGATAATCAACCTGCTTATGCGTTTCTACGACGTAAATTCGGGAGAGATAAGGCTTGACGGCAAAGATATCCGCATGATCATGCGCGACCCGCTGAGACGTGCATACACCATGGTACTGCAGGACACATGGCTGTTCCACGGAACTGTCTACGAAAACATCGCCTACGGCAGAGAGGACGCCACCTTCGATGACGTACGCGCCGCCGCCAAAGCCGCCCGTATTGACAGCTTTATCGAAAGCCTCCCGGACGGATACGAAACGGTAATATCCGATGACGGAGTAAATATTTCCAAGGGGCAAAAGCAGCTTATCACCATTGCCCGAGCGTTCCTTTCCAATTCCGAAATGCTGATCCTCGACGAAGCTACGTCAAACGTAGACTCACGTACGGAGATCAAGATCCAGGATGCGATGAACGAGCTGATGCGTGGTCGTACCTGCTTCGTTATCGCACACAGACTTTCCACTATCCGTAACGCTGACACCATCCTCGTTCTGCAAAACGGAGTCATCACTGAGTCCGGTAATCACGACGAGCTGATGGCAAAGGGTGGCTTCTACAGTACACTGTTTAATTCTCAGTTTGAGTAAAGCTCAGTCTGTATTAAAAATTCCAAATAAACATAATTTTTGCACAACAAAACGGCAGGAGACCCATCCTGCCGTTTTTATATATTTATAATTATTTTCCCGTCACGCGCACACAACGTACCGTTACACGGCTCTCACCGCCGAGAGTACAGGTGTAAAGGGATAAGTCAAAGCCTGACTTTATCATTTCCTCCGTCGCCACAGCAGGGAGTGTTTCAATAAGAGTTACTTCATAGCGGTGCTCTTCTCCCGTGACGTCGGTAAATATAATGATATCACCGGGTATCAGCCCCGTCACCCTTCCGAAATGGGGATAGAAATTATGCCCTGCTATAACAAAATCCTTTTCATAACAGCTTCCGTAATAATGACACGGAGCCTTTTTCAGCTTTGCGTAGCTCCAATCAGTCAAAACGGGAAGCTCAAGTTCTAAAACGGGAATCGAAATGATACCGATACACTCGTCCCCGTCAATAGTGACAGTTTTCATATCGCGAAACAAAGTAGCTTGAGGGTAAGAAATCGTAGGAGTACTGCCGCTGTCAGTATCCTTATCTTCCTGTACGACCCGTATCTCCTCACGCAGAACCTCGAGTATATCCGCAGAAAAATTCTCCGCATTCGCTTCTTCACGTTTATTGTATAGCAAAAGTCCCACCGCGGAAATGAGACATATAATACCGAGGGATATACAGATTATTCCTAACAGTTTACGCATCACGCATCCTCTTTTTACTCAAGGTGATAACGCCTGCTGTAATCAGAACAATTCCCACGGCCGCCAGCACGGGAATTGGCCATATAAGCTGTCCCGTCTGTATCAGAGATGATGTATTCGTGACTGTAAACTCATATCCGCTTGATGAATACGTAGCGGTGAAGCCTTCGGGAACGTTCACTTCGGCAACACTGTAAGCATCACTTTCGGGCATATCATTGAATATCACCTTCCAGTTGTTAGCATCGTTAAGAACAGCTGTTTTTAAGACAACGCCGTCACGAAGAAGCTGTACCGTTACGCTGTCAGCGCCCTTTGTAAAGCTGTCTGTGTTCCATACCTTTTTTATCGTAATGGATGTAAGCTTTTCTACGTCAGTTTTAGGTGATGCATCGACATCGTATACGTACTCGCCGCCGTTATTCATGGGAAGAGTTACAGTAAACGGCGTACAAAGTGCAAAGCCTTCGACAGCTCTTGTCTGCTTTATAAAATAAAGTCCAGGCTTAAGAGCGCCAGCCGAAACTTTACCATTTTCGTCGGCAACAAGTTTTACAGCATCTATATTGCGCTCCGAAACGTATAGGTCAAGTGCCGCTGCCAATACAGGATCGTCAAGAGCTATGGAAGAAGTTGCAAAATCTTCCGTTAAGGCATATACGAGATCCCCCTCTGCATCGGTACCAACCGTTGCCACGTAATATAGCGAAAGCTCAGCGCCGACCATGGGACTGTTACTGTCTCCACCCGTAAGAGTCACGGAAACGGAGCACATTTTGTTGCCGTCAAATTCCGCTGCCGATACCAAAGATAAGCATAATGAAGCTATAACAAAAATTAAAAATATCGAAATAATCTTACGGTGCATTTAGTGTATCTCCTTCCGTTTCTTTATTCTGCGGCGGCTTTTTGGGAGGTTCTCTGTACTTGACAAGCAGATGTATCAAAAGAACAAGAAGCATAGGAGCCGCAACAGCAGGGGTAACAAGCAAGGGTTCTATTTGGAACGCCTCGTTTGATACGTAAATTACAGGTTTATCTGCAACAGTTTCAATACGCACGCCGCGTACGAGCAGACGATGGGTATTGATTCCGTAGGGTGTACAGGTAAACAGTGTACAGTAATCCCCGCCCTCAATGATCTGAAGTTCCGACAGATCATTAGGCAGGATCACCTTGACCTGATCTACGCGATAGGTAAGCACCTGATCGAGTACTACTACCTGAAAAGTATCACCTAACTCAAGTCTGTCAAGATCTGAAAAAAGCTTGGAGCTGGGAAGTCCTCTGTGAGCTGACATAACACTGTGAGTATTTTCTCCGCCTACAGGGAAACTGCTTCCCTCTAAGTGTCCAACGCCGATATTAAGTACATCGGACGACGTTCCGTGGTATACGGGTAGCTCTACTCCGATCCTCTCTATTTTCAGATAGCCGATCATTCCGCTTTCCTCTACCTTTAAGGTATCGTTATATCCTTCGACTTTATCGAAATTCCACAGATGATCACCTGTTTCATAGAGAGCTTTGTTATATGCGTGAGCCTTATCAAAAAGGGATTTATAATACTCGGGGTCTATTGTTTCAAGAACAGATTCATAGTCAACTATGGCACGGCTCTGAGTCTTACTGTTCCAGTAGTTACTGACAGAGGGATATAACAGAATGGAAACGCCCACCAAAAAGCCGAGGGTGAGAAGTATCGCAGTTCTACGTTTTTTCATGGGCATTTCCTTTCCGTTATATTTTAGGTGGGAGGAGAGAAGTCTCTCTCCTCCCACCTTGATCTAACTAAAACATCAAATCAATTAAGTAAGAAATCAGTCAGCGTAAACAGACATCTTCTTATTTGTAATGAGGAACACTGCAAAGCCGATAGCAACTACAGAACCGATTGTGATGAGAAGAGCTGTACCCTTACCACCTGTGGAAGGAAGCTCAACACCCTTGTTGTTGTGAACGGTTGTGTTTGTTACCTGGAATATCTCTTCGATATGGATACCGTCAGCCTGCTGAATATCAGCTACGGCACCTGTTGAAGGATTTACAAAAATGTTGAAAGGCTTTGTTGACTCTTCATCGACCTCGATCACTACAGGAACAGACAGAGCGTTATAACCCTCGGGAGCCTTAACCTCCTTGAGGTAATACGTACCTTCTTCCAGACCGATAACAACGAGCTTACCGTTTACCTGAGAAACAACGAGATTGCTGCGTTCAGCGGTATGATCTTCAAATCTCGGATCACTTCTTGTTTCTTCAGAATCAAGAATGTATACACCATGAACATCAGTAGGAATTACATATACTTCATCGGAATATTTTTTGGTTTCAGCATCATAATTCTTATAGATTTCAAATTCAGCACCTTTAAGATTTTCTTTGGTAGAACCATCATCCTTGAGGAGACCGAAGCCAAATACGTCTGTTAAAACAGTATCGGGATGTGTAGAACCGGATTCAAATTCACAAGTCCATGTAGTGGTAGCCTTGTTGAACAGATTTGTATTGTTTCCACCGCCAATGGTTGCATCAACCTCAACAGTAGCCTGATAGATGATCTCTACAGTAACGGGAGAAGGATATATGGAATCATTTTCCTCGTTCACGTTGAGCTTATAGGATACGAGGGTTCCGTTATCATCCTTTACTTCTTCAACACTATAACCTTCAATCCAAGGAATAGTAATTCTGAAGGTATCGATTCCTGTACGTACGAGGTACCATTCAGCGTCTTTAAACTGTCTGTCTGCCTCAGCAACACCTGCCCACTCACCGATAAAGGTATGACCGGGATTAAGGGTATCATCACCGAGGTAAAGGAAATAACCCTTAGTCAAAGGAATATCAGTGTTAGTTTTAGAATCGTGAATCACGATCTTAAAGCTTTTAAAATCAGCACGGATAGCTTCACCCTGTTCATCATGGACCTGATAATACTTGATCTTATTGCTACCGTCATAGTTTGTAGCTTCAAACTGAATCTTATATGTTTCCTTGTCACCGATAGCAGAAGAGGTTCTTTCTTCCCAGATGGGGTTACCGTCTGCATCTACACCGTTCTGTACAAGCTTTGAGAAATCACTACCGGGCTCCTGGTTCTTATCGATAACCGAAACGTTGGGGGTGTTAGAATCGATAGTAACAGTTGTACCGAGAGTACTTGTAATAAGGTAATAACCGTAAGGAACATTCGTAAATTCAACTGTGGAACCTGTTGCTTCGATAGGGCCTGCATCAGGTGTGTGCTGACTTGTAACCATGTTGGAAAGATATGCAATCAGTTCACTGTCTACTGCAGCAGCCTTCTTTCTTACAGTACCTGTAGCGGGCTCATAGATGAAGAAAGCGTTTTCTTTAGTTCCGTCTGATCCGAACATATACTCAAAATACGGATTGTTGTCCTTTGAAATGCTGTAAGCAACAGCTTCGGTTTCTTCGTCAGCATTCTGCTTGATGGTTGCATCAAAGATCTTGTATGCAGCATAATCTTTGCCGACAGTTGCGTTTGTAATAGTGATCTTACCGGTCTTTACGGGCTCAGTGTCTGCAAAAGCTGTCGCGCAGAGAGCGAAAAGCATTACCACTACCATTGCGATTGAAAGTAATTTTTTCATGATGTTTTTCCTTTCGAAAAATTTAAAATTATTTTTTGTGGAATCAGCGGGCGCATAAGCTTGATTTTACGCCAGACGATCGGAGGCTAATTCTTTGACCTCCTTTCGTTCCTGCGCCTCAATCTGAATCCGTATACAAGCGGTGCCAATATCAAAGCAAGTCCGCATAGTATATAAATGTGAGAACCGACTCCGCCTGTTGACGGAAGCGGTAAACCGCCCTCCCAACGGTAATGGTTGGTTACGGTGGTCTTGTAGGTTGGAGTTTCACCGTTCAGTACGGTGATCTCTCCGTAAATCGGGATCCAGTCGATATTGTCCCAGGACTCTTCGACTGTATATACGATAACTTCTCCGTCATCACCTTCGTAGGGAAGTCCCATGAAAGTATCAGTCCAGCCGTTCTTAAGACTGAGCGTTACCGTTCGTCCGGTATCTACTCCGTTTGCAAACAGCTTAATTGTAACCTGTTCCCTTTCGTAAAGACCTACGTTACCCGTAGGATGATCCCAGTTTTTCTTTACCTGAAGCGAAGTCTCACGTTCAAGCTCGGTATTTGTTACCATATAACCGTAGCCGTCTATTTCAAACTCCAACTCCTCAGTAGTTTTTGTAAGAGCTTTAATAGCGAGTGCACTGTTTTCCGTGGTCGTCGCATTTCCATAGCCTGATGAATTAAGCGAACCCAGATAGTACGTGGTAGTTGTTGATCCCCACCATCCGTTGGACGTTTTCAGATCATAACAAATACGGATACCTGAAAAGCTTGCATTTGCAGGAGTATTCGACGTATAGAAGGTCTGGTAATTCGCAGACTGCTTATTAAGGTAGAACCGCAGAGAATTATTGCTGCTGTTAAAGGTCAAAATTTGACCGTTGCCGTTTACGAGCTTTATGTTGTTTCCGCTGACAGTTGCCGTCCACAAGGCAAGGGACGATTTTTTTGCAGTCTCTTCGTCAACGTAACAAAGGGTCTGTGACGTTGAATTCACTGCAGATAAACATCCGTTTGCCGTTTTCAGCACGTATACGCCGCCGTTTTTGAACGACTGGGATTCTACCCAAGTCTCTTTGACGATCGATCCGCTCTGGATCTGTTCTATCGTAGACATGTACCCTTGGAAGTATGCCTCGGATACGCTGTACTGTACCTCGGTAACGCCGTCGCTCAGATATTTAGGTAGGTTGATCCATGTGTATTTCCAATTATTAGCTTCGCTAAGCCGAATCTCCCTGATCCTTCGTACCGTACCGTCGGGATCGGTCACGTTCAGATATAAGGTTACGCTGTCGTATGTATGGTCCTTTGTATCGTTCCAGAATTTCTGTGCAAACACCGAGGTCGTCTCGGTTACCCACTCCTGAGCGTTTGTAATCGTCAGATATGCATGCTGAGTTTCATCATCTATGTCATATCCATGTACCGTAAAACCATTGGAAATGGGAATGCTGTTACCGTTTTCGTCTGTATCCTCAATAATTTCGATACTTCCGGCTGCGACACCGTCATTATCCAAGGTCAAGCGGATAATTCCTTTCGCAGGCAAGTAACCCTCCGAATCCGGTGGCTTTACCTCACGCACGTAATATGTCTGTGACGGGCTAAGTCCCCAAATATCAGCAGTTCCATTTTTAATGACGAAGAGGTTAGTAGGCTCATCTCCGTTATTGTAGGACAGCTTGCTTGTCCAAAGCTCACAGGGAATCGTACATGCCCGATCCTTATAGAACTCAAACATTGCTCCATCGAGAATCTCCTGAGTGAGAACATCCTCTTTCTGAAGAGTAAGAGCGAATCGGGGCGCCAGATTGAAGTAGATAGCGCAGTTGGACATGGAGCTTCCGCGCTCCAGATAAAGTACGGTAAGTACATGTTCACCGGAGTCTATCCCACTGATGGAAGCGACACTACTGCCGTTTACTCGTACTTCACCTGTAGAGAAATTGATATCACCCTCTGCAGCCTGATGAATACCACCGAGGTCGAGTACGACCTTACCGTCCACAAGGATCCATACGTCGTCGTCACCTGTAAACTTGAAGTGCATGTCGTTACCGTATATGTCCTTGTTTCCGTATTCACCGTTTGGCAGTCTCTCTCCGGGGGTATCGGGAAGACCAAAGCGCACATCAACGCTCATACCGAACCAGAGATTTGCTTTGTTGTGACTCGATGAGCTTCCATCACTGTCATATCTTGCATCGTACTGGTAGTGAGTTACTCCCGAGTATTCCCCGTTATCTCCGCCGTAGTTATACGTATTGACAGTCTGTCCGTTTGTATTTGCGTATGGGGAGTTTAGAGGAAGAAAGTCGGAGTATTTACCCTCGTCATTATTTCCGGATGAGTCTGAGCTTCGTGACAGATAATCGTACACGTAGAAGCGCTGATCGGTCTGATTGTAGGATGCGGCATTGAGCTTCGCATCGTAGTAATAGTATCCGTAGTATTCGCTTGTGGGATCTGAGTTTATCTGGAACAGGTGGTCACCCTCACCCAGATAATGCTTACCGACTATTCCCTCTCCTGTTTGAGGATCAAAAAGATTGTCTACCGAGAAAAGCGCATCTCTCAGTGTATCATTGTAAATTCCTGAGTATACTGAAGTACCGCCGGTATACTTGTTCGGATCGTTAAGATTATTAAGATTTGTCAGAGTTCCTCCGCTGTCATGGTCATTGAATGAGAAATTCAGCGTGGGACTGTTTTTGTAGTTTACGTTTCCGTTTGCTACATGTGACCAAGTTTCACTGTGACTGTTTTCCGAAATGTTGACGGAAACCTTGGTCGATAACAAGTTGATCAGTGCGCTGTAGTCAAACAATCTTGTGGTAATGAAATCGTTTGTACTCACCGTATTTGCAACATAAGAGTTGTACTGACCGATATCGTATGTAGAGGCTACCCAATCGGCATACAGCACCATGTCATCCGTAATCTTGATCTCCTGTCCGGGCATATAGTAATCGCCGGTCTCAATGTTCACCCAACCGTTCAGCTTATACGCATACTTGGTGGGACTTTTCCATTCGGACGGGAGCTTGACTACAGATCCTTCCGGATATGTATAACGGGTATTCTGTGAACCTCTGTTATCCATTATATTACCGCACGTACCGTCAAGCCATACGGTACAGCCGCGCGGTAGCTTACCGAAATTAAATACCGTTGCGTTGTTCTGCGTATTCGTTGTGGTAAACCTTGAACCGGAATAATATGCATACGTGTTCTGTCTTGCCGCACGCATCTTCACTCCGCTTCCGCTGGTATACATTGCCGAACCCCAAGAACCGCTGCTGGTGACACCGTCATAAGGATGCACATATCTGCCGGTTGAAAGGTTTCTTATAAGGTAGGTAGGACGACCGTCAAACTGTTCCTGAGGGTCTATCGAGATTTCCCAGGTGATCATGTTCAAGTCGGTAGTCGTTGAATATATGGCACCGCTGTCGTCGATCTGTACTTCAACAGCGTTTCCGTTACCGTCGATCGCGTAATACTTTCCGTTCACGGGGCCTGTGTAGATTATAAAGTTTCCGCCAGCATCAAGTAATTGCTTGGAGAACGTGACGGCATTTGCTATAAGATTTCCGTCCGCCACAGGCGCTGCTGCAAACATCATGACACGCTTGGGCGCCGTAATACCGTAGCCTATGATCTCTCCACCGTCAACGGGGTAAGTTACCTCAGCTACTGCGTTCTCTACGTCACCCTCAATAACGGTAAGTACCTGGTTTTCTCTCGAAACAACGATAGCCGTAGTTTCGACTTTGCCATTACCGTTTTTGTCGAGGAATACTATATCACCCGGCGCAGACTCGTAATTCTCGGCAGAACGGTATCTGCCGATCTCTTCCCATCCGTCGCGCATAACCTCGGCACCCGAATTCAGGGTAACGCCTTCAAGACCTGCGTACCTTATACAGAAGGAAGTAAACATATTCGACCATTCGCCGTACAGGTTACCGTACCACTGACCGTAACGTGTTATACCGTTACGGCTCTCACCGTCGTCTGAGAGTTCAAAGTTTCTTTCACTCTCACCTACACCAAGCTGGGACTGTGCTATAAGCACTATATCCTGCGACAGTTGTCCTGTCAGCTCAGGCAGGGTCTTTTCCCACTGCTCAGACGTTTCAACGTCTGCAGTAGTATCGGAAAAACATGAAACAGAGTGAATATGTTCATGTATTCCGCACTGATAAACGATCTTGTAGCAAGCTTCGGTATGCACGTGTACCGAGACGGATCCGACAGTTTCTGCCGCACTTTCCGTCGTGGCGGTGTCGCTTTCCGCAGGCTCCGTCACACTTTCTGTCGTGGCAGTGTCGCTTATCGCAGGCTCCGTCACACTTTCTGTCGTGGCAGTGTCGCTTATCGCAGGTTCCGTCACACTTTCCGTCGTGGCAGTGTCGCTTTCCGCAGGCCCCGACACACTTTCCGTCGTGGCAGTGTCGCTTTCCGCAGGCTCCGTCACACTTTCTGTCGTGGTGGTGTCGCTTATCGCAGGCGCTGCCTCACTCTCGGACAGTTCTGTATCACTTTCTGTTGGATCCAAGAATACTTCCGTTTGATCCGCTGTGCCACCTGTGGATCCTACCTCACCGTCGGGCGGTTCGGCCTCACTCTCAAGAGTTTCTGTCGAACTGTCGTCCGATCCCGATACTTCGTCTAAAGTCTGCGAAACGTTTGTTTCCGTATTTTCATTTGAAACAAATCCGCAGATCAGCTCCATTTCACTTGGGCATTCGTCCGAGTGAATATGCTCTTCAAAGCCGCACGCGGCTCCATTTGCTATAGTTATACCGGTCAATCGCAGATTCCATGAGGTAGCAAGTGCTACAAGGAATGACAACGCTATAAGTATTGCTACTGCGCGCCACCATCGTCGTTTTTCAGTTTTTAGTTTTAATAAATACTGTTCAACGATACTCATAATTGCTTGTTCCTAAATATATATTACCGGATCCTTACAGCATCTGCTCCGTAAGGACCATACTTACTAAAACAGTCGTATAGTCTTAAACGGCCAAATTCGGAAAAATACTTTTCCCACTATCTGGTCTCTTGCTATACATCCGATTAATGTGTTACGTGAGTCGATAGAGCTCTCTCGCATATCACCGAGAACAAAATACGTCTCCTCGGGAACTTGGAAAGGAAACTCGATGTCACACTCTCCGAATGCTTTATACTCGACGTATGGCTCGTCAAGCAACTCTCCGTTAAGATACACCGTTCCATCCTTGTCCATCTCTATCCAGTCCCCCGGCACTCCGATCACACGTTTGATAAGCAGCTTGTTATTCCAAGTAAAGCCACAGAGGTCACCTCTTGAAAAGTTTGACGTTTTTGTAAGAAGGACGATGTCTCCACCCGTAAGTGTAGGCTCCATGCTTGTGCCTTCGATCTGAAGCACGGGAAGTATGAGTGTAGCGATCAATACCGCAACCGCCGCTACGATGGTCAGAACATAAACAGTTCCGCGCAGAGCTTTATTGTACGCTCGTCTGCGGCGATAACGCTTTCTTTCGCTTTCAACCTGTTTTTTCGTTGGAAGAGAGACTGCTTTTTTTCCTCTTTGCTTCATAATACACTGTCCTCTCCCGATTCATCAGGTTCTGTGTAATTCGATGAAGGTCCACCGGAAGCTTCCGAACAGACAGTCGTATTCTTGGCATGGGAAATGATTGCGGCGGCTTCTTCAACAGCTTCGCTTATGATCCTCTGCCGTTCATTTTCTATTTCCGCGCGTATAGCACGAATTTCTTCAAGATACTGGTCAGCCGCTTTCTGCGCATTCTTGAAGCAGTCATTTATCTCAAGCGCAGCCTCGGCAATGCTTCCCGATTCGCTTATACGAAGTCTTTTATCTGCCAAGGCTTTTTTGAGGCTCTCGTTTTCTTCGGAAAGCTCGTCCTGCTTTAACTGAAGCTGATAAATAATATCGATAAGCTGTGATCGATTCAAGCGTTTAAATTCTTTATCCGTCACGTTTCGGAGCCTCCTTTCGCGGTTTTGCATACGCGATATATAACCGCTAAATACTTGATTCATAACTATAATTCATAAAAAATATATTCCATATTATTATATCATAACACCTTATACAAATCAAGATATTTATGGAATTTTGTCGTGAATGTGTATATTATATGGAAGTTTATAAAGCGCAGTTTATAAAGGAATTCTTCCTTTGTTATGTTTAATCCGGACAGATACTCGTTGTTAACAAGTTTTTTGTCAGTGATTCCGTTTGTTATTTTTATTGTATTTTCCCGGCTTTGAATTTATATATATTTCAGCGACGGAAAATGCAATTGTAAATACCGCAATTATGATAATATTTTCCATTTGCGACACCTCAGGTATTTTGGGAAATTTGAATCTACCCTACACATTAAATTACTTCAAAGTAAAATTTCTTTCGATAAATCCACGCGCACGGTAGGCAAGCAAGAATACTGTATCTCCCGCTTTCAGTTCAACTGCCAAGTGTTTGCCCGTCTGACATTTTGACAAAGTTATTTCATCCGCTTCAAAAGCATAGCAACCAAGGTCTCTTTCACCGTGGATAAAACCGTTTATTATATCACCGGTTATACGCAGCTCACCGTCGCAGACGAATATGCAAACATCATGTTTTTTGAATTTCGTGTCGGTGGAATCAAAGCATTTAGTAAGAATATGTGGCTCGTTCACCCCATAATAATCGCGCAAATGTCCGCAAGCCTTTGATAATATTGTCTTTTTCATTGACGGAAGATGAAGGGATTCCAGCTTTTTCGCCAAAGGAATATCTATTATCCATGCGGCTATTCCGCTCACGATCACAAATATAAGTCCCAGTATTACTTTTCCCGCCAAAGTCAGTATCTTCCAAAACCACATACCCGGCGTTGGGATATCTTTTATCAACATTATCCCCGCCGCCATAAACAAAGTTGAAACAGTCCACATGACAATCTCGCTTATTTTTCTAAGCCGCTTTTCCTTGCGGTATATGCGCTTTTCATCTGCAGTCAAGCTTTGGTACTGCAGAATGTGAGCATTGTTTTCGTTTTTGTCTGTGTTCTTATATCTAAAGTACCGCACCGATGTTTTATCCTTTCTGTGTGATTTTTCGTTGATACACAATCACACCGTTATTCATCTCTCAGGTAAACGCGCTCTTTCTTACGGGACAACTCATCAAGATAATCGGCGCATTTTACGATGTCGGCGTGAAGAAATCTGTCGTAATAATCTTCTATAGGAAAACTTTCAAGTATCTTGCCTGAAAACTCCCACCAATAGTCATAACCTCTGGAGATCCCCCCAAGTCTTTCCGCAGACGTACTTTTAAGCATAAGCTTTATCGGTTCTGCTGTCAGTTTGGTTTTGTTATAGCCTGAAAGTTCGTACAGAGCAACACATACAATGTTAAATGTAAAGCTTTGGCTGTCCGTGGTGTTATATGCGGATCTCTGCATCTCAAAGGCGCATCCCACTTTCCCATCAGCGGAATAACGATAAAAAAGTCTGCCTTTTCCGCTCCTTTTGTATCCGTAGTGCTTAAGGTCTTCTTCCACTCTCGAAAGCACGTGATCATATACCTCTTTGCTGTCCATAGCAATACCTCTTAACAAAATTAAGTTCACATTTCTCAAACCGTTTCCCGTGAACAAACACGTCCCCGTAAACGGATCCAACCCAAATTATCATTCTTCAATCAACACTATTTCTTTTCCGTCTTGATTTAAAGCTGTCACAAAACAATTTTCAAAAAAATTTGAATATAGGTTCCCTGTCTTCATTTTTTCAGGTCGATAATTGTATTTGAGTGTCACTGTATTAGAACTTGCGTTTACACCGGGTATAATAAATGGCGTAAAATCTATATCTTTAACATGTATATCGGGATTTACCCCATCCTTATCAGAAGCATATACAATGATGTCCCCCCCGCAAGCATCACAAGTAGCTTTTAAAGCGAGCTGACCCTTTGATTTTACTATGTACGGAGCAAGAACACCCTTCGTTTGTTTTCCCTTGTAGCTGAAAGCAAATGAACTGCATCCGCAATGACATCTCAGTTCAGCTAAAACAGAAGCACCGTTACACTCACGTACATTTGTTAAATATTCAAGTATCCGCAGTACCACAAACATTCCCCTCCTTTGGGTGAAGGTATTATCCATACTCACAGCACAGGTTACATCACAAGCTTAAGATTCCATTTCAAGCTAAAATTAATATCGTCAACAGCGTCTTGAATAACGTATTTATTGGCACTGTTCGAATGTGAACAAGTTTCAATAACAAGCGGCTCAACGATGGACCTATCCAATGTTTTAATATCTTTATGCAGTACAGCAAGCATGGAAAACGCTCCGATCACACGAGTTTTAACATTTTCATTCCCTTTTTCATAAATCTCAAGTAGTTTTGAAAATGCGTAATCGTATTCTTCTTCATTTTCCACATCACGTCCAAGGCTGTATACGACCGATGACAGCTCATGGCTGAGTTCTCCCTCGGTAGCCCCGCTGATGATTCTTTCAATTTCTTCCACGTGAAAACCGTTCATAATGAAAAACTCCTCCGTATTTGCCGCTTGAACTATTATAACATAACAAAGTAATGTTTCAATAATCAGTCAATACGGCAATCCCGTATTTGTTGTATTTAACGCGAGAGACGTTTGATTCTTCAAAATTCCGATACAGCTTTTGAAACTTTTTAACGGCTTGCTTCTTAGACCATGCCTTACATAAAGCACAATCAACAATTTCCCCATGAACACCATCATTCCCCATTATAGCAGGAATAAGCAAACAATAAATAAACATTATTTTCTCCTTAAAACCATATTAAAATACTTTTTAAGCTTTAAAATCATATTAAAATACTTTTTAAGTTTTCTTTCAACGTAAGGAATATATTTTTTCTCAAACTTCTTAAAAACAAAGTGCAAAAGTATTTCAAGCACGATATCTAAGGCAAAATATCCTCCGATCGAGATCACATAATATAGCCAAGGATACGAATTTATCAATCCGATTATTAGAAACAATACAGGTAGAGCCAAAAATCCGATAACATCCCATATGATCGTTCCGACGTAAAGGATATTACCGATAATATTCAATATCTTGCTCATCTTCCCACCGCCTTACATTTTTTATCATTATAACATAATTTAATAAACATTTCAACCAATTCACAAGTTCGAATCTGTCCATGGATTTGGTTCTGTGGGGAATCAAAAAAATGAAGCATTCGCTTTACAAATATGATGTTGCTCCACTTAGTTCCGCAATAATGCGATGTTTACCATCATGTGCTGTAAGGCAAACATCATTCAAAAAAACGCACCTTTGTCGGTAGACAAAAGTACGTTTTTTGCTGGCTGGAACGTGAGTCCGATTTAGATGCACGAAGGTTTTACCGAGGGTACTATGTACCTAAATCAAATCTGCGTTTACATGCGGATGGTATTTGGGAAGAATTTCAGGATTCAGCAATTCTTTAACTTGATATCGTCCAATTTTGTTTCTTATCATACATTGATCTGCGGCATTTAGATTGAAGAAAAACTCTCTTTCTCCTATACTGGAGCACCCAACCATAGAGGGGGAAAATATCAGACCTGCTCTGTTATTATAATTTTCGGTAATATTTAAATTGGCTATAAGTATTCGATCTTTTTTTGGTATGGATGCTCTGGTAGAAAACCATGTTAACGTATGAGTGTATGAAGCCATGACTTCCGCTTCGTCAGGCACATGGTCAAAAATTTCTTCCGATATTGCGGTCAAATATGAATTCCAAATAAAGTCTAAAACTAATGCGGCACGATAACCATTTTCACATACGTAGGCAAATAGATCTCCTTTATGTAAGGTTGGCACTCGCTTTACGGTTGTTTTTTTAGTTTTTTTAATTTTTGTGGGTTCGGAATTGATCTTTTCCCAAAACTTCAGTAGCACTTTACGGCGGCTCTTTTCAAGATGCGGTTCAAGTTCAAACTCGTTCCAAAACTTCAAATCTGCATCTGCATCTATGATATCCCTGATTTTTTGCCACAGCCAATCATCTTTAAATCCACACTCCCACAGACAGTGTGCCAAAGCATAGTACACCGTATAAAGCATAGGAGATGATTCTTCATCAGTAAATTCTGCTTGGTATTCAGTTAAAATCGTTTGATATACATCTGAGGCAACAGCATCATCTTTGTACAGTTCAAAGAACTCGTGGTACACATCGAAAAATTCGTCGCTTTGTTTAATTCCCGTTCCCCATGAACTCATAATTTCACCACCTTCGTTTTTTCTATTATACCACATGTTTTGTAACCATTTCAAGTGTTTCGCCTTTCTAATCCCTCATTAACGGAGACAAACAAAAAAGGACCGCTTGCGCGATCCTTTTTGTTTGCAATGGGTAGCGGATTTAGATGCTCGCCGATTTTGCAGAGGGTAGACTAACTCACAGGCGCGTATGGTGGGAAAAGGTTACGAAGTTTTGCGGACTTTTAACCCATTGCTTGTAACGAAGCATATGTAATTATGCTTTGAATATCTTATCTATTTGAATAGTATTGTCTTTCATGACAAAATATCCATCAAAATCGTTTTTCTTGCTCCAACCTCTAACCCGGAAGTGGTCGACTATTTGAAACAATTTTGTTAAACCGTAATAACCGGTTTCTTGTTCTAAATAATCATACGATAAATTTCTCAGCTCTTGTGCGCTGATTTGCCCACCAAATCTCCGTTCTTCACCGCTAAAATATTCTATTGAAAAAACATCTTCACTTAAAATTGCATCGATCCATTCTTTTGCACTTTCTTCGTCAGTTAGATGAACGTGCTGAAATGAAAATGAAAGCATATATGGTGAAAACCCATCTGTCTTGTTGTATTCAATGTATAGATGGTCTTCGCTGTTGGGGTTATAGATAATTGCGGATTCCAAATCATCGGAAACATCCATGCGATACTTTGAAATGCAGGATGAAAGGAAAGATAAGTTTTCAAGGGATTTCATAGCAAGATTTCGAACATGACCGTCTATATCAGACAGGAACACCGAAAGATTATATCCGTAATTTTTTGCTATTTTAATTGCCAACAACCTAATCTTTGCAAATTTATCGCGACTGAATAATTCGAATAATTCTTTTGATTTAGAAGTTAGGTAGTTATCAGTAAGTACCTCGCCAATTATTTCCTTTTGAACACATTGTTCTGCTTTTAAGAAAAGCACCGTCAGCTTTGAGTAGTTTTCTTCACTAATATCAAGTGTGGTTAATGAGCATATAGCCGTATATAGTTTGGGCAAATGTTTGTGAATGGCTGAAATCACCAATGAATCAGGAACTTTAATTTTATATTCGGATATTACGATCAGTCCGTTTTCCACAAACAATAAATCTTCGGAGTTGATCGCGTTTTCAAGAAAACAAACCAACTCAACAGCGTTAGGATGACGGAAAATCGTTTTTAAAATATACAGTCTGCGGTATTTATCCTTGTCATTTATGTAGGATTTCATAGCTTCGTAGGCAGCGACATCGTTCTTATAAGACAATGCTTCACACGCAAGAGAAAAATCCTTCATAATAGGCGAAGATAACATTTTACTGAGTTCTTCTACAGAAAGTTCATAAGGGATACGAGTGCCGTTCAGTATTTCTTTTTTCATCGCCTCACAGCCTTTCTATCTTGATTATACTATACAAGTCTTTTTTAATCATGGGTATTACCCTTGAACGTCGGTTTACGGGGGACACGTGATACTTGGAATGAAATTTATGCGTTTATTTACGCAAGTGAGATTTACGTTTTATCCTACCGTTTCGATGACAATGGTGTTCTTCAAGTAACTGCTTAATGTGTGAGATCTTTCTATTGTTTTGATCTTTGGTGCTGAAAAAAGCATATTGATTGTCAATGAAATATATCTCAACATCAAAAGTGACGACAGTATGCTGTCCAAATTTCCGTACAACAAGACCGGATGTTTTTTTCATAACATAGCCAACTACATCGTCATAGGAATACCTTTTCCATACAAGAAATTTTGTCAATCTGTAAATATTATTTTTTGTGAAAATCGCAGAGCCAACAAGGAATATATGTTGTATAACTAAAAAATAGGCGTTCAATACAATAAAAACATAGGATATTCCCCACGCATTAGGAGCAGTGTGAAATATTACAAATTCCATGGTTAAGCAAAAACAAGGGAACAAAAGGAAAAATAGGACAGGTGTTATTCCAAAACTTGTTGCCCCAACTGTCTTCAAAATTGCACCTAAAACAATTAACAATGATAACAAAAACGAGACAAGAAAAATACCTAATCCAATTATAAATGTGACGAGCAACCAATCACCGCCTTTCTGTTTTTTATAATTATACCACATGTTTTGTAGACATTTCAAGTGTTTCGCCTATTCTAATCCCTCATTAACGGAGACAAGCAAAAAGGACCGCTTACGCGATCCTTTTTGTTTACAATGTGTGACTGATTTAGATGGTCGCCGATTTTGCAGAGGGCATAATAACCCCTTGACAATGATGGGTGTTGCACTTTACCGCGACCTACCGGGCTTTTAACGTCATGCTTGTAAACGAAACTATGTATGCAAAACTATTTTACCTGAATGGTATATAGTTTATATTCATATTCACCCATCACAGTTTCATGTCCGGAAGCATTCACTTGGGAAATTTTGATTGCATTACCATTGTCATCAAGATGGTAAACCGTTTTTTGTGTTATATTTTCTCCGGAATATGTGGCACACTCTACAAGAATTCCATCATCATTGTAGAAATATACCCATTTCATATTTGAACCAAAATGACGCTCTTGAATTTTTGCATCTGCGCGATATATACTATATTCATCAGCGCGATTTGCTTTTTGAACCCTATAGCTTCCATCTGCTTCGTATATATAAGTTTCGACTATTAGTCCGCCATTACTTCTGGAGATAAGTTTGTTTTGTTCGTCATACTGATACGTGGAAACAGATTCAGAACTCGTACTAATTTCCCGTTTTTCAATCAAATTCCCCTTATCATCATAAGTTTGAATCAATTGAACGAAGGGTTCTCCGTTTCCGGTGTCAACACTTCTTTTTATCAGGTTTTGATTGTCATCATACTCGCATAACCACGTAGCTTGAATATGACCGTTCAAATCTTCTTTGGTCATTTTTATTTCATTTCCATATTCATCATAGTAATATGTAAGCTTGCAATTTTCAGAATAATCGAGCATAGTATAAGGCAACCATACTTGTTGCTCGGTTGTAGAAGAGTCCGCATTTTGATTATTTCCATTACCACAGGCAGCAAATGTGAAAGTTAAAATACACGTACAGGTGAGTACAAGTAAAGCAATCAATGTTCTTTTCATATAGGATACGATCCTTTCTTTGTTTTTTTATAATTATACCACATGTTTTGCAAATATTTCAACTATTTCGCCTTTCGAATCCCTCATTAATCGAGCCAGGCAAAAAAGACCGCTCCCAACGGTGCGTAATTATAACTGTTGAAAGGATAAATAGATGAGGAAAGCAGTCATTAACCAAGATAGCCAGTCAGTCAAGGAACTATTGTATCCTCTCATATACTTTCTTCTTGCAAGAAAAACAAACGGTTTTCCATAATCCTCTCTGTTGCTATGAATTGAGGCGATAATAACACACGGGATTTCTATCATGCAAAGCACGATGGAAAAGACGAACAGTATTGGTTGTAGCGCCTCAATATATCCTAATGTAATTGCGAAAAGCATAAAAGTGACCGTAGTTATAAGGAAAGTAAAGTTTAACCCGTATAGAATTCCAAGCGAGGTCTGCTTATTGATTGAATGATACAACCAATAGTTAATATATCCTTTTCTGTTTTTCTTAATATTACTTTTGCTCATTTTTGACAAACGAAGGTAAGAATATATACCGCAACGAAAACTTGCATATAACAAAAGATTATAAAATGCTATAATAATCATAGAAATATAAAACAATATTCTTCACCTCCTATTGCAGCTATTCTATCACCAAAAAATGTCATATTGTCAATGAAGTATCATTTACAATTCTCGCCTGCATCTTTTATTGTGATATTCAGATAAAACGTCAAGCTTCAAAATCAATTTTCCTTAAGCGATGTTTATTTTTTGCCCAAATCACTAAATGAATCAGCATTTCCACAGTAAAAAACAAGAAGATGTTCAAAAGCGGCATTATAAATGGCGCAATGTTTTCGGGAAATATGTAAAATGGATCACGGACAACAAAAAACCAATTAAAGAAATGCGAATACCCATCAGAGCTTCCGTTATATGAATAATTCCCAAGAAGTGCCCACACGGTCATTGCGCAAATTACTGCAAGATCACGATAGCATTTTTTGATCTCAATATCTCGGTATTCGTTAGCCAATGCCAGAATTCCGTATATACTCATCACACTATGAAAGGTCAAGGTTTGAATAACACGAAACGAAAGAGGATGAACTGCATGCCACATCACCCCGGCGGGATAGATAAGATATACGATGTTTGAAATAAGTCCAAGTAACACGAACGAAATTCGAAATTTTTCAAGAACTCTTATTCGATAACTCAAAAAGCACATAACGCACATAGCGGTACAAGCGTGGAATGGTAATTTCTCGATGTCGATCTCACCGTAAGCAATCGGCATCAAAAATAGGTCAGCAACGTATAAACCAAAGGCAAAGCCAATAAAAAATCGTACCGTTTTTTCTTTGATCTCGTTACTTTTTCTTTTTTGTATAATCAGTACGATCGCGGTTACAGCTAACGTCAATACAATATATAATAAATGCCACCAACCGAACAACGTAAAAATTTCGCCGCCCTTTTTATCTTCCAATAGTTCATGCAAAAACGAATACATATCACCACCGCCTTTCAAATTTAGGATATCACAACTTTCTCATTTTGTCAATGAAGCATTGCCTGTGGCGATATGAAGCATTTACTTTGCAAATATGATGCTCGCGCCACTTCGTGCGCGAGTGATGCGTGTCCGATTTAGATGCAAGTCTTTTTTTGCGCGAGGGTACACTAACCCTTGGCGATGATGGGACTTGCACTTTACCGCTGTCTTCCGGTGCGCAACGCCATGCTTATAACGAAGACTATGTATCAAGATTCATTTTGAGTGCTCGTTGAATGGTGTCGCAAAGCTTTTCACACAAATTAAGAGGATAGTCCTCGGTTAAATGCACTTCTTTTGCAACCGATAGTGTAGCCGGTTTCCATTTCTCAAATAACTTTGCGGGATCTAAATCTTTTAATGATTCACAAGAGTTATAATTTCCGACATATGTTAATTTTGATTTGTGCGGAAAAAATTGTTCTGTAAACCATCCAAGTGGCATTACATATTCATCATTCAGCTCATCTATCGTTGGAATTTCATCAAAAGTCCTTCTCCACGCGTAACAGTAAATTGCAGGAACAACAACTATTGTTCTTGCGTGCAGCAATACAAAAATACGATACTGGCCATTGGTATGATAGGCGTATACATCACCGCAGTTAATATCAGACCAAGAAGATGTAGGCTTGGATATTGACGGGTCTACTGCTGAAAAAAACTGCGCGGGTGTCGTTACGATTGAGGTTGTAAATTCAGCCTTAAAATCTTTTTTATGGCCGAGCTTAATTTGAAACGCCGGTAACGAGGTTGAGCATTTATCATACGGAACGGAAATCGATGCAATCTTCTTTATTGATGATGGAGCAAGAATTTCTTCTCCAAGATAACAGGCGATAGAGTGAAGGGGTTCGTTAAGGAAATTCACTATTTTCAGCTCTGCTGCGGAGTAAGTCTTTTGAAAAATACCGCAACGCATCATATCGCGCCACCCTTGTGCCTTGTTATATCCAAGAACAACAAATACGCGATAGCCATCCTCATATTTATAACGATAACATTCTCCCAACTTCATTGGCGGAAGGTCTTTTACTCTGTCAAGCGGATCAATTCTTCGCTGACGCGGTTTGGCTCTCTTTGTTTGAAGCGAGTCCCAAAACTTTTTAAGATTTTTTTGGCGAATCTTTAAGTCCTTTTCAGTTGCTTCAAGTTCGCGGTAAAACTCGATATTGGCACCGCTTTCAATGATTTCTTTCACACGGTTCAAAATAAGTTCGGATTGCTCACAACATATCCATTCCGCCTTTGCAAGAGCAAAATAAACGTCGTGCATCACACCGTCATTATCGTCAAACTCAGCGTGGTATTCAGCAAGTATTGCGTATGTTATTTCCGATACTGCTTTCCCTTCATTATAGGAGTCCATAAATTTATCGTATATTTCGCAGAACTCATCGCTCTGTGTCATTCCCATTCCCCAACAGCCCATAAAAATACCTCCTTTTCGATTTTTTATTATTATACCACATTTTTATAAACATTTCAATTTTTTTCGTATGGCTGAATCCGTTCGGAATGCCATTGAAACCTTGGCTTTGTAAATAAATTTGAATGTGTCAGCTCAAAATCGTACATAAATTTGTTCCACGGAAAAACTATATCAAAAATGCTTTTCGACGTGTCGGAAATCTATCTCGATTACTCATTAACTGAGCCAAGCAAAAAGGACCGCATACGCGATCCTTTTGGTTTACCTTAAACGTGTAAAAAGATGTCTAAACATAGGTAAAAACGAACAAAAGGTGTC
>JAZUBZ010000038.1:0-8566 GCA_045638805.1 Eubacteriales bacterium
ATAGCAGCTGTGCTTATCGCCCAGACTCTTGAGAATATCGGAATGTGTCTTGCGATGCTACCGGACGTCGGCATCACACTTCCCTTCTTCTCATACGGAGGTTCTTCCATGCTTACGATGTTCAACGCTATGGGTGTCATACAGAGCATCTGCACGCACAATAGAAAATACTTTTTCGAGCGTGAACCATCCAGCGCAAGCCCCCTCAAATAACGGTATATATTTCGATTTTTGTTGACAAAATATCCCTTTGTATGTTATAATTAAACTGCCGTGAGGGAGTAGCGAGCGCAGTTGCGCAGCAAGTCAACAGCACTGTCCGATGAAAATCGGTCTGGCTTACTTTAAAACGCAAGACTCATGTATGCTTTAGCGTATACATGAGTCTTTTAATGTGCATTCGTATAATTCTCCCCCCACGACAAATACTATAATAAACTTTTGAAAGGTATTTTCACAATGGAACTTGCACTGACAATTTTCCTGTTTGCGTTAGGTATCGTATTCATCGTTAAAGGCGGCGACTTTTTCGTAGATGCCGCAAGCTGGATCGCTGAGATCAGCGGAATCCCGAAGCTTATCATTGGTGCTACCGTCGTCAGCCTTGCTACCACCCTCCCTGAGATGATCGTCTCCGTCATGGCGGCAACACAGGACAAGGTAGATATGTCTATCGGTAATGCGGTTGGTAGTGTTACTGCAAATTTGGGGTTAATCCTCGCCATCGCGCTCATATGTATGCCCGGATTTATTAAGAGAAGTGATTATCTGCTGAAGTCTGTTATGATGATAGCCGCATCCGTTATCATTGCAGTGTGTGGCATATTCGGCGAGATAAACATAGTCATGTGCATCATACTTCTTCTCGTATTCGTATGTTTCATTTTCGAAAACATAGGTAGCGCAAAGAAGTCTATGATTCTCCGCGAGGAAGATGAAAGTTCCATCAATCTTAAAAGCCGCAGACGTGTCATCGAAAACATAATTAAATTCGTGTTAGGTACTGCAGGTATCGTCTTAGGTGCTGATATGCTTGTTGATAACGGAAGTAAGCTTGCCCTCGCTATCGGTATCTCAGAAAGAATTATCGGTGTTACCCTCGTTGCCGTGGGTACGTCTCTTCCTGAGCTTATCACTACAATCACAGCTATCGTAAAGAAGCAGTCTGCCCTCTCTGTCGGTAACATTCTCGGTGCGAATATCCTTGACCTCACGCTTATCATGCCGATCGCGTCCATCATTTCGGGTAAGGCTCTGCCAATTTCGCTGTCATCCTCGGTGATAGACCTGCCTGCTTGCCTACTGGTAGGTATCATTGCAATCGTACCTGCTATGATTTGGTCAAAATTCTCCCGTGCGCAAGGTATTATTTTGCTTACAGTATACGCGGCGTATGTTGTCGTAACGTCATGTGTAGTATTGTAATACGGACTCAAATTTAAAAAACTTTGATAAACCCGCCTTTCGGCGGGTTTATTTATATAGAGAATAAAATAAGGTAGAGTCAGTTTATTGTTATGTACGACAGATACTCCTGTAAATTAAAATATTTATCTGCATTCACTTTTTTAAAATATTGATAATTCTACTCAATTATGATATACTTTATCATACCAGCATAATCGGAGGTTATAAATCATGTTCACGTATAAAGAAAAAATGTTACAACGTCATCTTCGTGAAATCACTACCGACCGTTACACGATCGAAATGAACATGCCCACAGCTTATCCAAAAATTGACTCTCCCGTCACTGAGGAAGGCGGTGTTCGTGACCGCTTCTTCAAATCTGTAGCTGAGCTTCCAAATGAGATTACCGTTGTGCGCCCATTTAACGTTGACGGCTTCCCTGAAGCTAATGCTAAAACAGTCTACGTCTCTCCCGCCGGAAACGATAGTGCAGAGGGTACCCGTGAAGCTCCACTCACAACGCTGCAGGCGGCGCTTGATCTTATGCGTGGTACGAACGGAGGCAAGATCGTTCTCAGCGGTGGAGACTACAATCTCACGTCACCTCTTCAAATTACAAAAGAACATTCAGGAACGGAGACCTGTCCTCTCATTATCACAGCAGAAAAGGGGGAGACTCCACACGTTTCTGCTTCAAGCTCTATCCCATTCTCTGCGTTTACCGCCGTAAAGGATGAGAAAATGCTTGCACGTCTGAAGCCGGAAGTACACGATAAGGTGCTTGCTTGCCACCTACCGTCAATAGGTATTACAGATTTGGGCTGTGTAAAATCCGGCGGAGCCGTGCTTCTGCTCAATAGCGTATCTCAGCCACTCTGCCGTTATCCAAACGAGGGTGAAGATCTCATCGTCATCAGCAAGGATATATATTGCCAGGGCTGGAGCCATGAAGAATCCCGCGAGATCGGTCCGTGGGAGATAGGTATATCCGACGACAGATGCCTGGACTGGGAATGGAACGACGAAATCTATCTTTACGGTGCTCTCTCGTACGAGTGGACACGCCGTTATACACGTATTGCCAGACTTGACCGTGAAAAAATGTCTATGGTGGGGGGAACGCTCTATGACTATTCACCCGTCCGTTACGAACATAGTAACACATATTTCTTCGTAAACGTATTTGAGGAGCTTGACGCTCCGGGTGAGTGGTATATTGACAGAGGTACCGGAATGATGTATTTCTATCCTCCCGAAGGAACCGGCGAAAAGGATGATATACGATTTGCAACCACTCCTATCAATCTTTTCGTTTGTAACAATGCTGAGAACGTAATAATAGATAACCTGAACGTTGGACGAAACTGCGGCAGTGCATTTGACATACGTGATTGCCGTCAGATACTCATTCAGAGATGTCATGTAACCGGTACAAGTGATAACGAGGTTGACGAGGGCTCTGCTGTCGAAATATCGGGTGGATTCCGCAACGGAATCATCGACTCTGTCATTGAGTATTTCTCCAACCGTGCCGTATCTGTAACCGGAGGAGACCGATACAATCTCATTCCTGCAAACAACTTTATGCAGAACTGCAAGGTAATTAATCCGCTTAACCGAATCGCAATCGACGCAGGTGGTGTTGGTAACGTGATTTCACACAACTACTGCCACAACACTACTATGGGGGACGCAGGACACAACGAGGGGATATTTGAATATAATATTGTTGAAGGCGGTGACACTGAGGCAAACGATACCGGTGTAATATACGTTGGAGGCGGAGGATGCTCATCCTGTGGAAACCACTACCGCTACAACTATTTCTTTGACTCCGTCATGGGAGACTTCGGAATATACTTTGACGACCTCTCCCGTGGTATGTACGCCTACGGAAATATCATCGTGGGTAACGGAACTGATCCCGACGATTTTACCCTTTGGCATGCAGGCGGCAGATGCTTCAATCACCACAACGGAAGAGAGCACTGCTATTGGAATAACATCGCTATTGATGCAGGTTATTTCGCATTCGGCGGCGACGTTTCATATTGGAACGACGACAGAATGTGGAACGGACTCTACCCGGGCATCCTTAAGACCGCCCGACATATGTCCACGTCCGAAAAATATATGGACAGATACCCAACGTACCGTGACTTCGTACGTGAGCTGTACCGATACACCGAGGATTTGAAGAATCCCGAATACGAGAAGAAGTCTGGTGAGGCTGAGCGCCGTGTCAGAAGTAATTGGTGCAATCATTTTGAAAATAATCTAATCCTTCGTTGTGCCCGGGCATTCAAGCTTGACGTAGGCATTGAGAGCGCAACGGGTATTGAGACGAACTACGTCACACAGGATGACGTTGGATTTATGGATGAAGGAAATAAAGATTATCGTCTTAAACCTGATTCTATAGTGTTTGAAAAAATACCCGGATTTATAGCTCCTCCATTTGAAAAGATGGGCCCTGTTGATGACTTTGCTGAATAAAATATAAATGTAAAAATTCCTATTCTGATAATTCGGTACAATGACACCCCATCCATGTTTGGCGGGGGTGTCGTAAACACGTATCAAATACGATGTATATTGTTTGTGTCTTAATTTACAAAAAGAGCTTCGGAAAATTCCGAAGCTCTTTTTCATATTGTGCTGTTATTACTTTGCGGAAACTCTGCGAACAATCTCCATCAGCTCTTCGTGCTTTGCCTCAATATCGGCAACAAGCTTGAACTGTGTTCTCGCTCTGACTAAGTTGTGCTCGGGATAATGTGTACGGAAGTAGGTGTCTCCATTGAGATAGTCAGCAAGGAAGCGGGATCCGCACTCGAGAGTCATAAGCTTAACGGAGAACGGAAGAAGCTCAAGCTCACGCTCTGTGATAGAGGGGAGAACTTCAAGGAATCCCTTTGTAAACGCCTCAAACTTAGACTCGTCAAACCAGATCTTATCAAGATCGGGCTCGTCCTCAGCACCGCTTGAACCGCCTGAACGGAGAGCATCACCGAAGTCGTAGAGAAGGCTTCCGGGCATTACGGTATCAAGGTCGATAACGCATACACCTTCGCCAGTTACGTCGTCGAGAAGGACGTTATTTATCTTTGTATCGTTGTGTGTCACACGAAGAGGGATACGTCCTGCAGCAATATCGTCAACAACAACGGATGCGTCTGCTTCTCTGTCGAGAACAAACTTGATCTCAGCCTCTGCATTTGCCGCTCTGCCTGAAAGATTATCGGCTACAGCCTTCTTAAAATCTGCGTAGCGGGACTTTGTATTGTGGAAGTTTACGATAACCTCGTGAAGTTCTTCAGCGGGGTAATCAGCAAGAAGATTCTGGAAGTGACCGAACGCCTTAGCCGCATAATAAAGCTGCATAGGGTCATCGGTAGAATCACAGGAATGAGCACCGCCAACAAACTTGTACATACGGTAAAAATCACCGTTCTCAGTTATGTAATAAGGAGTACCTGCATCTGAGTTGATGAAATTAAGAGTCTCACGGTCGGGATCACCACCCTCTGCGATGATCTTACCTCTCAGGTGCTCGGTAACACCCTTAATATTTTCCATTACGTCTACAGGCTTCTTGAATGTATTTGTATTAAGCTTCTGAAGAATGTACGGGGGTTCGGACTTAACGAAATACGTATCGTTGATATGTCCGTTACCGAAAAGCTCATATTCGCCCTTTATACCGAAATGCTCGATGATTGAAGAAATATTTGTATCCATTTTGGTTTCACGTCACATGTGACGTACTCCTCCGTTTAATATTGGATGTATACTGAGCTAAGTATACCACATTTCTTTGCTTTTTGCAACAAATTATTCAAAATATTGTATTTTTGTCAGTGGTTGGCACGAAATACGTCCGCAACCTCTGTTATCGTTATATATGCTTTTGAATCGCACTCACGTACAATGTTTCTCATCTTACCGATTTGAAAACGGTTGACCACGAAATATATCACTGTTTTCGATTCTCCCGAATAACTGCCGGTTGCTTCAATCCTGGTCATACCGGACTCAAACTCCGCTGTCAGCGCTTCGCACACCTCATCGGGATTTACCGTGATTATCATTGCCGCCTTGTTTCTGTCAAGGCCCTCCACGATAAAGTCGATTGTCTTAAGTCCCGCATAATAGGTTACGATAGAGTAAAGCGGTAATATCCAGCTTCCCACGAAAAATCCGCAGAAGATATAAAGTACAATGTTATATATCATAACGAATGAGCCAACCGTCAGCCCCAGTCTCTTTGCAAAGATGACCGCCATTACTTCAACCCCGTCCATTGCCCCACCGTACCTGACGGCAAGACCGCTTCCCACTCCGGAAATAACACCACCGAAAAGAGCGCAAAGAAGCAGGTCCGTTCCCGCAAGAGGAGACGCAAAGCTGACATCTACGGGAAGGACGTCGGTAATGAGCCATGCAGTTACGGAGTAAATTGCAACAGTATAGATAGCATAGAAGGTAAACATCTTGCCTTGCTTTTTCAGTCCGTATAAAAACAATGGTACGTTAAGTATGATAAGGAATAGCGAAAGACTCATGAACTCAGGAGTGAGCTGTGAAAGCAGCATGGATGTTCCGGAAATTCCGCTGTCATAAAGCTTTACGGGGGATAAAAACACCGTGATACCGAATGCATTGATTATACCCGCCGCAGTAAGCATAAATATATTCCGCAGTTTTAAATTTCCAATAAAATCTTTGAATACTCTGAATAACGCCATTAATTATAAACCTTTCTCTTTAAGTTCTGACACAAGCCCTACGTAAAATTCACGCACGTCAAAGCCCGGGATATTTTCTCTCGTCATGTCGATTATATCAGCATGAGATATACCTCTGAGAGAATTGTTTTGGATAAATCTGTAGTCATCTCCCCACTCAAAAGAATCAACTGACACCAGTCCGTCGTTTTCTCCCTCGTGCTTATTTACAAATCCGTGTGTAAGCGACATAGGCATTTTTGCATGAGTACGGCTGTTGATCTTTGATCCTATACTGATACAACATATGCCATCGATCCCGTGTTCATCACCAAAGTCTGACGTGATCTCCAAAACTCTGCTCTCCGTCAGATCGCGCATTGCCGCAAGAAAATCGGGGTTGTCATCACCCAGACGTTTTAGCACACTGTTATAGGTACTTGCCACCTTGTTTTGTATCCTCATCGGTATCTTATTCAAAAGATAGTCCGCATAGGCACAGCCTTTATGAGGTGTGTTCACGGTTATAAGTGATGCCACTCTGTCACCGATGCCGTACTCAGCGATCGCATAGCGGCAGTCAAGTCCACCCTTTGAATGAGCGATGATATTTACTTTACCGTATCCCAGGTCGTCGGTGATATACTTAATTCTTGCCACAAGCTCAAGCGCACTGTCACAAATTGACGCGGCAGAACCGTGGTTCCCGTAGAACACCTTTGCACCGTTCTTTTCAAGCTCATTAGGCACTCTGCCCCAATAGTTTGGAAAGGCAAAGTCTCTGAAGCAAACTCCGTGTACAAAAAGAAGCGGGTACAAGGTGGAACATACCGCATCGCCCTTACGTTCAGAATTGACCGAGAGCTTTTCCTTTTCAAATTCAATCTCGGCGCATACGGTTTTAATGATCCTGTAAAGCATTACAAGGTTTGCAACGGGAACAAGTCCCAGAAGAAAACCTCTCAACCTGTATTCAATACCAAGCTGTGTTGAAAAAACATAAACGCTGATAATACCGTTCCAAAAAAGGATCGCAAGAGTTATTACGGACACGAGAGCTGTAGCTACCGCCCACCAAACGTTATCGGGCAGATAACGGTAAAGGAAAATGATCTGTACGACCACTGTAATGGGAAGCGCGATATAAAACGACTTGAGGCAAACCGCACCGTGGGAGCACATGCGAAGAACAAATGACTTCGGGCCTCTGTAAGAAGTAAGCGGGAGAAGATTTACTGCAAGAAGTACCAACACAAATATCCAAACGTACGCAAAGCCTGTTTTTTGAATGATCGGTACACAGTTAGCACACAACGCTGTAAGCATAGCGCATAATACAGTAATAATATTATTAAACAGCATATCAAAACTCCTTTGATCAATCACAAATCATACAAATGAAGCATGAAACCAAACACAGCAAAAGTGTCATCCGGATATACATTATATCCTATGTAAGAATACTTGTTTTCTTCACCGAGCATCACCTTTTGGAAATAAGGAAAACTATAATCACCGCTATCGCCGCAACCGTCATAACAAAGCCACCGTGTACGGGATAGTCGGATAAACATAAGCTAATCCCCAATTGTTACAGTTTTCTTTAACCTGTTATATTATAACATAGAATTATAAATATTGCTACATTAATATATAATATATATCATTATTTTGAAAAAATATATTTTCCCAATTATTTTGATCATTTTTCAACCACCACTCTCGGTAAATGGTCAAAATAAACAAGTGAACTAAAATAAAGTAAAAAATCATGCTCAATTTATCAAAACTCCTTGACTTTACGACCGTATTGTTATAAAATAACAGTATAGGTCGGAGTAGGTAAATCCTCCGACAACAAAAATTCAATTATGTAAACAGGAGGTTTTGCTATGGCATTACCGGTAGCTATTCAGCTTTACTCACTCAGAGACGAAATGGCCAAGGACCTTGTAGGTACCCTTAAGGCAGTAAAAGAAATGGGATACGACGGCGTTGAGTTCGCTGGTCTTTTTGAGTACAAGAATGATCCCGCAGCTCTCAAGGCACTCGTTGAAGAGATCGGTCTCGTTCCGATCTCCGCACACGTTACAACTGACGAATACATGTGTGACGAAGGCGGCGTTGACGCTGTTCTCGACAGATATCAGGCAACAGGCGTTAAGTACGTTGTAGTTCCCTACCTCATGGAAGACCGCCGTCCCGGCGCTGCTCGTTGGAACGATCCCGCAGTTCCCAACAACACTCTTGATCTGCTCACAAGAATCGCTAAGGGTGCAGCTGCAAGAGGTATGACACTTCTTTACCACAACCATGACTTTGAGTTCGTTACTATCAACGGCAAGTACGCTCTTGATATTCTTTACGAAGAGGTATCCGCAGACCTTCTCCAAGTCGGATCGTAGCCATGTCGTTCTGTGAGCCAAGGG
>JAZUBZ010000039.1:0-6341 GCA_045638805.1 Eubacteriales bacterium
GTCTGTAATCCATAGTTACGGACCGTCGGGGACGCCGGTCCCTACAGTTATTTGTACATTTTTCCTTAATGCGACAGCCTCATATTTGTTTGGAATAACCGTACAACAGTATTGACTTCACAGGTGTTTTACTGTATAATAAACGTAACGTACGATATGTATGACAATACATATTTTATAAAAAACAAAGGAGAAAAAACATGAAATTCACAAAAGTCCTTTCAGCCTTTCTCGCAGCTGTAATGCTTCTCAGCGTATGTGTTGCGGGTATTTCTGCTGAAGACACGCTTCCCTTTACGGACGTTCCCAAAAGCGAGTGGTACTATGACGCGGTAGCATATACCTACGGTGCAGGTCTCATGAACGGTACGGGCGACGGAACCAAGTTCTCCCCCATGATGAACCTGACAAGAGGCATGGTAGTAACCGTTCTTTACCGTAACGACGGCGCTCCCGCAGGCACGTACCCTGCAGTATTTGCCGGCGTTACTGCCGGCGCCTACTACGCGACCGCGGCGGCATGGGCGTATAAGAACAGTATCGTAACGGGTACAGGCTTTGACGAATGGGGCGATCCCCTTTTCGCCCCCGACCGCAACATCACCCGCCAGGAGCTGGCAACAATGATAGGTCGCTATGCGGCTTACTGCCACGTTGACACCACGAAGAACACCACAGATATCACCGCATTCCCCGACAGCGGTAAGGTTGCCTCATGGGCGACTGATACCGTAAAATGGGCAGCGGGTACAGGTATCATCACAGGTAAGGGTACAGGTTCTTCTGCAACCCTTTCCCCCGAGGATCTTGCAACTCGTGCAGAGTTTGCTACCATCATCAAGCGCTTTAACGATAAGGAGGCCGCAAGAGAATTCTCCTACAATCTTGCATACGAGACTCCCGTTATTAAGTCTCAGTATACCGAGAAGGAATATCCCCTTGTAAAGGACGCTGACGTATACGTAGCAGTTGACGGTAACGACAGCAACCCCGGTACTCTTGAAAAGCCTCTTGCAACCTTTGCAGCAGCTAAGGCAAAGGTACAAGAGATAAAGAAGACAAAAACCAGCGGCAAGATCGTAGTTGCCTTCAAGGAAGGTGATTACGGTGTTCTTGACAACATTCAGCTCACAACAGAGGACGGCGGTAACGCTAACCTCAACATCACCTACTGTGCTTACGGCGACGGCCCCGTTTACTTCACAAACGGTGTTTATCTGAATGAAGATGAATTCAAGCCTCTGAGTGATGATGAAAAGGCTTTCTTCGATGACAGCGCAGAAAACTCCATTCAGAAGATCGACCTTTCCTCCAAGGGAAATGCAGGCAATATCAATGCATCCAGCGTACTCTTCAATGAGGACGGTATCGTAACAGAAGCGAGATATCCCAATAAGAACGGTCTCGTTGATATGTACATCGGCGGAGGCGTTATCCAGCAGATGCCTGCTGCAGGTCACACTCACGAAGAAATCATGGACCTTATACAAGGTACTGACTTTACAGAAGCTGATCTCAAGCAGATCATCAATCAGAAGAGTGTAACCACTCTTGCAGCATTCAGAAAACGTCTTGATACATATAACCCCGAATTTCTCAGCAAGGGTAAGATCAGCGGATTCATTTCCAAGGTATGGCACGCTGAGACCCTTCCCATCGACAATTACGATCCTGCAACGGGTATCATTACCTTCGAGCAGTCTCCCACCTACGGTTTCGTTAACTACAACGACAACGTAAGAAACGTATTCGTCACAGGTGTATGCTCCGACCTTGATACAGACGGTGAATACTGGTTCAACGCTGAAACCAAGACACTCTACGTATACAAGCCTCACGGCGAGTACCTTTTCAGTACACACAATACCTTTATCACAGCAAGAAAGATCGACAACTTCACACTTCTCGGTCTGAATTTCAGAGGTTGTACACAGGACGCCATCGACGTATATACTGCAAGAAGCTTCACATTTGATCAGGGTAGCATCAAGTACGTTGGCGGAAGACGCGGTATCTACGTTGACTGTGTAATCGACACAAAGATCATTAACAGTGAGTTTGCTTTCAACGCATGCACCGCTGTAGCCGTTTACGGTCCTACCGATGACTTCCCGGAATACGATCCCCAGAGCCTTGAAAGCGACAGAAACGTAGTTGACAACAACCTAATTCACGACGTCGCTATCACCGATGGAAGCACCGGTGCTGCAGGAATCGAGATCGTCCGTGCAGTAAAGACTGCCGTAACTCATAACGAGGTATACAACTCCTCCCGTGCGGCTATCAACTTCCGCGACGGTATACTGATGGATATCTCCTACAACTACTTCCACCACTGTATGCTCAACTCCGCAGACGGCGGTACCATCTACACAGGCAGACGTATCTCTCACCGTGGAACCACCATCCGCTACAATCTGGTTGCAGACTGCTACAACCCCAGCGGAGCACACACAGGCGGTACTATGGGTATCTACATTGACGACTCCCACGCTAACCTCATTATTGAAAAGAACATCTTCTTCAATTCAGGTGCCGGCGTTCTTAACAACAGAGGACGAGACCACGTGATCTGCGACAACCTGTTCATTTGTACACGTACTGGTGCCAGCGGTATCACCGGATATGCAGATTGGCTCTATGACGTTTCCGACTACTTACTCTTTGTAAACGGAGTTGGTTTCTCAAACAGTGACGAGATCTGGGGCAACTTCAAGGGTAACCTCCCCGCTAAGGATTCCGAAAACGGCAAAAAGTGGTTTGAGCTGTGGCCCGACCTTTATGACATCCTTGCTATAACCGAACACGCAGACGATCCCGATTTCTACAAGACTACGGATCTCTACAAAAAGCCGGCAAATATCTGCCACAACAACTACGTATTCGGCGATGAGCATTATTTTGATGACCTGTGGGTACAGTACAGCGATAACAAGAATAACCTTGAGCTGTCCCTTGAAGAGAATCCCTTCTTCGCAGACCCCACACACGGTGACTACACTATCACCGACACTTCGAAATTTGCCGACATCAAATTCGACAAGATCGGAAGATATTGATACCTTCCATGTCTGAACAGATCAATGGAGATTCAGGCAAGCATAAACAGAATTTATATCGCGTTTGCATAGGTAAAAACATCCTTTGAACTTATGCTTTTAAACTTCAAATATCCTGCGTCGATGACGCAGGATATTTTTTCATAAGTTTGCTATTTCCATTGACTTAAGGTAAATTATATACTATAATGAAAACAGCTACAAATACATCTCAAAAAGGAGACAAAGTTAATGAAAGCAAAAAAAATCCTTTCGGCTATCCTCGCCGCTGTAATGCTTCTCAGTGTATGTGTTACAGTTATTTCCGCTGAAGACAAGCTTCCATTCACGGATATTAAAGATGGCGAGTGGTATTCCGACGCCGTAGCTTATACCTATGCTGCGGGACTTATGAACGGTACAGGAGACGGTTCCACATTCTCCCCTGCCATGAATCTCACACGAGGCATGGTAGTAACAGTTCTTTACCGTAACGACAACTCCCCCAAGGACATCTATTACGATGTGTTCGTGGATATCGTCGGTGACGAATACTACGCTGCCGCGGCGTCATGGGCATACAATGCAGGTATTGTAACCGGAACGGGATATGACGAATGGGGTGACCCCATATTCTCAGCTAATCGTAATATCACCCGTCAGGAGCTGGCGGCTATGTTCGCTCGTTACGCGGTATACAAGCACGTCGATACTGCTAAGAACACCGCATCACTTGACAGTTTCTCAGACGCAAGTAATGTAGCGTCCTGGGCTGAAAAGGAATTCAAATGGTCTGCAGGCAACGGTATCATCACCGGCAAGAAAAACGGCAGTGCTACCACACTCTCTCCCACAGACCTTGCTACCCGCGCTGAGTTTGCTATCATGATCCAGCGCTACAATACGGCAAAATTCGAATATCTCATCGCTTACGAAGCACCTAAGGTAATAAGCACGTACACAGAGCTCCCCTACGATCACGTTGATGACGCAGACATTTACGTTGCGGTTGACGGAGACGACAAAAATGACGGCTCGTTTGAAAAGCCTCTTGCAACTCTTGACGGTGCAAGAAAAAAGGTACGCGAGCTGAAGAAGACCGCCAAGGACGGAATCGTTGTTGCGTTCATGGCAGGTAATTACGGAAAGCTTGACAACGTACAGTTCACCGCAGAGGACAGCGGCAGCGAAAGCATTCCCGTAACCTATTGCAAATACGGTGACGGTGACGTGATCTTCTCAAACGGCAGTATTTTGTACGCAGATAATTTCGTATCGGTTAGCGACTCTGAGGCCGCTATGTTCCCCGCAGAATCTGTAAAAAAGATCAAAAAGATCAGTCTTAAGGGTATACTTCCCGGCGAGCTTAAGGCATCAAATTACCTCTTCAGCGAGGTTGACGGACTTATCTGGCTCGCAAGAGATCTTAACAAAAACAGTCTCGGTCAGGACTATTATTACTCCAAGCTTGTAACTGAGGCATCAGACAGAACACAGGCTATCAAGCTTCTCGGAAGCCTCCCCGCCAAGGTACAGAGCTTCTCAAAGATTGACGGTATGATGTTCAAGGGCGTGCTTCTCACAGGATATACCTTCAACAGATTTGAGGCTAAATATTTCGATCCCGAAACAAACGAGCTCTTCGTATATACCGAAAAGGACGAGGACCTTATGCCTGACATGCCCGAAGGTAATCTTAAGGAGCATGGCGGATTTGCAAAAGCAGGCAGAATGGACACCAAGATATTCTTCTATAACCTTCCCGAATTCATGGATATGCAGGGCGAGTACTGGATCGATAAAGAAACCGAAACTCTCTATGTTTACAATCCCGTCGGAAGATACACATTCTGCACCGACGGAACGATGATTACACTGAACGAGGGTGCCGATCATATCAGCTTTATCGGTCTTGAATTCAACGGCTGTGCAGATACCATGATACATAGCAATGCCGACTATACAACATACGACAGATGTATTTTTGCGAACATCGGCGGTCATTACGCCATTCGCGGTGAAGGTGTAAATCACTTTACTTTCATCAATTCCGACGTGCATAACTTCGTTGACGGCGGTGTTTTCATCATCTCCGACGCCGACCGTAACAATATCATCCCCGCAGGAAACGTATTCAGAAACAACGTTTTCCACGATTTCGGACTTTCCGAGTATTGGTCACAGGCTTTGAGAGTCAACGATGACGTTGGATGTATAATCGAGCATAACGAGTTTAAGGACGGTGCTCACGGCGCCGTACGTTACGGTAACTGTCTTGATACAATTATACAGTATAACGTATTCGACTCCATGATGAAAACGACTCAGGACTATGGTGCAGTTTACTGTATCGGTAATACCATGTACCGTGACAATATCGTTCGCTACAACCTGTTCATGAATATAACCGGAGAAGTTGCGCAGATGGGTGCGGCTGCATTTGGATTCTACGTTGACGACTACAGCTGCGGTCAGCAGATATACGGTAACATCTTCTACAACGGCGGTGTACACGCAGTCACACTTCATGACGGACGTGATAATGAGGTACATGACAACGTTGTGATAAACACGATCTCTAACCTCGGAGGGGATTTTGTTATGACCTCTGCCGGTCTCAATCAATTTATTGATGAAAACGGAGAAATATCCGGAAATTATCAGGGTGCAAAGTTCTACAGATATCTCCAGAATCTTCCTAAGGAAGGTGACGAGGGTTATGAAATATGGCGCGAGCGTTGGCCCCTTATGTTCAGCTATCACTACGACCCCACAAGGATCGACGAGCTTGAATGCGGATTCAAGATGATCAATTACATAAGAAACAACTACACGTTCGGTGCCGATCTTGCGGATCATGATAGATTTGATAACGTATCCGAAGGAAATATTGAGTTCGGTCTCGACGAAAATCCGATCTTCGTAAATCCCGCTATAGGTGACTATAGAATCCGCGAGGATGCTGATTTCCACAAGATACCTTTCGAGAAGATGGGAAGATATTGATTTGTCACGCTAATATACCAATTATATCCCCTGCCAATGGCAGGGGATTTTGTATGGGGTAACCGTACAAATTTTCTTGACAAATACACCGCCCTGCCGTATAATTAAAACAGTATATTATACAATATCTCAAAGGAGACAAACAAATGAAACTGGCAAAAATTCTTTCAGCATTTCTCGCCGCAGTAATGCTTCTCAGCGTATGTGCTACAGGCATAACAGCCGCGGAAAAGTTACCGTTTACCGACGTTGTTGAAGGCGAATGGTACTACGACGCGGTGGCTTACACATACGGTA
>JAZUBZ010000040.1:0-4350 GCA_045638805.1 Eubacteriales bacterium
ACATGGCTACGATCCGACTTCCTCTACGATCTTCGGAACTGCATCGTAGTAGGTGTTACAAGCTTCTCTGTGCTGGAAGAAGATGTCGCCGTTTTCAGCGGAGCCGCGGAGAACGGGATGCTCGGGGTTGATAGCGCGAGCGCGGAAAGCGTTAATTGCATCGCGGTCAACCATTTCATTAAGATCATCGTAATCCCAAGCCTCGATCTTCTGGATCTCGTGAGAGGTTCTGAAGCCGTCGAAGAAGTTGAGCACGGGAACTCTACCCTTGATAGTAGCAAGGTGAGCAACAGCACCCAGGTCCATAACCTCCTGAGGGTTACTCTCAGCCATCATAGCGAAACCTGTCTGACGGCAAGCGTAAACGTCGGAGTGGTCTCCGAAGATGTTCAGCGCGTGGCTTGCAACAGCACGTGCGGAAACGTGGATAACGCAAGGGAGAAGCTCACCTGCGATCTTGTACATATTGGGGATCATAAGGAGAAGACCCTGAGATGCGGTGTAAGTAGTGGTGAGAGCGCCTGCTGCCAGTGAGCCGTGAACGGCACCTGCCGCACCTGCCTCAGACTGCATCTCTACAACGCGTACTGTATCTCCCATGATATTTTTAAGTCCTCCCGCAGACCATGTGTCTGTAACGTCAGCCATTACGGATGAGGGAGTGATGGGGTAAATGGCAGCAACCTCGGTAAACGCATAAGACGCATGCGCCGCGGCGGTGTTACCATCCATGGATATCTTTTTACGAGCCATGATTTTTTCCTCCGAAATAATATATAAATTTATTTATTAAAATACGTGTTTTTTGTGCGTTCTTTTCCGCACACAATATATTATAACTTAAACATTCCCGATTGTAAAGAGAAACTGACTATATTTTTTTGAAAAAATGATATTTTTTTCGGCATTTTAGGCAAAACAGGGGCAAAAACCATATTAATTCCTTTTAATACACGATTTCCCTCCAAATAAATTGTGAACAAACTTTAAATTCATACTTTTTCTGTAGGATATTTTAAAAAAACTATTGACAAGGCTGAATTTTATGTTATAATAGAGTCAGAAAGCAAGACACAAGGCTTTCACTCAACATAAAAATTTATTCACCGAAAGGAAACTATTAATATGAAATTTGTATGTCAGGTATGCGGATACGTTCACGAGGGAGACGCAGCTCCCGAATTTTGCCCCCAGTGCAAGGTTCCTGCTTCTAAGTTCACAGCACAGGCTGAGGAGAGAAGCTGGGCAGCAGAGCACGTTGTAGGCGTAGCTCAGGGCGCACCCGAGGATATCATGGCTGACCTCAGAGCTAACTTCATGGGCGAGTGCACAGAGGTTGGTATGTACCTTGCAATGGCAAGAGTTGCTCACAGAGAGGGATACCCCGAGATCGGTCTCTACTGGGAGAAGGCAGCTTATGAGGAGGCTGAGCACGCTGCTAAGTTTGCAGAGCTTCTCGGTGAGGTTGTAACCGATTCCACAAAGAAGAACCTCGAAATGAGAGTTGAAGCTGAGAACGGTG
This sequence comes from Eubacteriales bacterium, assembly GCA_045638805.1. GTDB lineage: Bacteria > Bacillota > Clostridia > Oscillospirales > CAG-272 > RUG11130. The sequence continues at coordinate 1,523 of JAZUBZ010000040.1, forward strand.
CTACTGCAGGTAAGTTTGACCTTGCTAAGCGCGCTAAGGAGCTTAACCTTGATGCTATCCACGATACAGTTCACGAGATGGCAAGAGACGAGGCTAGACACGGTAAGGCATTCGAAGGTCTTCTTAAGAGATACTTCAACTAATAAAAATTATTCACAGCGGCGGTTGGGTGTTTCTTAACCGCCGCTGTCACCATTTTTTAAAATTTCCACAATATGCGAGGTTTAACATGAAAATTACCTTTATCGGAAGCAGTCACGGCGTACCGGAGCCGAACCGTAAGTGTACCTGCATTATGATAGAGGCAGGCGGAAACGTTTATTTCGTTGACATGGGAACGTCTGCCATCGACGGACTGCGCGCACGTAACATTCCCATCGATGCTGTAAAGGGAATCTTTATCACCCACATGCATGGCGACCACACTAACGGTCTTATTCAGTTCATTGACCTCATTACGTGGTACTTCACTTCATGTGATCCCGTGGTATGCCTTCCCCGCTTAGAGGCTGCGCGTATCATTGACGAGTGGCTTGAGCTGACCATGAACGAGGATGAAAAGGAGATTCGTTACCTGCAGACCAAGCCAGGCGTAGTATTTGACGACGGCGTGCTGAAAGTTACCGCGATCCCCACCAAGCACGCCCATGATGCGTTTGCATATCTTGTGGAGGCGGACGGTAAGAAGATGCTTTATACGGGTGACCTTGCAAATCCCAAGGTTGACTTCCCGGTGGCAGGTCTGGAAGCGGATCCTGACATCGTCATCTGTGAGTCTGCACACTTCCCCGCCACCGATTACACTGAAGTGTTTGGCAAGTACAAGCCTAAGAAGGTATGCTTCACACACTATTCCGACCGTTTCCTCGGAAGCGTGCTCACAATGTGTAAAGAATTAAACGACAAAGGTATCCCTGCGCTGAGAGCAGAGGACAATTTTGAATTTAACGTATAACGGGTACGGCCCGTACTAATAATTATTATTAAAGAAATATATTACAACTAACGGAGGTTTTTGATATGAAATACGTATGTAACGTATGCGGATGGGTCTACGACGAGGAAGAAGCAGGTGTAAAGTGGGAGGATCTCCCCGGGGATTTCGAGTGTGAGCTTTGCGGCGTAGGCAAGGAAGATTTTTCCGCAGAAGAATAAGCTCTGTACTAAATCAAAATACTATAAACAGGGCGTACTTCTGCAGGGAGTGCGCCTTATTCTAAAGAATCGGAGGATGCGTTATGAGAAAATTATTTATATTATTATTGGCAGTTGTTTTAACTTTTACCCTTTCAGCGTGCGGGAATATTGGAAGAAGAGATAATGACGGTATAATCCCCCCTGTAGGTACTGAAGAAATAATATCACGAGAGCGCGCAATAGAGCTCGCGCTTGATAACGCAGGAGTTGTCATAGAGGAAGTACGTGACCTTGAAGCAGAGCTTGACCGCGAAAGGGGCGGCGTTTTCTGGGAAGTGGATTTTGAAAGCGGCGGATATGAGTATTCCTACGACATTGATTCCAAAACGGGAGAGGTCACAAAGGTAGAGAGAGATTTTGACTAACATGAATATACTTTATATAAAAGAGGAGCGCTTCGCATGAAGCGCGCCTCTTCCTATTTCATTTTGCAATTATCCCCTTGAATATCTTATGTACGTGGTCTCCGCCGCACAGGTCATCCGATCTTTCGGACTCGTCCACGTACAAGATATGCTCCGTACAGAGATACAGTCCGTCGTCATAAGAGCTAACGGAAAAAAAGATATCATCCTCATCAATATATTCAGATGCTTCCTCACATACCTTTTTCTCAGCAGCCTTCACAAGCTCTCCGTCTATTTTTTCCAAATACGCCGAACAGTAATCCGGAACCAATACCCGTTCTTTCGATTCGGGCAAGACAAGGTACGTCTTATCTCCTTCTTTGACGATGAGTTCCTGCTTCTCTTCACCGCAACCTGCAAGTGAAAGCACAAATATCAAAGATAAAATAAACGCTAACGATCTTTTCATTTGAACATATCTCCTTTCGAATTTATATTAATACGACGCAGGGGCATAGTTCCCCTATGCCCCATTTATACTTATTCAAGATTCAGTTTATTATTAAGTATGTATCTTGCAATGAGGAAGTAAACGATAGTAAATACCGCAGCGGTCAACGTGATTTGTATCATCGACATTTGGAAACTGTCCAGCATTAACGTCATGGACTCTACAGGAGTTTCTGCTGTTTCATAATACGACGTATTTCCGACGATTGTAAACGTCATCACCGTTGAGACGATGTTGTTTATAATGTTCGCAACGTTATTAAGTATGAAATACCACAGGAAGGACATTGCAAGCTTATTCTTCTTGGAAAGCTGTCCGATGCACATTGAAGCGTACGGAAGCAGGATTCCTTGAAACAAGGAGATCACAGCGCACACAAGCATGATAGCGAATACGCTTATAAGCTTGGGGCCAATCGCTCTCATTATCTCAGGACTGATATCAATATCCGTAAACTCACGGAAAACATCCACGTAGCTTCCACCGGAAACGGCAAAAACGACGTTGAAGCTCACTATCGCTACAAGCACACTGAACACACTCATTACACATGCGCAAAGCAGTTTACACACAAGATGTGTGGTAGGACTTATGGGGAGCGAAAAGGTGAGATATCCTTCGTTTGATAAGAGATGTTTATAAAATCTTGCGATAACTATGAAGTAGCATGCAGCTGTCATTATAATGATAGATACAATATATCCGAACGTAAACATACCTATCATTACCGCGCCTACTTCTTCCACGCTTTCAGGCAAGTTACGCTGACTTGC
>JAZUBZ010000041.1:0-3692 GCA_045638805.1 Eubacteriales bacterium
CCGCGCGGTCTTCCACCAAACGACCGCTCTCTGAGGCAGGAGCAACGCCACGTACTGTGCCATATGGCACCCGATCAACGTTTGCTTTATATATAACAAGGTTTATTATAGCATAAAGTTTTCGATAAATCAAGGGAAAAATCAAATTTATTGAAGTGAGTTGTGCCTATAGGCACGGCCCTAAAAGTCTGTAACATCGAACATTTTCATATATTATTTGTACATATCGTGTAGGTCTGACATTACGTAAGTTATATCTCACCCCTTATTATTGCTAAATTGGTAAAAAACGCGACGATAAAAAGGATTATCATCGCAGAGAATTATCAAAAGTCAATATTAGTGGGATAACACTATAACCCATGAAGAAAAATTTGTCAAGAACGATAATAACACCCGAGCAAAATGCACTCGGGTGTTATTATTTATCTGATATCTGAACACACTTGTCTGCTGTGTTTGTATCCGTCACGTATTTCTCCTTATACCTGACTCCAACGTATGTGTCAAAGAGTACCTTATCGTCCGCCGTGTCTAATTTTACGTCGATCTCATAAGGGGTATCGGCATAGGTAAATTCCATTCCTCTTTCCACAGAAGAAAGGAGATATTTTACGTACGCAAGGCGTACCTTTTCACAGTTATTAACTGCACCCGAAAAATTTATCTTTCTAAGCTTCCGTCTTTTCTTTTTGTCACGTCTGAAACTGTGTCCTACGTACTCAAAACGGTCGGTACCGACTACAAAGCTGCTGTTTTTATGCAAGCGGCGAGCCATTCTGCCTGCAATAGGCGCAAAAAAACGCATTATGAATCTGCCGAGTGTGCCCATCACCTTGTCTTCCACCCGTCTGTAGCGGTCCATTATCATGGAATACAGCGTGTATAAAAGCAAGATAGCACAGACCCCTTGAAAGAATACTATTATGAAGCTGGCAGGTCCGCCGTTATTGAAAAGATCGGCAACAATTATAAGCATTATGTATATTACCGCACGTACTTTTTTGTCCGATAGATATTTCACAACTCCACCACCTTTACAGTGTTGTAACGCTTAAGTTTTCCTATAGCTTCGTCTGTATTTTCGTCCATATGGGTAGTCAGTATATATACCTCTGCTTCTTTAAGATTAGCCTCTGCGCCGTTATCCAGTAGCGCAGGAAATGAGCATCCCGGCAAGAGCCAAACCTTGGACATTTCCATAAGTAATTCGCTAACGTGCTGTTTACCGCTCATTATCGGCATCGAAAGGCTTTGTCTACCGTCTATCATTCTGCAGTTAGCGGCATAGCCAACCTTATATCCGTTTTCCAAAGCCATATGTACCGCTGATGCAGTAAGCGAAAGGGCTGTTTCCATACTGTTTTCGTATTCAGTTTGAGTGACCCTCTCTGAATCATGGGTAAAATCGAGGTAGAACATAATTATTCTGTCCGAACAGTTATCGTATTTGTTCACCTTAATATTCACGTTACCGCCGATGGAGCTTCTTGCAGTCGCTTTAAAATTGATAGAGTTGAATGAGTCGCCATGCATATAATCCCGCACTCCCGCCACGGAAAAAGGGTCACTTACAACGGGACGACGGGTAAAACTTTCACCGAAAGCAGTATTTACGGGAGACAGATACCCTATACTATCAAAAAGCTTGGGGTAGACATACAGCTCTGCTGAAAATTGAAAGCTTTTAACGCTTTCTGCAAATATGCTTTTTGTAAGAACCGTTGCGGTGTTCATGGTGTAATAGCCGCGATGGGCACATTTTACCTTATATGTTCTGGTCAGCTTGGTAAACGGCGGAATTTGAAAACGACTTATAACAAGCTGCATTCCATCGGAAATGTCTCTTCCCTCGATTCTGAGGTTTGAGTGAATGTAAGTTTCCACATCTATGTTGAAAAGCGGAACAGGAAGAGGATTTGTAACAGTTTCGATTATTTCTACGGTATCTTCCTCAAAAACACCGATAGTCGAAAACTCTCTGCTGTACAAAAGCTTGTTTACAAGACGAATTTTTATGAGGTAATATATCTCCCGTACCGTCAAAAACAGTATGATGAAAGGAAGTAAATAAAGAAACAGCTTCAGCAGAATTAAAAGAATTCTCATATAGTGTCTCCGTTATATCTTTTAAATAAGCTTTCTGTCACAGTTTATACTTATCGAAATCTTCGGTAGGTACGTTTACAAGAGCAAGAATTTCTCTTACAGCATCCTCAGCCGCATCTTTAACAGTGCTGAGTGAAGTTTTCAAGACCAATCTGTGAGCAAGAACGGGAACAGCAACCTTTTTAATATCGTCAGGTATAACGTAATCTCTTCCGTTTATCAGTGCCATTGCCTTTGATGCTTTCAAAAGCGCGATACAGCTTCTTGTACTCGCCCCCATCACAACACCCTGCTTATATCTGGTAAATTCAACGATCTCCGATATGTAACCAAGAAGATCGGGATGCACAAAAACAGATTTTACTTCTTCTCTCGCTTTTGTGATAGAATGGCCGTCCGTTACAGGCGTTAATGCGGACAGTGGATCATCCTTTTCAAAGCGGGACAATATACGGATGTTCTCCTCCCTTGTTGGGTATCCCATTTTCAGCTTAAGGAGGAATCGGTCAAGCTGAGCCTCCGGCAGAGGAAAAACACCCATGCTTTCGATAGGGTTCTGCGTTGCAATTACCATAAAGGGTGAGGGCATATCAAAAGTCTCACCGTCAACGGTTACGGTATGCTCTTCCATACATTCAAGAAGACCCGACTGAGTTTTTGGAGTTCCGCGGTTGACCTCATCCGCTAAAATTATGTTTGCGAATACGGGACCGGGTATAAATTCAAACTCGGAATTCTTCATATTATAATATTTCACGCCCGTAATGTCTGCGGGAAGCAGGTCGGGGGTAAATTGAACACGTTTAAATGATACCCCGAGAGACGCCGCAAAAGCCTTGGCAAGCACAGTCTTACCCGAACCGGGCACGTCCTCTATGAGGATATGACCGTCCGATAAAAGTCCGACGAGCAATAGCTCGATCACATCCTCTTTCCCGACTATAACGCGGCAAATATTTTCTTTGATCTTAGATATCAATTCATGTGCTGACATATATTTTATCCTTTCGGGGTGATTTTGAGATAAATTATTATAATGAGTATCGTTGATATATCAATGTACGTACTTACACACCATATCGCACACTATCGTTGTATCTCCTGAACCATTCACAATTAAATCAGCTGTCCATTTAGTCGGCTCTATATATTGATCGTGCCTGAAACGTACCATATCAAGGTAAACATTCGTTATCTGATCAAAGCTTTGTCCCCAAGTCATATTTCTTTTGATTCTACGTACAATTCGTTCGTCTGCTCTGCAGTCAACAAAAATCTTTAATGACAAATTAGGTTTAATGTACTTGTCCCACAGTACAAGGAGACCCTCGACAATCACAACATCATATTCACCGGATGAAACTATTTCATCAAACATATTATGAAACGCCTGCCAATCAATAGTGTCAGGACAATTGTCATCCATATACATAATATCGTTAATATGGGATTTTACGTACGGTCTGTCTTCTTCAGCCTCGAAAAAACCGTCCATATGTATGGAGCGAACCGTTTTACCATCTGTGATTAATTTTTCCTCAAGAGCATCTGAAAGCGTAGATTTACCGCTTGCACTTCCGCCT
>JAZUBZ010000042.1:0-6463 GCA_045638805.1 Eubacteriales bacterium
AAGTCCAACGGTCTCGAGAACGTGCTTAGCAAGCTCAAGACAGCCCTTGAACTCCTCAGCCAGCTGCTCGGGACGGAGAACCAGGTGACCCTCGGAGATGGTGAACTGACGAACGCGGATAAGGCCGTGCATCTCACCGGAATCCTCGTTGCGGAAGAGGGTGGATGTTTCGCCAAGTCTCATGGGAAGCTCTCTGTAAGAGCGTCTCTTGTTGAGGAATACCTGATACTGGAAGGGACAGGTCATAGGACGGAGAGCAAAGCATTCCTTTGTTTCGTCATAGGGATCGCCGATAACGAACATACCGTCAAGGTAGTGATCCCAGTGACCGGAAATCTTGAAGAACTCTCTCTTACCCATGAGAGGAGTCTTTGTGAGAAGATAACCGCGTCTCTGCTCTTCGTCTTCGATCCATCTTTGGAGAAGCTGAATAACGCGAGAACCCTTGGGAAGCATGATGGGAAGACCCTGACCTACGGTGTCAACTGTAGTGAAGTAGCCAAGCTCACGACCGATCTTGTTGTGGTCACGCTTGCGTGCTTCTTCAATTCTCTCAAGATGCTCCTTCAGAGCATCCTTTGCGGGGAATGCAGTACCGTATACACGGCAGAGCATCTTATTCTCGGAGTTGCCTCTCCAATAAGCACCTGTGCAAGATGTAAGCTTGAACGCCTTTACTGCACCTGTTGTGAAAAGGTGGGGGCCTGCACAAAGGTCAACGAAGTCACCCTGCTTATAGAAGGAGATAACTGCGTCATCGGGAAGGTCACGGATAAGCTCAACCTTGTAGGGCTCGCCCTTCTCTTCCATGAACGCGATAGCCTCCTCGCGGGGGAGAGTGAATCTTTCAAGCTTGTGGTTAGCCTTAACGATCTTCTTCATCTCAGCCTCGATGCCGGAAAGATCATCGGGAGTGAGGGCGGGCTCGATATCGAAGTCATAGTAAAAACCGTCGTCGATAGCGGGGCCGATGGTCAGCTTTGCGTGGGGGTAAAGTGTCTTTACTGCCTGAGCAAGAATGTGAGACGCGGTGTGGCGGAACACCTTTGCGCCGTCTGCGTCAGCGAATGTGAGAAGCTGTACCTCAGCGTCAGCTTCAATTACGTGAGTCATGCCCACGACCTCGCCGTTTACCTTAGCGGCAATGTTTTCGCGGGAAACGGGGCCTGCGGTAGCAACTGCGTCGTAGACCGTCAGAGGCGCGTCGAAGGAGTATTCAGCGCCGTCATACTTGATGGTAAGCATAGGGGTACCATCCTTTCAAGAGAATTCACAGCGAACACGCTGCGTTGATTTTTTTCGAGAGCTTTTTATAAAAGAAAAACCCTCATTTCTGAGGGCGCACACCCTCAGACAGATGCATTTTGCATAAAGCAAACATGCTCCCGTCGGGGTGTGGATACATGATGTTATCCGCACGGTTCCACCCGAGCTTTTAACTTAATTTATGAAAATATGAGCCGATATTAAGCGGCATGGGCGGTACCTGCGGAGTCCTTATGAAAACCTTTCAGCGCGGCGGTTTCTCTCTGTGCATGAGGTGTATCCGAGACATATCCCACTTTAATTAGTATATCATAAATGGGCGTGCGCTGTCAATGAGAAAACGCAATTTTTTCTACGTATAAGACAGTGTTTACTTGTCCTTTATGTTTCCGGCCTCAACATTGCGCTCAATAAGTTCCGAGGTGTAGTCCCATACGGTGTCGGAACCGAGCTGACTGTTTTTCTGTCGACGTGTCACTTGAGATCTCGTAACTTTATGCTCTCGCCAGTCTGCCCCGCCGTTGGAATCATTAAGCAGAAGGGGCTGAAAATTGTCCATGGTACGGGCGAATTTTGCCTCGGGGGTTTCCCCAGCCTCGAATTCCTCGAAAAGTCCGCGGAGTGTGTCACGCTGATCGTCCGGAAGAATGCCGAAAATTCGGTCAGCGGCTGCTTTTTCTCTTTCATCCTTGGTGGCGAGGGCGGCTTCGTCATAAGCATAGGTGTCGCCTGCGTCTATTTCCACCACGTCGTGGATGAGAGCCATCGTCATAGCACGAGCCACGTCGAAATCCTCGTTGGCGTATTCCTTCAAAAGATATATCATCACAGCCATGTGCCACGCGTGCTCCGCGTCGTTTTCACGCCTTGCGTACCCTGTGATGTGAGTCTGACGGTATATGTTTTTTTCACGGTCTATCTCAAGAATAAAGTCGAGCTGTTTTTGAAATCTTTTTTCGTCCATAAGAACTCCGTTCAAATTGAAAATTTATTTGGGCGTACGTTTGGGAACGTATACGTGTGGGCGGTACATGTCGTTGTTCAACGGCGTTTTTAGTCTTAGTATGCATTTCTCGCAGCTAATGTACTTGCCTTTCCTCCCTTAAACGAGTGTTTTGCACGATCCATACGAATACAATACGAAACGTATATACTTGTGTTGCCATATTTCTCACTCTTCAAGCCGGCTCAGATACTGATCAAGTCACGCGTTAACTCAGACAAATATTATACCACATTGGCGAAATGATATCAAGGCTATCGGAAGGATATGTTGTGATTGGCGGAACAATGTAACAGGATTTTGTCCGACCGAATATAGGCTGAGTGTATAGATACTCTTTATTAAGTAGTGTCAACACATAAATATATCAATCGATAATTTACGGTAGATTTTAGCGAAATAATATGCTATAATAACAAGAGAAACGAAAAGGAGACCTGTGATATGTCTGTAAAAAAACGTACGATATGCAATCCTGTAAATATTAGTTATCAGTATCAGTATGATTATTATTCAAGGGAGTCTGCGGATCCGGCTGTGGTAGTTTACGAGGGGAAGTATTTCTTGTTTGCATCCCACGGCTCGGGGTATTGGGTGTCTGAAAATCTGGCGGAGTGGAAATTTATCCGCGTAGATCCTGAGAAACAGCCGGAATTTAATCTCTTTGCACCCGGTGTATGTGTGGTCGGTAAGACTATGTACATAACCCATTCACAGGGCGGGTCAATACTGAAATCCGAAAGTCCCCTTAATCCCGATTCCTGGGTAGACATAGGCAAGCCTTATGACTGGTTTGACCCTGCTTTTTTTACAGATGATGACGGTTACGTATATGCGTATGAGGGGCTCAGCCGTTACCACCCCATCCGTGTAGCAAAGCTTGATCCAAGTAACGACATGAAGCTTGTCGAGGGACCCTTCCCCTGCATTGAATCCGACGTCGGTAACAGGGGATTTGAAAGATTCGGCGACAATAACGAAATAGGCGGAGAGCTACCCTATTTTGAAGGTGCGTGGATGAACAAATACAACGGTAAATATTATCTCACGTATGCTGCCCCCGATACGAAGTACGCATGCTATGCAGACGGATGCTTTGTGGGGGATAGTCCTATGGGACCGTTCACGTACTGCCAAAACAGTCCCGTTGCGTGGAAAAACAGCGGATTTCTCCGCGGTGCCGGACACGGATGTCTCTTCGAGGACTTGAACGGCAACTGGTGGAAGATGGATACCGTATCTATTAGCAGAAACCACGAATACGAGCGCCGACTGATACTTCTTCCCGCAAAATTCGGCGATGACGGGCTTCTTTACACCAATGCAGTACGTTCTGACTACCCAATGTATGTTCCCACAGAAAACGCCGAGCCGTTTGCTGATCCCGGCCCCGATTGGAATTTGCTTTCATATGCCAAAAAAGCACGTGCTTCGTCAGAGCTTAATGACAGCAGATCGCCGTCATTTGCGTTTGATGAAAACATAAAAACCTGGTGGAGTGCCCGTAGCGGAGATGTAGGCGAATGGCTTGAGGTAGATCTTGGAGATATCTATACCGTGTGCGGACTTCAGATAAACTTCGCAGATCAGGACATTAAAAACGTGGGTGGAAGAGACGGGGCGTGTGTCTACCGCTATAAGCTGGAGGCATCGGTCGATGGCGAGACTTTTGAGCCTTTGATCGACCGATCGGACAATACAGAGGATTATTCACATGAATACTTTGAGCTTGAAGACGAGCAGAGGATCAGATATATTCGCCTTACCAATATGGGCGAGGTTCCCGCAGGCGGCAGGTTTGCGGTGAGCGGTCTTCGTGTGTTTGGTTACGGTAACGCCCCCGTTCCGACTGCAGTGAATGCAGTGACCTGTGAAAGACTTGAGGACGAGCGAATGATGACTGTGACCTGGGACGAGTCCCCAAATGCTGAAGGCTATATAATCCGATTTGGAATAAACCCTGATGAGTTAAATATTCATTATAATATTCATGGACAAACGAATATAACTCTCAAGTGTCTCAACAAAGGTGTGGATTATTATGTAAGGGTTGATGCATACAATGAGAGTGGCATGACAAACGGAATTGACATCGTAAAGGTTCCGACAAGACTGTGAAGTGTTAAGTGGTTAATATGAAAATGGGTTGTCGCACTAAGGTAAAAATGTACAGATAACTGTAGGGACCGGCGTCCTCGACGGTCCGTAACGAAGGATTTAAGACTCAAACATGTCTTGATTCAACGAAACGGACCGTCGAGGACGCCGGTCCCTACATATTAGCAGGCGTTTTGAAGATCATTTTCCTAAATGGGGCAAACCCTTTTGTTTGCAAGTAAGACAAAAAAGATATCGGCATAGTTACTCGCTTAATGCAATAAATTCCGCATCTTCACGAATAAAATCGAATGTTTTATGCTTCATGAGACGCATAACATCATCAGTATTTGTAAAGGTATAATTCTTTGAGTGTCCGGACGAATCTGAGATTGCTGCTTTAACAAAAACGCTGGAATAGTGCTGTTCCCCTCCGGGAAGATTATCGTAGCATTTTGCATGATAAAGTGCATTTTTCAGTGCATCGATCGTTTCCAAACGCTTTTGAAGTTTCCCGTAGGACATAGCAAGGGCGAGATGGATTTTTTGAATCCTGCAATGGAAAAATTGATAGTTGCCGTCATAAATCAAAGTTTTCCACAATGCCAAGGATGCGTTGCAGGCTTCAATCTTTTCTTCTTCACTTTCATATTTTCCATAGTACATATTCATCGTAAGGGCATCCATATAGTTGAGAATATTTGAGTGCTTCGCGCGCTGACGTTTTTCCTTATTTTCCTCCGTGAAATATGCATACTCCAACAATTTTTCTCTACAGCTATATAGTGGACTTGCCATCATAGCGAATTCTACTGCTTTGTCCTCATTTGCAAAAGAATAATCTTTCAGCGAATACATATGCACCAAGGTTTCAATGGCATAGTTTCTTGCTTCATTTTCACTACAGTTTCTTAAAATACGTTCGCATATAGAAATACTCTCTTTGGCGTTTTTTTCAAGCTCATCGGAGTCACCGCCGCCGTACACCGTTATTCCCAAAGCATATGCAAGTTGTGTCAAGCAGCGAAAATCGCCCGGATATTTTTGTGTTGCTTCCCGCCATAGCGCAACACGGTTTGTCACCTCACCGCGAGCGGCATATTCGCGCGATAGCTTGCTGTATTCTTCTATTTCTTTTTCCTTGTCTTTAGATGTTCGATCAAACAATTCATCCAAAGTAATGTCAAAAAAGTTTGCAAGCGACAAAAGAGTAGATACGTCGGGGACTGTCTTGCCGCTTTCCCATTGAGATACGGCTGAAACGGATACATTCAGATATTCGGAAAGTTGCTCTTGTGTCAAATCACGTTGATTTCGATATTTCTTAATCGTCGTTCTAATATTCATAAGCACACCTCGTAAAAGTATTCAAAAGCGCTTTTGTGATTATATTATAGCATTCCTATAAGTTAATAACAAGAGAGTCGATCTAAACTGCGGTTTAAGCGCGACTAAAGTTTTTGATGTGCACTAAATTTTGGTTCAAATCCCTCCGATCAACCTTTTTTCTCAAATGATATCTTTTTATTTTGACTATTTTGGGGATTTGAAAAAGCGAGAAAAACGGTGAAAAATGAAGAAAACCCGAGATTTTCTCGGGTTTTCGTTTTAACTTACCCCTGGAATGGGATCTCCACCTCATGGTCTTCCGAAAATATAGTTGTTTAACTTCGTTTCGATACACTCAACTTGTTAAACTCCTTATTTTCGTTACTCACTTCGTCAAAACGATACTCAGTTGTTTTCAAGCCATATTTTAACGTACAGAGCGAACATACCTTCGCTCTTCCGAAAATATAGTCGTTTAACTTCGTTTCGATACACTCAACTCGTTAAACTCCTTATTTTCGTTACTCACTTCGTCAAAACGATACTTAATCGTTTTGACTCGTTCCCCTCCGGGTTATGAGCGCGGGTTCGTGACCGCCGAGATCATGTGACACAAGTCTATCTCAATAATAAACAAAAAAGAAGTCCGAAGACTTCTTTTTGTTTATTGCGGGGATGGGATTTGAACCTCATGACCTCCGGGTTATGAGCCCGACGAGCTACCAAGCTGCTCTACCCCGCGATATTAAATTAAGGGACCAAAATATG
>JAZUBZ010000043.1:0-9208 GCA_045638805.1 Eubacteriales bacterium
CGCCATCATCAGTAATTCTATAAAAAAATCTATGGTACCTTTTAAATCCAAGTGGTCTTACAATTATCTCAATTTCTTTACATGCAAAAGCACAAAATATAAATGATAACATAATACCACTCCTTTCAACAATATTGGACACTACTTACATAGGTCGTATTGAGTTAGAAATAAAAAATATTAAAAATACCTTTTATGCATTTTCTGCAAAAATTCTTCTGTAATAGGAAATCCTGAACTCTCACCAATAACTGAATCTATACCGCAAAATGGACACAATGCTGTTCCGTCTGTATCCTCAATCCAGTCTTCTATAATATTTGGATTGAAGATTTCAAAACAGTAAAAACAACCACAGACATTATCTTTTAGCAATTGAGGTCTGTTATTTATAGAATATTTATGTGCCAACTCATACTTGTCCACATTATCACCTTTTTTAATATTTTTGGACATTCTTTCCATAGCAAGATATAAAGTTCAGATACGTATTGTCTCGCCGGGATTAATACTGTACAAGCTGCCGTTTACATCAAGCCATATCGTAAACAGTGTGGGGTTGTAGACCTTACTTCCGTCTGCGCTGTATCTTAAGCTTTTATACGCCTGTATGTAGTCGTATATCTCAATGTTGGTAGCGTACCATATCTCATCATTGTTTGCAAGCTTTTCGCAAATTTCTTCGATATGCTCCCAGTTACCGTTGTCGTCAAACTCAGAGCTGTGTCCCCAAATATACATAAGGCGGGGAATTCTTCTTGCATGATAAACTCTTGTAGAAATATCAAGCTTCAGGAATTGGTCGATATACTCCATGATACGAGGATTGTCGTGGTGTGCAGTAGGAACCCACGCGTGGAAATCTGCAGGTATCATAAATGAATTATCGTCCCCCGTGGTACGTGCATAAGCAATGTCAAGCTCGGTAAGATACTGCTTTATCATCTCATACGTACCGAAGTTACCCATTTGTTCTATTCCCGAATCGGGATAAGCCATTCCACGGATAATGGAATCACATTTTTCCTCAAGCTCAAGTCTGCATTCCAGCACGTCCCGTATACCTTCAATGGGTCTGATGTTTCCGTTTGCTCTGTGAAATGCACCGTGTACGGCGATCTCGTGTCCTTTAGAGAGGAAATATTCTTTTATCTGCTCCTTAGTAAAGGAATCCTTCATGCGTTCGGAAACAAAATTAAACGTAGCTTTCATTCCGTACTTATCAAACAGCTCAACAAGCCGTTTGTCTTGCACTGAACCATCATCGTAACTGAATGTAAGAGCCTTGGGTTTCCCACCCGGATATCTCATAAAAACGGTTCTCATTAACTTGTCTCCAATCTATTCTAAATTAAGCTGATTATATAAAGGCTGCATTATACGGATACCAATTCCGCATTTTACAGATTCGGTACTATAAGCTCGTTCCAATATGAATTGAACGTCTTTAAAAGCATTTTCTTGCGGTGATATTCGTTTGGAATGTCTGTGATATCACGGTACAACTTCCGCAATAATGCCTCGTTTTCCATAGTGAAATATTCCCCGACGCACAGGCTCTCAAGTCTGTTTATCTAATCCTGATACGGGGATAGATCCGTATTGGCTTGTGCCCAATCCAAGAATATTTTCAGTACGGTTTCCAAATTCCGAGCAGATGCCAAGCCGTAGAATGCTTCTCCGTCACGGTAACAGTTTATCCATTCACAGGGTGCACTCCTGTCGTCATACCGCAATTCGCTGTCACCGTATTTTACAGACTGAAACGGAATGTCTTCAAGCAAAGTATTTGTCAGATCAATTTTTACACTCCAACCGGGATTATCAAGTGTTTCTATTGATATTCCATACGAATGTTCCAAATCTCCGTCGCAATGCTGATCGTACCATAATTGCAGTTTTTCAAGTATACTCATGCTACCACCATCAAATACTTTCCGTCACGGTAAAATCTTCGCAATAGAAGGACACTGAGCCATACTCGTAATCATTGACAAAATAACGCTTATCTGCTTCCCATCCGCGAGACTTGTTATCGATTATCTCGAATCCTTCTATCACACATTCATTACCATCCGAATATATGTCTAAGCGAGAAGCGTTATTAAATTCAAAAACATATTTTGTGCCGTCAGATTCCCCACTCATACAAACACGGCATTTGCCATCATATGTGAGGGTAATTTGTGACACGATAATTCTCTTACCTTGAACAGGCAATAATTCAAGATTACAGTCCATATATCCTCCAATTTAAAGTTTTATTGAACGGGTTTTAGTTCACTATTTCCTCAGACAATTCCCGGACGTGTATTTTAATCACGATTCTCTTTCAGCGCGCAAGAAAACATTTGCACAAATCAAGAAAAAAGTATATACTATCAACAAAACTGAGGGAAGCATCAAAATAACAGGATTAATAAATGTAATATTAGGGAAATGACAGGCAACTATATACGCGAATAGTCCAAGAGGAAGCGCAAAAATTGTCACTTTAATATTTGCTTTATAATAATCCTCATACTCAATCCACCCACGTAACAGCAAAAAAGGAAATCTAAGAGAGTATATGATGTGTACAATCGGTATATATTTCAAAATATGTGCATATTTCAAAAGCATGATGTTACCTCCAATTTCCCGTCACCACACGTCTAAATAGTGTGATATTTCATATTACCCTCAGTCTGCATCGTGCCATGATTCTCTGTCCTGCATGTCCTCAGGCCAAATCTCATAGTCACAATTCGTACATCCTCTGATAAACATATACGTCGTAAACGTACCGATATAATACGTATGTCTCGAATGTCCTTTGTCGGAAATTTTGCATTTCTTTTTTCTACGCATTTTACCGCCGCATATGGGACACACTTTAGTTTCCTTACTAATAATTTCACAAATAATAAAATATGCATTTACGGCGCTCAAGACAAAAACTACGATCCAGACGTAGGGACTGATATTTGTCATCGGCTATTTCCTCACACATCCGCGTAAGGTGAATATTCGAAAATCTCCGCTTCAAGGCCGAGGTCTCTTACGTAATCTGCAAGTACCTTACATACGGGGGCTTCCGTGTGGTAATGTCCCGCCTCGATGATGCAAAGTCCGCCCTCTGCCGCAGCCTCAGCCGCGTTGTAGCCTGACTCACCCGTTACGAAAACGTCGGCTCCTGCCTTTGCCGCAGATGAAATAAGGTCTTTTCCGCTACCTCCAAGAACAGCCACGGTTTTAACCTTACCCTCTCCATATACTCTTACAGAGTCACATCCCAGCGCAGACTTCACATGAAGGGCAAAATCCTTAACATCACATTCCTCGGAAAGTTTACCGACTCTGCCGATATCGGGGGACTCTGAATCTCCGAAATCACGAATATATTCAGCACCGCAGAGAGACAGAAGAACGTCGTTTACACCGCCTCTTGCCGCGTCAAGTCTTGTGTGGAGAGACACCACGGTAATACCGTTTGCAAGTGCAGTAAGTACACGGGAGGATACGGTATCCACGCCCGTTATGCTTTTGAGTCCCTTGAATATAAGCGGATGATGAGTGAGGAGAAGGTCAAAACCGTTTTCAGCGGCATATCTTATCGCCTTTTCCGTAGGGTCAAGAGAGACAAGTACGCGCCTTACCTCATCCTTACCTAAAGGATTCAGCATCGTGCCGTCATTGTCCCACACGGCAGATTTATCAGACGGACACAGCTCTTCAAGTGTTTTATAAAAATCGGTGAATTTCATTCTATATTCCCTTTCCTTCCACACCTTACTCACCCTCAAGAGTATGACCGCGCGCCGCCGCCATTTCCGCAAGCTCACGAAGCATTTCTTCCTCGCGGACAACGGGAAGTCCGCCTTCACGGCGTCCCTTTATCTTACGTCTGAGTTTTTTTGCAGTACTGTCCAAAAATCCGTTTACAAGCGGGTCTGCTTCATCATCTACAACGTCACCCACAAGGAGACGTACGGGAGGTACCTCACGCTGTACGCCGTCATATTCGCATACGATGCAGGTATAATACTTGTCTGCAGCACGGCAGAGCTTTTCGGTAATTGTAGCATATCCCATTTCTGCAAGATATCCTCTCAGTTCCTGAAGTGAGCTCATGGGCTGAAGGATAAGGCGTACTCCGGGAATACGGGTATACTCGGACTTATCGATTATCTCAGCGATAAGCTCACCGCCCATACCTGCAATGATGATATCGGTTACGTCATATCTCTCAGGATGGATGTCACGTATTCCGTTTCCGAGGCAAAAATGAATCTTTTCAAAAACACCAAAGCGCTGTGCGTTTGCACAGGCGTTTGTAAGAGGCTGTCTGTTTACGTCAGACGCTACTGCACGTCTGCAAATACCACTTTTGATAAGATATATGGGCACGTATGCGTGGTCTGTACCTATGTCCAGCGGCACAGCCCCTTCTCGTACCATTGATGCGATAAGCATAAGTCGGTCGTCAAGTACCGGAAGCATGATCTTCTTTGCCATTTTTATTCTCCGAAAAATATAATATGAGTAAATTTTCACAGGTGACATAAATCGACACCCGCGATTTAAAAACATCCGCACAGTCAGCGCGGCGGTATAACAGAAAATGCCGAAGCCGAACGTGTCGTCGGCCTCGGCAAGCTTTCATATTACTTCTGCTCTGCAAAGTACTTGTTCAGCTTTTCGATAAGAGCGTCCGCGTCAGTACCATGTACCTCGCAAGCCTCTTCGATAGTCTCGTTTCTGGAAACGGGACATGTAAGACAATGCATACCTATCTCAAGGAAGAACTCGCCTGCGTCAACGTCATAATCGATAACGTCGCCAATAATAGTATCTTTTGTAACTACCATAACTTTAAAAATCCTTTACTTTAATATTTTCGCTAATTATTCCGATCTCAGTTAGCTCTTTTGATCTCTACGGGATCGGGAACATATATTTTCTTAATATCCGCACCGAGGCTCTTAAGTTTTCCTACAATATCATCGTATCCACGCTCAATAAGGTGGATATCGGTGATCTCGCTGGTACCACTGCAGGTTAGAGCTGCTATAAGAACGGCAATACCTCCTCTAAGATCCACAGCAACAAGAGGAGCGGCAGTCATAGGAACCTCACCTTCGATGGTAACACGTCTACCGTCAACCTTTATGGATGCACCCATTCTCTTAAGCTCTTCAACGTATCTGAAACGGTTATCGTAAATACTTTCATTAATAACGCTGACACCCTCAACAGTCGTAAGGAGAGCGCACATCTGAGGATGCATATCCGTTGGGAAGCCGGGATAAGGAAGTGTCTTAACATTAGTATGTTTCAGAGGGCCGTTAACGGATACCCTGATAGCATCATCAAATTCTTCCACCTTAACGCCCACTTCTTCAAGCTTTGCGGTGATGGATTCAAGGTGCTTGGGAATAACGTTGGTTACCTTAACGTCACCCCTTGTAGCCGCAGCCGCACACATATACGAACCTGCCTCGATCATATCGGGAATGATTGCGTAAGTACAGCCATGAAGCTCTTCCACTCCACGGATCTTGATAACGTCACTACCTGCACCGGATATCTTTGCACCGCAACTGTTAAGGAAGTTTGCACAGTCTACTATATGAGGCTCACGTGCAGCATTTTCGATAATGGTAGTGCCTTCACCCATAACAGCAGCAAGCATAATGTTAATGGTAGCACCAACAGTTACCATATCGAAATATATATTCGTACCGATGGTCTTACCGTTTTCGGTGGATATTTCGATATATCCTCCGTCTGTTACAACGGATGCACCAAGGGCCTTAAATCCTTTGATATGCTGGTCGATAGGACGCACACCGAAGTCACATCCGCCGGGATATGCAACGTGAGCCTTGCCAAAACGACCAAGCTCTGCGCCAAGCAGATAATATGAACCTCTGAGACGACGAACAAGGTCATAAGCAGAACTGCCACAAACAACCTTTGTACAGTCTATCTCAACAGTAGTTTTATCAATCGTTTTTATTGAAGCGCCCATTCCGCGAAGAATCTCAAACGAGCGATTTATATCAAGCACATTGGGAACATTCTCGATGATACACTTATCTTTAACAAGAACACACGCGTAAATGATGGGAAGAGCTGCATTTTTAAAGCCGCTGATCTCGACCTCACCCACAAGAGGTCTGCCTCCGTTTACCACGATCTTTTCCATGATGTAACCATGCCTTTTTATTTATTTTTGTGTTCGCACATGGCGAAATATTCTCTTCGGTCATGCCGAAGACACCGCTTTGCGGCACAGCTTTATAAGCTGTAAATCGCGGGAGAGCCCGCTATACTATATAACTAAACTATGTTTAATAGGAATAATTAACTTACGGCACTTAGCCATCTAATATTATAGCAGTATTTAAGATAAAATGAAAGAGTTTTTCGAGAAATTTTCACAAATTTAATATCAATTGTCTTTTTGCACTATAAATACCGTTTCATCAAGCAATTATATTGTCTCTTTGTGACAACAAAATACAACATTTTGCATGAGATAAAAACTATTATCATTATATAGTATTAGGGTCTGTTTTGCTACGGTGGGATTCACTGCAAAACAGACCCTTTTTAAGGCGTATTAACTTGTTATGAAACTGTGTTCTCAATCATCAAGCTTCATGTATCCATCCTTCACAAGTCCGATCTTTCTCAGCAATTCATTGAACACAAGAGAAAGAATGGCGGGAAGGACAAAACAGACAAGAACGAGCCCTACGATATTGAGAACTGTTACATCTGCGGGGTATCCGTTTTCGGGAAGTATCCAACCAAGTATCATACCTATGGGACCGAGAAGTCCGCAGGTGCCCATACCTGAGTTGATAGCTTCTCCGTACATCTTAAGTCCGAACACGCATACTGCAAGAGGACCGGTAATAGCTGATGCGAGTGTGGGAGCTATCCATATCTGAGGATGACGGATGATATTGGGAACCTGAAGCATACTTGTGCCGATTCCCTGCGCTACAACGCCGCCCCAACCGTTTTCACGGAAACTGATGACTGCAAAGCCTACCATCTGCGCACAGCATCCCGCTACAGCTGCAGCACCTGCGATTGCAAGTCCCTCAGAGGAGCCTTGTGCAGCCGCACTTCCCGTCAGAATTAATCCCGCACAGATCGCAGCACTGGAAATAGGAAGAGTAAGACACATACCTATAACCACGGATACGATAATACCCATTACGAAAGGGGTCTGGAGAGACGCCCATCCGATAAACGAACTGATGTAACCGACAAGCTGTCCTATGTATCCGGCTACAAGCAGGGAGACAACACCGCCTGTAAAGATAGTAACGAAGGGGGTTACTACGATATCGACCTTGGTCTTCTTAGAGACAAGCATACCGACCTCAACCGCGATGATGGTTATAAAGAATACAGCAAGGGGACCGCCTGCACCGCCGAGTGCGTTAGCCGCCTGACCTACAGCCGCTGACGAAAAGATAACGAGAGGGTGTGCACCGAGAGAATACGCTATAGCCGCCGCCATTACAGGGCCTGCCATCGCCTGTGCGTAGCCTCCGATTTGCGTCATAAACTCAAGGTTAGGTATCATACCGAGCGCCTTGAATATCGTTCCTATGAGCAGAGATGCGAAAAGTCCCTGCGCCATTGCTCCCATCGCCTTAATAAAATAGCGATGTAAAATTGCCTTTAAGCCAAACTTCTTTTTCATTTCCTTCTCCTGATCATTTATTTCTAAACAAAACGGTTTACCTTAAACGCTTATCAGGCATTCCCGGCTCTCCGTTCCGATTTAGTCTGTCAAGTAATATTTTTATGAGGTTAACAAAGAATTTAACTCCCTCTCCCCACAAAAAGCTGAACACAACCGTAACTGCCACATATACTGTCATCAGCTTCAGTGGTGACATCCCAAGCGGAATCTCTCGCATAAATTCCACTATGAACACGTGGATCAGATACGCGCTGAAGGACACGTTCGAAAGCTCTGTGACAATGCGTGACGGCTTTGTAGCAAATTCCTTGAAGAAGAGGAACAACGCTGCCGCTTCAAGGTAGTGGTTTACAGTGTACCCGCCCATGAAGAACGCAGTACCGTCTGTCATAAGACTCTGGGCTGTGAAATACGGAACTATTAAGAATGACAGTATACCAAGCATGTACAACACACGTTTGAGCCATTTATTATTAACATGGGTACCAAGTATATACCCCAGGATAAAATATCCCATGTATGCTGAAAAGCCGTCATTTGTGAGATATACGGCGATGCCGAATCCGCCGAACAAATAGTTGATAAGCGGACGCAGTGTGGTCTGAAAGGTTGCAAGGAGCATAAGGAACCACAGCTGTCGCTCGGTACACGCTACAACTATTCGTCTTAAAAACGGTGCCAGCAGATACATGAACATTATAGAGTATACGAACCACAGGTGATACTCGTTTCCGCTGGCAAGGAATCCCTTAAAATATCCTTCGACAGTTGGTTCAATTCCTGCGTTTGCACTTCCGACAAGGTAGTAGAACACGTCATAAACGAGAAACGGCAAACCTACCTTGGCAAAGCGTTTTCTGTAAAACGCGCCTAAATCGTTTATGTCACGGCTGAGGGTGAGATATCCGCTTATCATAAAGAACAGCGGAACTCCCGTACGGGTCAGCTCATCCACGTAACCGAGGAATCTCCACAGAGGCAAACCGTAGTTTTCGGGAGACTCATAGTACACATAGATACAGTGAAGCACCGTAACCATTACGGTGGCAACCACTCTGATATAATCAAGATAAGCAAGTCTCTGCTTTTTAGCTTCGTTCTGTGTCACCTGAACACCCCATTTCCGTCGCTTTACACTTTACCTGTGTATCTTTACACTTCTATTATACTATACAGACAAAAAGGATGTCAATATGCGTCATTTGCAGTCGGAAATAATTTCCCTTTTACACAAAAAATCTGCGGAAAACATCATGCCGTTTTCCGCAGATTTAACGCTATTCCAAGAAGTGTAAACTATTTCACTTCAACCTCGCCGTCAGCCTTAACTGTAACGGTCATTCCATCCTTGACGAACTCAAGAAATTCGTCTCCAAGAGAGTCCACAACGGGCATTTTCGTATCCTTAAGCCAGATGTCCGCAAGGATAACTCCCGCGCCCGCAAGAGAGTCGATGGGCTTTGAGAAAAGCATACACGCAGGCTGTCTGCCCATAGC
>JAZUBZ010000044.1:0-1901 GCA_045638805.1 Eubacteriales bacterium
CGACAAAAAAAGCATATTTCACGACAAAAATCACACAGACGAGGTATGTGGATATATAATATTAGTGGTATATTTTTTGGTTCCACAGGAGGACGTATGAAAAAGAAAGAATCGGTAATTAAAAACAACCTGTACGTACTAAAAATGATACATAGGGCAAGTCCCGGCAGAATTGCTATGGGGCTTGTGCAGATGGTTCTTGGAACAGCCACTAACTTTCTGTTTAATGTGTATCTTCTAAGACTCGTGGTAAATTCTATCGCAGACGGAACCCCTTTCAAAGCCATTTTCGGGTACATCGTCGGCATCGGCATCTTGCTTATGCTCAACTATCTGTTCTCCGGGTACTACTCCAATATATATCTCCCTATGGCAGAGGGACGTATCTATAAGTACATCAAGAAAATGGTGTTTAAGAAAGCATCAGAAGTAGATATGGCTTGTTATGAAGATCCCGATTTTTATGACGACTATATGAAGGCTGTAAACGAAACTGACTCCGTGGCAAATAGTGTCCTTTCATCCATTTTCGGTTGGCTCAGTAACATACTAACGCTTTTGTCCACATCTCTCATGATCTTCCTTATTGATCCCATTTTTATTGTGTTCTGCCTTGCTCCTGTGATCTACAGTCTTGTAATGGGTAAAACACTAAACCGTCTGAGATATCGGTATGATGTGGAAATGACGTTAAAGACACGCGAGCGAGACTACATAAAAAGAATGTTCTATCTTTCAGACTATGCAAAGGAAATGAGGCTCACAGGTATTGCAAATGTACTGTTTGGAAGATTCTTTAAGACTGTAGCTGAGCTGAAAGGGATAATCAAAAAGCACGGGTTTAAGATCGCTGTTGTAGATTATTTCAATATCGTCATACAGTACGTTATCCTTTTCATAGGAAGTATAATCTACTCTACATACAAGACGGTCGTATCGAAAACGATGCTTCTCGGTGACTGCATTATAGTCGTAAATAATATTGTCAGCACAGCATCTGCTATGCAGGGTATCGTATGGGGATATATGAGCCTCCATGACAATGCTCTCAGAATAAATAACATTCGAACATTCCTCGAATATGATCCTAAAATTAAAGACAGCGAGGATTCGTTGGAGATTAGTCACGGTTCTCATGCTCTGTCACTTGAAAACGTTAGCTTTTCATACGGTGCAGATATGCCCGCTGTACTAAAAAATATAACCTTTGCTATTCGTCCTGGTGAAAAGATCGCACTCGTTGGACATAACGGTGCGGGAAAAACAACGCTTGTAAAATTACTACTTAGACTATACGACCCAAGCTCAGGTGAAATTAGTCTTGACGGAAGGAATATTAAGGACTACAAGGTTTCCGACTACAGACGTCTGTTTGGCGCTTTGTTCCAGCATTATAAGGTGTTCTCCATGAGTGTCACGGAAAATATTTTACTTAAAGGGGACGTCACGGAGGAAGAAAGTCTGCTTGCTGAAGAGGGTATGAAAAGCAGCGGCGTATACGATAAGGTTATGTCGCTGGCTCATGGCGCAGATACGGTGCTGACAAGAGAGTTTGACTCTGACGGTGCTGTGCTTTCAGGCGGTGAGAGTCAAAAGATAGCCATTGCACGTGTATTTGCAAAGCCTTGTGACATTGTGATCATGGACGAGCCGTCTTCAGCCCTTGACCCGATTGCTGAATACAAAATGTATGAGGCAATGATGAAGGCTTGTGCTGATAAATCAGTTATCTATATTTCACACAGACTATCATCCGCCGTGCTTGCCGATAAAGTATACCTGTTGGAAAATGGTGA
The DNA here is from genome assembly GCA_045638805.1 of Eubacteriales bacterium. Lineage (GTDB taxonomy): Bacteria > Bacillota > Clostridia > Oscillospirales > CAG-272 > RUG11130. Next base: position 1,797 of record JAZUBZ010000044.1, read on the forward strand.
AGTTGCGGAGGCCGGAACTCACGCAGAGTTGATTAAGCTTAATGGAAAATACGCCGATATGTGGCGTAAGCAGTCAGAACAATATCAGAAGGGAGTGGAAGTTGA
>JAZUBZ010000045.1:0-52855 GCA_045638805.1 Eubacteriales bacterium
AGACTTGCATTTGTACAGCCTAAAAGTGCGGACAGCACGAGACACAGCGCGGCTATTGGCAGAACGATTCTGAAAAGCGCCGCAAATTCGTGGCGATAAAGCTTCTTTACCATCTGTATACCTCCCTGAACACCTCATCAACGGATTTGCCTTCAGCCTCGCGAAGCTCGTCGGCAGACTGATATCGCTCGATCACTCCGTTTTTAAGGAAGATAACGTCGTCAAGTATTCCTTCAACGTCTGCGATAAGGTGAGTTGATATGACGACCGTAGCTTCCCTCGAATAGTTTGAAACTATAGTATCAAGGATATAGCTTCTTGCCGCGGGGTCAACGCCAGCAAGAGGCTCGTCGAGAAGGTACAGCTTGGCTTCTCTGCTCATTGCGAGAATAAGCGACACCTTTTCCCTGTTTCCTTTTGAAAGTGTCTTGATCTTGCTTTTTCTGTTGACACCAAGCTGATCTATCATACCAAATGCGCGGTCTACTCTGAAATCCTCGAAAAAATCCGCGTAGTATGCAACCGCCTTTTCAACCGACATCCATCCGGGGAGGATGTCGCGGTCGGGCAGGTATGAAACGATCTTCTTGGTTTCTGCAGAGGGTTTCATACCGACTATGAGAAGCTCACCCGTTGTGGGAGTAAGCAGTCCGTTTGCTATCTTGATAAGTGTTGTTTTGCCTGAGCCGTTAGGACCTAAAAGTCCCACAAGTCTACCGAGCGGAACTTCAATATTAACGTTATCCAGCGCGGCTGCGCCGTTCTTCAAATAAGTCTTGGTCAGCCCTTTTGCTTCAAGAATGATATTAGTATCCAATTCTGTTCACAGCCTTTCTTGTTTTCGGGTTGTCCCGTTACAGTTATATTATAACAAATTCCCTAAGTTTTTGCAATAGTTTTATGTATATTACCGTAAAGCACACTCTTTCACAACATTTAGTAAAAAAGTTTCAACGAATACTTGAAGATACCCTTAAAAAATGGTATACTGTAAGTTAGGAAAATATTCGGAGTTTTCACCGTCTCCGATAATGTTTATAAATACCGTAATGATCCAATCAGGAGACATCCCATGGATCGGAAAGGCAATAAAAGCATGAAAGAAAAGTCAATTATAAAAAGAGCAATCACCTCCGACGGAAGTGCGCGCATCGTGTTCATCGACAGCACGGCTATCGTACGTTCCGCATGCGAGAAGCACGGTACCTCAAAGACTATGACAGCAGTTCTCGGACGCGCTCTCAGCGCCGCATCCCTCATGGGTTCACTGCTTAAGAACAAGGGAGACTCCCTCACCCTCAAGCTTGACGGTGACGGTCCCGCAGGCACCGTTATCTGCGTTTCCGACTACAAGGGTAACGTGCGCGGATATGCCGAGGACGTGACCGTAGAGCTTCCTCCCAACGCATACGGAAAGCTTGACGTAGGCGGTGCTGTAGGCGGCGGTACTCTTTACGTTATCCGCGACCTGGGAATGAACGAGCCTTACATCGGCGCGTCCCCAATAGTCAGCGGTGAGATAGCAGAGGATATTACCGAGTACTTTGTAAACAGCGAGCAGACTCCCACTGTATGTGCTCTCGGTGTCAGAGTAAACACGGACAATATGTGCTTCGCGGCAGGCGGATATCTCCTTCAGCTCATGCCCGGCGCATACGAGGAAACAGCTATCACTCTTGAAAACAACATCACTCTGATGCGTCCCATTTCCGAGCTTATCGCAGAGGGCGCTGACGGAGACGATATCATAGCTGCCGTTATGAACGGTCTTGAATATGAGATGTTCGACGAGTTTGATGCGGAATACCTTTGCACCTGCGACAGAGAAAAATATCTCAGCGCACTGGCAGGACTTGCGGCTGACGACCTCGACGAAATTCTCGAAAAGGACGAGCCTATCGAAACAAAATGCCGTTTCTGCGGAGAGAGATACATTTTCACTCCCGAAGAAGTAAAGGCTGAGCTTGAGAAGAAAAAGGCTGAGTAAAAGTAAAACAAGCAAAACAAACCCGACAAAAGTGACCACCGTCACTCATGTCGGGTTTGTTTCGTTATATAAAAGCTTTAGTTAAGGAACACATTCAAATTCCCGAAGAACCAAGAAGAACTGTCTTTTCCGTCCTCATAAAGTCCCTCCTCATAAGGCTCACAGTATACCACGTTTCCGTTTTCGTCCGTAAACGCAATGTAAAAGTAATAATACGGGCGGAGAGTTCCACCGGAATCTGACGACACCACGCATATCATGTTATGCTCGAAATAATCCCTGACTCCGTATTTTTCGGCAACTGTCATAACCTTTTCATAAGCCTCATTATAGCTTAATGTATCCACACTTTCGTAGGTGACATAGGGCGTGTTTGTACCGCTGTAACACACATATAAATTACTTTCATACTCATAGTTTCCTATATATCCACTTATCTCAACGTATTTCGATGCCCTGTATACCAAAGCCTCCACGGGATCATCAGTCTTCGGAATAAATACGAATTTATACCCGTAATTTGTATCGCTTGTTCTGATAAACGTTTTTTCCACCATATAATCTTCAAGCCCGACGTAAGACAGCATTACCTCCAAATGAGGTAGAGAAGTTACGTACTCATATATTTCATCATACGTAAAATCACCGCGCCGCACGGTCTCCGCGTTTTTTAATATTAAAGTGGGAGTAACCTTAACATCTGAATCATTATACTCATCCACCCTGATCGTATCGGTATAAACACGTATGGTAGTACCGTATTCGTCACCGGAATCATATATATATGTATCTATCGAATCAGTTACACTGCTGCCATAAAGCTTTTCTGCAAGAAGCTTAACATAAGGTACTATAGACGGCAAGTACGGCAAATCCCCCACAACGTAAACGGGAAATTTATCGGGGATCTCATTTGATTCTATGAAGAAAGCATCTCCTCCGTCAAAGGTAAATTCACGGGGCCAAAAGCTGAGCCTATATGAGCTTGGTTCAGTAAAATACCCCGTTATCGATCCGGAGTTGGTTGAACCTTGAACAGAATCCCCACCATCTGTCCGGTTTGTCTCTGCAGGTTCAGTATCAGCTTCACTTTCACTTTCCGTCTCGGGATAATAGACGGAAGTCACAAGGCTGCCGAGAGGCACGGGTCCCGTATATTTTTGTTCCGTCTGTACAGGCTCCGTCTCTATTGGCTCTGTCCAAACAAACTCTGTATCATAATATTCCGTCTGCACAGGTTCCGTCTCGGGCGGCTCAGTCCAAAGCGGTTCTGTCTCATAATATCCTGTCCAAACAGGCTCGGTCCAAACAGGCTCAGTAACAAGCGGTTCTGTCGTTGCAGGCTCAGTTTCGACTGGCTGTGTTCCGGTCTCCTCCGTCGGTATAGCTGTCTCTACGGTTTCGATCTGCACTATGCTTTCCGCCGCAGTTTCACTCATACTTTCCGCTTTCGTTTCCGTCACTGTCGGCACATCGGGCACATTTCGACTGCCCGTGCCTATCATCCACGCGCCTCCTCCGACGGATAAACAAACCGCAAACACCGCAAGCAAGACAACAATTCTTTTTTTCAGCTTTTTAATATATGTCCTATGAGCATCACGCCGCTTCAATATTTCCGATGTTACTTCTTTATAATCCTTCATAAACGACTCCTTCCTTTTCAAGTTCTTCTCTCAGAGCCTTCTTGGCTCTGTACACCAAATTATCAAACTGCTTTGCAGATTTTTTCATGATTCCTGCGGCTTCTTTGTAAGAGAAATTCTCAAAATACAACAGCCACAATGACTGAGAATAATCCGCTTTAAGATTGTCCATGGCGCGTCTGATATTTAGTTTTTCCTCGGTTTTAAGATATTCTTCCTCCAGACTCAAAGCTTCTTCAATATAGTTTTCAACCTCATCAAGAGGAACAGACGGAGCCTTTCCACGCCTTACCGCGTCGAGAGCAAGATTTCGTCCGATGGCATAAAGCCACGTTTTAAAAGCGGATTCTCCGCGAAAGCGGGGGCGCTTTATTACAAGCTTCGTGAAAGTGTCCTGCATCAGCTCTTCCGCAAGACACACGTCTCCTACAATACTGTTTAAATAAAAGGTGAGTCCGTCCTTATATTCTTTGACGATCTCACAAATCCCCTCGTCATCCCCCTCAAGAAAACGGCGGTAGCTACTTTCACCGTGATCCATATGAATAACACTCTCCTTTCCGCAGAAATATCCATGTAGGTCCTACATCTATTTGACGCAGAAAAAACGGGGAATTCCTCTAAGTTTTTACAAAAAAATTTGATATGATTTTTTCTGCCACCGTATCTATTATAACACAAAAGTATCCCAAGTAGTAAATATAGTTGTATCAGCAAAGGACACGCCAAATTGGCGTGTCCTTTGTTTTAGAAAAGCACTATATTATTCAATACCGTAACGGCAAAGAACAGCTGCTATCTCTGCTCTTGTCAGCACATCTTTTGGGGCAAGGCACGCAGGATTTCCATCCCCTGCACTCTTACCGGTTATGATCCCCTCGGCAACGCACCACGCAAGTGAGTCTCTGTTCCACTGCGCTACGTCACCGCCGTCGGGGAAAGTTGTAATATCAGCTGTACCCGTCGTATCAATACCCTTGTAACCGGCATATCTGTAAAGGATGGTTGCAACCTCACCGCGCGTAATGGTTCTGTCGGGGGCAAACATACCCTGACCTATTCCGTTTACAACACCGCTCTCTGCCGCCCACTCTACAGCACTGCTGTACCAAGTATCATCAGCGGTATCTGTGAACTTGATTCCTCCCTCTCCAGTGGGTTGGGGTTCACCATCAAGTCTCCAAAGCATGGTTACGACCTGGGCACGTGATACGGGAGCATTAGGCGAAAACTGAAAGTTCCCCGTACCGTTCATAATACCCGCAGTATAACATTCGTCTATGTAGGGATACGCCCAACTTCCCTCGTAAACGTCGTAAAGCGGGAACTTATCTCCCTTGATTATATACGCAGTATAGGTATAGTCTTCGTTTTCATCATCGGGCCAGCTCATCATTTCATAAACTTCACATCCATCCATTATGAGCACGTTAGTACATCTTGTATGCACGGGGGTGATTCGCTCACCCTTATAGAGAAGACATTCTTCATCCGGTGAACCGTTCGAAGAAACGGCACATACGTTATCGTAAGCTTTGCCGGGAATATAGTAGTCTGTATTGACACTTTCGAGAATATTCCCTTCGGAATCATATCTGATGAATTTTTCGTTTTCAAAGTCGCCCACAACATAGGTATTATTAGCGGAGTCGTAGGATAGAAGTAATTCCTCGCAGCTAAAAATAAACTTGCCGTTTGAGTCATATACAAGCAGTTTATTGCTAAAATTCTCTATATCACCAATTGTATCAATACATTCGTAATGACCGTCTTCATACGTAATGATATATGCGTCAACGATCTTTTCTCCCGTAGCTATGTCTTCTATCCAGTAGCTCTTGCTAAATACATCGTGTTCACCATTCGAATGGATAAGTGCAGTCACGCCGTTATATTCCGACACCCAGTTTTCGTCATAGAACACTTCTACGCCATCCGTAGTATATACGTGAGACGCTTCAAGCTTATATTCCCCTACGCGTTCACTGTAGGCTATATAATACCCATTGCTTTCAATTATCTCTACGTATTCCATGGGTATAATTATCTCACCCTTGGGGTTCATCACACCCAATCCATCACCCTTTGACACGATAAGATTGCCGAGCATTATTTCACGTACGTTACATTCGAGGGGAATCTTACTTACGGGATCGCTTGACAGATCAAGGATAAATCTTTCCTCATCATCTGCCATAAAATCGGTCATACCCTCCTCAAGGAAACAATCACCGCTAATGTGAGTTGCAATCTTGACCCCCTCGCCGTCGTGGTATATGACCTCTCCGCGGCTGTCAATAATGCTGTATCCGTAAAGGGGAATGGTGCTGTCCGGTGTTATACTTATTTCGGGATCAAGTATCCCAAGCAGTTCAGCGTATATAATGAACGAATAATCACTGTTTTCGTATTGGTAGACGCAGGAATATTCATCGTACTCAAACTTGAACGTTACGCTCTCCCCGTCAATTCCGTAGCATTTGAAGCCAATCTTTTCAACGATTTCACCGTTTGCCAACCAGTAAATCGTTATGATACACTCGTCTGTCATGGTGTATATCATTTCCGTCTCGCTGTCAAGCTTCCATATCTCGTCACCCGAGCTGTTATAAAGAGTATTGTCTATTGCAAAATAGTTGTCGCTCGAAATGAGCTGTCTCTGTATCTCCACCGTATCCTTGATAATGGCATGACCCGTCTCACCTGCATTTGCGGCAGGTATACTCGTCAGTATCATAATGGCGGAAATGATAAATGCAAAAATTCTTTTTTTCATGGTTAGCCTCCTCAGTATTACTTATCTGCGTATTTAATTATGTCACCCGGTTGGCATTCAAGTGCTTTGCAGATCGCCTCAAGTGTTGAAAAGCGAATAGCTTTTGCTTTACCTGTTTTAAGAATGGAAAGATTCGCCGGAGTTATACCGATTTTTTCTGCAAGCTCAAGTGAGGTCATTTTGCGCATTGCCAACATAACATCTAAATCAATTTCAATCATTTACAGCCCCCGTTTTATATTGTAAGCTCGTTTTCAGCTTTGATCTCAGCCGCATTTTGCATAACGTTTTTAACAACGCGAAGTAAAAGGCCTACAAAAGCCGCTAAAATTGCACCGAAGATAAATGAAGGTATGCAAATGATCCCACCAACAAGTATTATAAATGCCACCGCAAAACAACACCACGAAATGCGTCTAAGGTATACAATATTCCGATGGATAAAAATTTGATCTTTTTTTATGTTGAACAGTAATCTTAAAAGGCTGTAAATCGTTATGAAGCCAAATACACTGCACGGATAAAAGCAAGCACAAAAAACATTGAGGATAGCTTTTATTTCCTCTCCGTCTGCACTTATACCGCGGTAGGCAGTGAGTAACTTCGTTACCATCCACGGCGCGAAAAATAATCCTAACGTAAGGACCAGAGCAAACGCAAAGCATACAACAATTGATAAGACGACAGATCTTTTTCTGTCCCACATAAAAATCACCTCCAAAGTATTTCTCTAACATTATGATAACACAAAAATTATCGTTTGTCAATAATCGAATTATCGAAAAACGATAATTTTACCAATATCGTCTCATTTCAATAAATAAAAACAGATGTCTGCTGACTTCTACAAGGTGTAAAATTCAGCAGACATCTTTCATCAGTTTCGATCGTAACGAATTTACTTGAGGCGCACTTCACAAGGAAGTACGCCTCAAGGTGTGTTTTCCATAAAGCAGGTTTTACCTAAAAAACAAAAGGAGTATGAACATTTTGTTCGTACTCCTTTTGTCGCGTAGATGTACTGTCGGCGATAATGAGCCTCCCTTGTGTAAAGGGAGGTGGCTTGCGAAGCAAGACGGAGGGATTGGAAATAGCAAAATTCTACCGAAAACAATCCCTCAGCCGCCTGCGGCGTCAGCTCCCTTTACACAAGGGAGCCTTTGGTTTGTGCGCCCCGAAAATCTATCTGCTTTTCCTGACAAGCACTGCTTTTGTGGACACAAAAGCTAACTTAAAATTACCTTTTTAGTGATTCAGATAGTATAAGTAGTCGTTATAGGTGTACTCATTTTCATTTGAAGCGTCATATTTCTCGCAACAACCAAAAGATGATCTTTTAACGTTATCTACATCTACTTTATCAAGCCAATTAATAACGTCGTCCTTGTCATTGATGACGGCATTATTAGAACAAAGAATATAGTTGGGAATATTTCCGTATGGGCATAGTGTTCCATACTTACATGTCATGCAACATTGGATGTTTACACCGTTTGGCAGAGTCTTTTGAAGATTTGCAAAGGAGTCCGTCCATTCGAGGCTCGTTCCTTTTCCCCAATATGTTTTATCCTTGTATTCTACGTTTATAACAACTTTAGCATCAACCTCTAACTCTTTATGTGTTATAACAATAGGTACAGCTATAAGATCACCGAGTACGGATAAATTTAAAAATCCTCGATATTCCATATTCTTCCCTCCTTATCTTCATATTTAGTATATCATAAATCCACAACAAAGTCAATAAAAACGGCGCACCTGCTTTATCGCAGGTGCGCCAAGGGAGATGCTTTTATTTTATGATAACGTGAAACGCCAATTATATCAATATTACTTTCCTGCAAGGTAGTCGTCTATTCCGTCTACTGCCGTAACGGATATCTTACGGCTGAGAGAACACCCTGCAACGGGCTCTTTAAGTCCAAAATATATCTCATAGTACGGTACAATACAGTCCGGCGTATTCCACTTATGGAGCGATGCGTGTCCGTAATGTATGAATACGTACACCTCATCAGAATTTATCTCGGGAGCATGCCCTTCTGCATATTCGGCTTTTGCCCTCTCGATCGCCTCTGATACAGGAACTGTTCTTCCCTCGACCTTCTTTTCAAGTCTGTCAGCATCTTTACTCATCGGATGGTATCCTTTATACTCAATATTTATCTTTCCGCCGTCCTCGGTTCTGACAAAAGTCATCTCTACCGTGATATGCTTTTCCGTCATCTTCATCATGCCGTCGGTAAAGTCGGTCTTCGGTGAAGCGAAGATAAACCTGTACATATACTTATTCTGATTATATATATCAGTTCTTGCAGACCCTCTGTGAGCGACTTCTTCAAAACCGAGATATTCGACGATCGCCTTATAGTACTTATTTAAAGTAACATATTCAAGTGCTTCTCTGTACGACATATCGCGGTATTCTTCCGCTCTTGTGATCTCAAGGGGAACCCTTACCCACTCAACATTAGCCTTCATCAATGGCTCGCCGTTTGGATTTAGTTCGATATACGGGTCATCGGGAAAATATGAGTCACCTCCCAATTTGGACTCATCATATTCCTCTCCATAGAGTATCTTTGCAAATCTTGTTATCTCTTCACGAGCCATTTGCATATGGTTTTCATTTGCAACACCGTATCTTTCAGTTGTTATGTATACGGGTAAGGTTTCGGGGAGATGTGTATCGACATTCACTTCGCACTTCTCGTCCGTGTCCATGAGTTCACTTACGAATGTAGGGGGATACGTACACTGACTGCTGTCGGGATCGTGCTCGTGTTCCGCTTCGGGATCGTACGGCTCGGGTGTCCAGTCGGGAAGGTCTGGCACTTCAATCGGAATATCTGTGTTTCCCGTTGTATCAGTAAGACCCGTCGCAGGTACGTTACCGCCACTCAGCAACCATGCGCCCGTGCCGACTGACATACATAATACAAATGCACAAAGTGTTATCGCAAGCTTTTTACGATTGTTTTTTCTTCGCTGTAACTCCGAGTCTCTTCGTCTACGGATCTCAGCGGTCGCTTCTTCATAACTCATCATAGGTTATTCCCTCCTTCTCAAGTTCAGTTTTAAGTGACATTCTTGCTCTGTATATAAGGCTGTCAAACTGTCTCGGGGATTTTTTCATAATTCGTGCCGCCTCAGCATAGCTGAAGCTTTCAAAATACACCAGCCACAACGCTTGGGTGTGCTCTGCTTTCAGGTTATTTATACACCGTCTGACGGATGCATTTCTCTCAGTCCGCAGGTACTCTTCTTCAACAGAATCGTCCGATTCACTGACACCCTCAACCTCATCAAGGGGGACGTGATCCTTTCGACGTCTTAAGGTATCTATAGCAAGGTTTCTGCCAATTGAATAAAGCCAAGTTTTGAAGCTTCCATCCCCTCGAAAACGCGGTCTTTTTACGGTCAACTTCGTGAATGTATCGAGAGTAAGCTCCTCTGCAAGAGACATATTTCTCACGTGTGTATTTATGTAAAGCATAAGTCCGTCTCTATACTCTATTACAATGTCAAGAAGTGCATCCTCGTCTCCGTCAAGGTATCGTTTATAATATATCTGTCCTTTATCCATAATGTTCCCCCTTTCGCAGGTGCTTTACGGCCGTTCACACATTAGACGAAACGGGACGGGTAAAACCTTCGGTATTATTTTAAAAATGTGATAATTTTTCAAAACAAAAAACGGTGCCGATAAATCGGCACCGTCAGAAAAAACCTATTACTTATACTTGCGCTTTCTTGCTGCTTCGGATTTTTTCTTTCTCTTTACGCTGGGCTTCTCATAGCACTCTCTCTTGCGAAGCTCGGCCTGAATACCTGAACGCTGGCACTGTCTCTTGAAACGACGGAGTGCACTGTCAAGTGATTCGTTTTCCTTAACTCTTACTTCTGCCATCTACATTCCCTCCCTTCGCACTGGACAAGAATAGTTTTTTTAAAATATGCTAAACACCCTAACATTATACTTGATTTCTACCCTTTTGTCAATACCTTGCGGAAAACTTTAAGAGAAAAATCTAATTATTTTGCAACGATGTTTACTATCTTTCCGGGAACGTAAATTTCCTTGATGATGTTCTTGCCTTCAAGAGCAGCTACGATCTTGTCGTTTGCCTTAGCAGCGGCGATTGCAGCATCACGATCCGCGTCTGCGGGGATAACGATGGTCGCACGGAGCTTACCGCAGATCTGAACTGCGATCTCGATCTCGCTGTCAACACACTTAGCCTCATCGTATGCGGGCCATGCTGCAAGAGAAGCAAAGCCTTCTCCGCCTGTCATCTCCCACATTTCCTCACAAAGGTGAGGAGCGAAGGGACAGAGCATCTTTATGATCATGTGAAGCTCGTTCTTTGTAATGTGACCTACCTCGTATACCTTGTTGATGAGAGCCATCATAGCCGCAATAGCTGTGTTGAACTTCATCTCTTCGATGTCACATGTTACCTTCTTGAGAGTCTTATGTACAAGGCTGTCAAGCTCAGCTGTAACGTCACCGCCACGAACCATGTCAACGAGACCTGCAACTCTCTCAAGGAATCTCTTACAACCCTTAACGCCGTTTTCACTCCAGGGAGCAGCAGCACCATAGTCACCCATGAAGAGGATGTACATTCTGAGAACGTCCGCACCGTATGCGTCAACTACGTCGTTGGGGTCAACTACGTTACCCTTGGACTTACTCATCTTCTCTCCGTCGGGACCGAGGATGAGACCCTGAGCTGTACGCTTTGCGTAAGGCTCTGCTACGGGAACAGCTCCGATATCATAAAGGAAGCGGTGCCAGAAGCGGGAGTAGATAAGGTGACGTGTTACGTGCTCCATACCGCCGTTGTACCAGTCAACGGGGAGCCAGTACTTCAGCTCCTCGGGATCAGCGATACAGTCGGCATTGGTGGGATCCACGTATCTGAGGAAGTACCAGGATGAGCCTGCCCACTGAGGCATGGTATCTGTCTCGCGCTTTGCATCCTTGCCGCAGCGAGGACACTTGCAGTTTACGTAAGAATCGATCTTAGCGAGGGGGCTTTCGCCGCCTTCACCGGGCTCAAAGTTTTCGATGGTGGGAAGCTTAAGAGGAAGCTCCTCGTAAGGAACGGGAACCATTCCGCAATGCTCGCAGTGAACGATCGGAATGGGCTCGCCCCAGTATCTCTGACGGTTGAACGCCCAGTCCTTCATCTTGTACTGAACGCCTGCCTCACCGATGCCTGCCTCTGCAAGGTGAGCGATCATAGCGTCAATGGAATCCTTTTTGTTTGTAAAACCGTTGAGGAAGCCGGAGTTGACCATCTCTCCGTCGCCTGTGTAAGCGGCTTCTTCGATGTTTCCGCCCTTGATTACCTCAACGATATCGATACCGAACTTCTTAGCGAAGTCGTAGTCTCGCTCGTCGTGTGCGGGCACAGCCATGATAGCGCCTGTACCGTAACCCATCATTACGTAGTCGGAAATGTAGATGGGAATATTCTTGCCGGAAACGGGGTTGACAGCAGAGATACCCTCAATTCTTACACCTGTCTTTTCCTTAACGAGCTGTGTACGCTCAAACTCTGTCTTCTTGGAGCAGACCTCACGATATGCCTCAACGTCAGCGAAATTAGCGATCTTGTCTGCATACTTGTCAAGGATAGGATGCTCGGGAGCCAGCACCATGAAGGTAACACCGTAAAGTGTATCGGGACGTGTGGTGTATATCTTCAGCTTTTCGTCAGCGCCGTCAAGTGAGAAGTCAACGAATGCTCCGCGAGACTTACCGATCCAGTTGATCTGCTGTGTCTTTACGTTGGGAAGATAGTCAACGTTTTCAAGTCCCTCAAGAAGCTTGTCTGCGTACTCTGTAATGCGGAGATACCAAACGTCCTTGCTTCTCTGTACGATATCGCTGTGGCAGATATCACACTTACCGCCCTGAGAGTCCTCGTTAGAGAGAACTACCTTACAGCTGGGGCAGTAGTTTACGAGAGTTTTATCACGGAATACAAGTCCGTTTTCGAACATCTTGAGGAAGATCCACTGTGTCCACTTGTAGTAGTCGGTGTCAGTAGTATCAACGGTACGTGTCCAGTCAAAGGAGAAACCTACTCTCTTCATCTGAGAGGTAAACTTTGCGATATTGTTGTCGGTTACCTGTCTGGGGTGGATACCTGTCTTGATAGCGTAGTTCTCGGTGGGAAGACCGAATGCGTCAAAACCGAGGGGGAAGAGAACGTTATAGCCTTCCATTCTTCTCTTTCTTGAGATTACCTCAAGACCGGAGTAAGCCTTAACGTGGCCTACGTGCATACCTGCGCCGCTGGGATAGGGGAATTCTACAAGCGCGTAGAACTTTTTCTTGGAGTGGTCGCTTGAAGCGTTGAACACCTTCGCCTCATCCCACTTGTCCTGCCACTTCTTTTCTATGTTTCTAAAGTCGTGCTTCATTACATACTTGCCTTTCTTATATTACTTAATCTTCTGTTATCATTTCGGAGATATCTACGTCGGTGGTGCCGTCGTAGAGCTTCTCAAGATTATAAAATTCTCTTGCCTGGGGATTGAACACGTGGAGGATAACTCCGCCGTAATCCTTAAGGAGCCAGATACCTGTGTCGTATCCCTCTGTTCTGAGGCATTCGATACCGACCTGCTCAAGCTTATAGTCAGCCTCGTCTCCGAGCGCCTTTACCTGTGTACGGGACATACCCGTGCATACTACAAAGTAGTCTGTGATAACTGTCTGATCCTCTACATGAAGGAGCTTAATACCGCGCGCCTTCTTGGAGTCAAGAGCAGAAACGATAATCTGAGCGATCTCAAGGGATGTTTCGGGAGCCTTTACTTCTTCACCTGTGATGTTTTCGATGTTTTCCATTATTTAATATCCTTCCATAATCCGACGGGGCGCACAGCGCCGTTCGGTCACGTTAATTAATCATGTTCTGGGGACGCTTATGTCGTCTTCGCCCGTGTAAATGTTCTCGTCAAACAGCTTTTCACCGTTGTAGATATTGTATACGGACGGGTCGGACGGGTTGTTGAACTGTCCCTTGCTGTCAAACACAGCGCTTGTTATCTCACGGTCAAAGGTATTGAAATACGCATTGATCGCTTCAAGGGTCTTTGCCTTGTTCATTACGTAATGGGAATAGTTTACGTTTCCGGGCATAGTGAGCATTCTGATGTTACTCATGTCGAGAGAAAGCGCGCTTCTTCCGAAGTACACGATATCGTCGATGCCAAGGTTGGTCTCTATGTTATCGAATACCTCTTTTGCAAGATTGCTGATGGTGGAAACGTTGGTGATGCTGATAGAGCTCTTCAGCTTACCAAAGAACGCGATTACGAACTGCTTCTGTGCATTTACTCGGCCAAGGTCACCCTGAACATATCCGTAACGGAAGCGTACGAATCCCTCGGCCATATCACCGTTAAGTGTCTGATGACCTGCGGGAATACGAATGGTGAGATCCTGTACCGGATCGTAGTATTCCATATCTGCGGGAACGTCCATTTCAACGCCGCCGATAGCATTAACGATATTTTTGAATCCCTTAAGATCCATTATCGCCGCAAAATCGATGTTGATACATAGGCTGTCCGCAAGTAAGTCTGCCATGGTCTCAAGCGCATGATTATATGCCTTATTTTCGCCCTCTCCCTGAACGTTACGGTAGTAATTAAAGTGGTCAACGAACAGCTCGTTCGCCTTATTTGTAATAATAGATACGCCGTCCGTGCTCTTAACGTATGTGTCACGGGGGATCTGCATTACTGTAACGCTTCCGTTGTTATTATTGATATTCATTATCATAATAACGTCGGTCAGCATTGCTTCTTTGTCCTGACCAAGCAGGAGTATATTGTACGAACCGCTTACCGCCTCAAAATCGTGGGTTATCTCTATGGTATTACCCTCTTCGTCGGTTACGTATTCAATAAACTGTCTGTCATCGGATTGTGGCTTATGAAGCAGAAAATAGGTTGCTGTCGCAAGGATCGCCGCATAAAGCACCAAAATTACCGCAACGATCACCTTGTGTTTGGTAGATACTCTTGATCTGCGTCTGACATTACGGGGCTGATTATTATTCATATTCGCCTAACCTTTCTTAAAATACCGAGGATAGCGACAAGACACATGTCAATGTCTCGGTATATAAATGTTTTCCGCATCCTCTCCGTTGTATACGGAGGGATCCCAGATGTTTTCCTCGGGAGAATAATACGTATAAGGAGAGCCGTTGAATATCTGGGCGGGGTCAAACATACCGTCTGTAAGTTCACCGTCATATACGTGATACCTTGTGCTTATAACATTGAGCATCGCCGCCCTGTTCATTACGTAATATCCGTTTGCCAGATTACCGGGCATGGTCATCATGTTCATACCTGACAGGTCACACTGCAGTATGCACTGAGCAAAATACAGCAAGTCTCCCGCCTCCATGTCCGTATCGATATTTGTGAATATCTCGTTTGCAAGCTCGGTAAGACGTGACACGTTGGTTATGGAAAGACTGCTCTTCACCTTGTTGAAAAGAGCCGCGATAAACTGCTTCTGCGCATTCTGTCTTCCAAGGTCCGCGGTGGTGTATCCTGCACGGTATCTTACGAATCCTTCTGCCTGCTCTCCGTTAAGTGTTTGATAGCCTGCAGGAATGTTGATATAAAGTCCCTGTGCGGGATCGTTATAGTACATTCCCTGCTCAACGTATATCTCAACACCGCCTAAGATATTGACGATATTACAGAATCCGTTAAGGTCCATAATGGCGGAATAGTCAATCTCGATGGCAAGGCTCTTTTCAAGAGTATCAGCAACTGCTCCCAGTGCCTTCAAATAGGAAGCCGACTGGTCAAAGGTCTGCCTGTAATTTATATTATAATATGTACTGAACAGTGCATTTATCTTGTTCGTCGGAATAAAGATTCCGTCATGGTTGGATATCCAAGTGTCACGGGGGATCTGGGTTATGGTTATGCTGTGATCTCTGTTGTTAATATTCACCAACATGAAAACATCAGTCAGCATTGCGGCTCTGTCGTGACCGAGAAGAAGAATGTTATAGCTTTCTTCATCACGGGTCATAACGTGCTCAACCTTGTCGATAACGTTTCCGTGGGTATCGGTTACCGTCTCATAATAAACCTTGGTCTTGTTTTCGATCTGAGGTCTGTAGAACACCACTACCGATACTGCGGCAATGACCAGCACATATAAAACAGCAATAACGGCTATTGCCACTGTCTGTTTTCTTGAAAGCCCTCTTGATTTTTTCTTGGTCTTTAAGTCATTTTTTTCGGAAACAGCGTTTTGCTCATTATTTGTGTTGTTTTCCATTTTGTCATTTTGCATTTACGCCACGCTCCTTTAGTTATCAGCTTTTCCCTCTGTGATAAGCTTTTTAACGTAATAGTTTCTGGCTTTCACCGTATCCTGACAAACAAGTTTACCGTCATCAAGGAGATTTCTCACTGTCATGTCAAAGGATTTTATCATTGTACGGTAAAGGACAGTATACTTGTCCTCCCCTGACATTAAAGATTCTCTGAAATATCGTCTCAGCTCAACACAATCGGGAAAAGTTCTTGTGCCTTCGATATAATCTGCCAGATAAATGATAGCTTCAAAATCACTCATGCCGTCACGGCCCGTGGTATGCCATCTTACTCCGTCCGTTATCTCGCGTTCGTCAAACTCGGGAAAATCCTTTCCGACAAGCGCCGCCGCGGTCTTGGAATGGAGAGTTTTAGGTGACAGAATATCATACTCATCTACTATTATACCAAATTCCGAGCAATATTGCAACTGTTTTTCCGAAACACACATTTTTGTAATGTCGTGAAGCAGTGCGGCGATGCGCAGTTTTATCAATTTTTCGGGAAGATATATGTTTCCCAAGTACTCCGCTTCCCTTTCAACAGCCAATGTGTGAGCGTATCTCTTCTCAGTAAGATATGGTCTTATCTGCTCTCTGAGCCTTATTACGTCATCTTCCGTATAAATTCTTTCGTCAGTCATGATATTATCCCTCAAGGGAACTTCCGTAAAGTCCCTTTTCTCTTATATATCTGAGCACAGGAATACTAAGGTACTCCTTAACGGCATTATCACCGAGCCTCAGCATTTCCCTCACCTCAGTGGATGACACGGGCAATGGATCAGCATCAACGAAGATAATCGATGCCGCAAATTTGTCCTCGTATTCCCTTGCCTTTTCGTAGAGTCTTGATGCATCAGTAATGTATCTTCTCATGCAGACTATATGTGCCATGCGGAATATCTCACTGCTCTCACGCCACCGGTCAAGGGTTAGGAGCATATCGTCTCCGCAAAGCAGATATACCCTGCCGCAAGTGGGATAAAGATGCCTGAGAGTCTCCACCGTATAGCTGAGTCCCTCTTTTTTGATCTCATAATCAGACACCTCTGCCACGTCAATTTTCCCGAAGGCAAGACGGCACATTTCAAGTCTCGCTTCGCTTGGCACGGGATCTTCAACTACCTTATGGGGCGGAATACCCGCAGGCATGATGATAAGCTTGTCAAGTCCGATCGCACGCACAAAATTTGCCGCCGCGTTTACGTGTCCCGCATGGGGAGGCGAAAACGTCCCCCCATAGAGACCGACTTTTTTCTCTTCCATATTATTTAAGCTTCAGCTCGGCTGAGATCTTTCTGTTTTCTTCCTTTGAGCTTACTCTGAAAAGCACGAACTTTCTGCCGATAACGGACACAACGTCTGCGCCCAGCTTTTCGGATACTGCATCAGCCACTTCTCTCGAGGTAACGCCTGCAGTCTCGAGAACGGTAAGCTTTACAAGCTCGTGAGACTCAAGAGCCACGTCGATGCTGTTACATACCTCATCGGAAACGCCGCCCTTACCGATCTGTGTTACGCTTTGGAGGCTGTTTGCCAGACCTCTCAGCGCCGCTCTCTGCTTACTTGTTAACATATTTATGACCATACCTTTCTTCTTTAATCAATTTAGCCTATCAGCTCTTCAATAAGACGTGCAAACTGTTCCATCGCGCGTCCTCTGTGGCTGACCGCATTCTTCACTTCGGGCGTTGCCTCTGCAAAGGCACAGCCTGTCTCTTCCGAATAGAAGATTGAATCGTAACCAAATCCGCCGTTACCTCTTTCTTCAAAGAGGATACTGCCGTGGCACTCGCCTCTGACCGTTGCCGCTGACATTATGTCAACTCCCGCTTCTATGGAATATGCGGGACACGCAATATACTTAGCGGGGATCGTGTAAGGCGAATTTTTTGGAAGCACAAGGGACGCAACACATACAAAACGTGCGCTTCTTTCTTCCGCGGGAACACCGTCAAGCTTTCTGAGTATCTTCGCGCGATTAGCCGCGTCTCTGTCGTCTGCTTCTCCCTCGTCCTCGGAATATCTTGCGGAATAAATACCCGGCTCACCGCCAAGGACATCTACGCAAAGTCCGGAGTCGTCGGCAATACCGATATAACCGAGCTTTGCCGCGGCTGACGCCTTGATCAGTGAATTTGTCTCAAAGCTCTTACCGTATTCGTCAATATCTCCTTCGAATCCGATATCACGGAGTGAAAGGACTCTCGCCTTGCCTCCGAGCTTTTCGTCGATAAGGCACTGAAGCTCCGCGATCTTTTTTTTATTATTTGACGCAAGTACGAACTCTACCATATCTGCCATTACTCCGCGTCCTCATTTCCGATAATAGCGCCTACGAACATCTCAGCGTCGAAGGGCTGCATATCATCGATCTGCTCGCCAACACCGATATACTTAACGGGAAGTCCAACAGTACGGCGGATGGAGAAAACCGCACCGCCCTTTGCGGTACCGTCAAGCTTTGTAAGAATAAGTCCCGTAATATCGCAGGCATTCTTGAACTCTCTCGCCTGGATGAGCGCATTCTGACCCGTGGTGGAGTCAAGGACAAGAAGGGTCTCGCGGGATGCACCGGGAAGCTCGCGCTCAAGAACACGTCCGATCTTTGCAAGCTCGTCCATAAGGTTCTTTTTATTGTGGAGTCTTCCTGCCGTGTCAACGATGAGAACGTCGGCACCTCTGTTCTTTGCCGCGCCAACAGCGTCGTATACTACAGCCGCAGGGTCGGAGCCTTCATTCTGACGGATAAGATCTACGCCGGCTCTGTCGCACCATACCGCAAGCTGCTCGATAGCCGCCGCTCTGAAGGTGTCGGCAGCCGCAACGACTACCTTTTTCCCCTGAGCCTTCAGGTTTGCGGATATCTTACCTATGGAAGTAGTTTTACCGACACCGTTCACTCCGATAACGAGAATAACGGAAGGATTGGTGTCAAGCTTGAGGGGTTCGCCCTCGCCTACAAGCTCACGAAGGATCTCGCGGAGAGCGCCTCTGACGTCGTCTGCTTCCTTGATATTTCCGCTCTTTATTCTGTCGCGAAGTTCATCGATGATATATTCGGTTGTATCCGCACCGACGTCGGAGCAGATAAGTATCTCCTCAAGCTCCTCAAGAAGCTCCTCGTCTACTTTGCGAAAGCTCTTGATAACTGCGTCTACCTGACCGAACACAGCATCCTTCGTCTTTTTAAGACCTGCTTTAAGTTTATCAAAAAATCCCATATCAGATCACCTTTAATTATGTCATTTCAAAAATTCGTTGTTTGCTTCAGCGGCATTTACATCAAGCGTAAACACCTTTGAGATACCGCGGCGCGGCATCGTTACACCGTAGAGAGTATCTGCGATATCCATAGTTCCTCGTCTGTGCGTGATCATAATGATCTGCATTTCCTTCGAGAAACGGTGAACGTAATTTGCAACACGGGTTACGTTTACCTCGTCAAGCGCCGCCTCGATCTCGTCGAATATACAGAAGGGGGAGGGACTGTACTTGATAAGTGCAAACATAAGCGCGATGGCAATAAACGCCTGCTCACCGCCGGACAGAAGGCTGAGGCTCTTGATAGTCTTTCCGGGAGGTGCCGCAGATATCTCGATACCGCTTGTCAGCACGTCTGAGGGGTCGCTGAGTGTAAGCTCTGCTGTACCGCCGCCGAACAGCTCACGGAATACTTCGCCGAAGTTGTGATTTATCTTATGGAACGCCTCGGTGAACATAGTACGCATCTCTTCCTCAAGCTCGCGGATAATACCCTCAAGCTCCTTTTTGGATGCTTCAAGGTCATCAAGCTGACACTTAAGGTAATCATAACGCTCTTTAGTCTCCGCGTATTCCTCGATAGCCGCTACGTTTACGTGACCGAGCGCTTTGATCTTACTCTTTAGCTCCGAGAGCATCTGGAAGGTACGTGCGCGGTTTTCCTTTGTGACCACCTCGTATCCCTCTTCGCCCTCAAGCTCCACAGCCGCGCTGTAGGTAAGCTCGTACTCGTCCCAGAGACGTGACGTCATCTTGTCTATCTCGGCTCCCGTTCTTTCGAGAGCATTTTCGTTCTTGGTGTGCGCTACAAGCAGTATCTCCTTCTTTGAGGAAAGCTCGCGTTCACGGTGGCGCTTGGAGTTAAGCTCACTGTCAAGCTCGTCGCCCTTTTGGGAGAGAGTATCACGCTCACTTTCAAGCTTTTCGATCTCACCGTCTGTCTCAACACCGCTGAGTGTAAGGCTTTTCGACACTTCATCTGCGCCGTCGATCTGCTCCTGAAGTCTCGCAGCTTCGGTGCCGCGTCTGTCTATCTCTTCTGCAAGGGATACACCGCGATCCTTAGCTTCGTTCTGAGAGGAAAGGGTCATTTCCATGTCCTTACGAAGTCCCGCAAGGATTATCTGCGCGTCGGACAGCTCTGTTGTAAGCTCATCGGCTTCAAAGTCCACCTCTCCTCTTTCAGCGGCGGCGGCACTTCTCGCTTCGGTAAGCGTCTCAACCTTTGTCACAGCATCCGCAATAAACGCCTCAAGAGTTTCGATATCTCTTTCGGCTCTTTCGCTGTTTCTGTCGCTTCGTCCCGCATCATCCTCAAGCTTCGCGATAAGATCCTGAGTCATTCTCCTGTTGGCATCTATCTCGTTAAGAGATGTCGTCTCAACTGAAAGAAGTGTTTCCATGAGGCGGCGCTTTTCATCAGCTTCCGTTCTTTTACGGCTGAGAGAAGCAATACTATTTTCAGTTTCGGAAAGCTTTGCGGCAAGTACCTTACTTGCATCGATCTTCGCCTCACGCTCTGCCTTCATTGAGTCGATCTGTGCACCTCTCGTCAGCATACCGCTGTCGCGCTTTGCAGAGCCTCCCGTAAAGGAACCTCCTGCATTGATCTGCTGACCGTCGAGAGTAACTGCACGTACTTTCCAGCCACGAGCTCTCGCCATATCGGATGCGTTATCGATATTGTCAAATACGCAGATGCGTCCCACAACGCTTCTGACGATCTCGCGGTAGCGCTCGTCGCACTCAACAAGCTCGTCGGCAAAGCCGATAAAGCCGCGGCATGTTGCGGCGCTTTCCATCTCGGCGCTTCTGCGCTGAGACTTTACAGTTGTTATGGGGTAGAATGTAGCCCGTCCCGCACCGCTTCTCTTAAGAGATGCGATAGCAGCCTTTGCAGACACTTCGTCTGCTGTGACAATATTCTGCAAAGCCTGTCCCATAGACGTTTCCATGGCAACTGTATAACGGGAATCTACTCTGATAAGATGGGAAAGGGGTCCCATGATACCGGAAAGTCTTCCCGCAGACGCCTCGTTCATAACGTACTTGACACTGTTATTGTAACCGTCAAAGTGTTCCATCATCCGCTCCATGGCGGTGACACGGCTGGTAAGTGAATCTATCTGCGCCTTTATCTCTGACAACTCCGCACGTGCGCGCTCTCTATCGTTTACGGCTTTAGACAGAGCCGCATCAGCCTCGGCAAAGCGCGCCCCTTCGTCTTCGGAACCCGACTTATATCCATCAACTACCTTTGCCTGTGCCTCGTAGGACTTATCCAGCTTTTCAAGCTCTGTGCGGTAGCCTGCGATCTCTCCGTCGATACCGCGGCGTCTTTCCGCGCCCTCAGTAATACTGTTTTTCAGCACGTTCAGACGTACTCTCAGGTCTCCAAGCTCGCTTTCAGCTTTTTGTCTTTCGCGGAACAGTCTTTCGATCTTCGCATCAAGCTCGACCTTTTTCGCAAGTTTTGCGTTTCTCTCTTCTGTAAGAGCGGTGCATTTACCCTCCGCCTCAGCGATTGCAGCTGTAAGCTCAATTTCCTTTGCTTCAAGTTCGGAAAGTTTTTCTGTATTTGCCTTGAGCGCCGCTTCAGCTTCAAGGCGAAGTCTCGTTTCCTCAGCAAAAGAACGCTTTGCGTGTTCGGTATTATTTATAAGAAGCTTAGCATCGTTTTCGATCTTAGCTCTTTCCGCTCTCACGCGATTTATCTCATCATGGATGCGTCCGAGCTTTTCTTTATTGACTCTTGAAGCTTCATACAGTCTTTCGATCTGGTCACCAAGCTGTGTCATGGTGTCGTCTATCATCTCAAGCTCGTGAGCAGACATCTTCGTCTCAGCTTCAAGCTTTTCAAGCTCCTCACGGCGACGGTCCATGTCGTATCTCCACAGAGAAACGTCAAGGCGTTTTTTATCGTCGTAAAGTTCGAGATAACGTCTCGCCTTGTCGGCGTCACGGCTGAGCGGCCCTATGCGGTGCTCAAGCTCGGTGGCAATATCTCCGACTCTCGCCATATTGCTCTCGGTCTCTGCAAGCTTCTTCTGGGATTCGTTCTTTCTGTAGCGGTATTTTGTAATACCCGCCGCCTCCTCAAAGATGCTTCGTCTGTCCTCGCTCTTCTTAGAGATTATCTCGGCTATTCGTCCCTGTCCGATAATGGAATAGCCCTCCTTGCCCACACCGGTATTCATGAATATCTCATAAATATCCTTGAGTCTGCAAGGCTTTCTGTTTATAAAATATGCGCTGTCTCCCGCACGGTAATATCTTCTCGTTACGGTTATCTCATCGTATTCCGACTGAATGGTCTTTGCTTCCCCGCTGTTGTCGAAGGTGATAGATACCTCGGCAAAGCCCATGGGACGGACTCCGTCAGCACCTGAGAAAATAACGTCCTCCATTTTCGAACCACGGAGAGTTTTCGATGAAAGCTCGCCGAGAACCCAACGCATAGCATCGGTAATGTTGGACTTTCCGCTTCCGTTGGGACCTACGATGATGGTCGTACCGTGGTCGAATTTCAGTACCGTTTTATCGGGAAAGGATTTAAATCCGTGCAGTTCAAGTGATTTCAGATACAAAAGTTCTGCCTCCTTTTATTTACTGCCGTATATTCTTTCCGCTGTGACGTCGTAGCCACAAAGGCTACAGGTCTGCGTAAATTTCAGTTTTTTTATGCCAAATTTGTTTTTCAAATATTCTCTGTTCGCTCCGTGAGCGCCTACTGCCATGGACACCGCACCTACAGGCACCTTCACGTGGACGTATTCTCTGTCGGGAAGGTTTTCTATAGCCGATTCCATACGGCGTCTCATAAGCTCGCTTCGTACAAGCTCGCCGAGCGAGGGATGTACAGGTCCTGCGTAATACTTCTCATTGTCGTGGAGATTCTCACTGTCCTGAAGACCTATGCGAAGGCATTTTACCCCATGGGTCACAAACACCTCCAGCACGTCCGCACTTCTCTTAACCGCGTCTTCGACGGTAAGGGGAGCATATTCTCCACGCTCAGCCATCACGGCAAGGCAAGTGTTTTTGAACACTACCGTGGGATATATTCTGCATCCCACCGCACCGAGCTCACATATACGCTGTGCCGTATACACCTCGTCATGCACTGTTGACCCCGGAAGCCCAGTCATCATCTGTCCGACAAAGGGGATACCTGCAGACTTCAGCAGAGCACAGGCTCTCTCTGTGTCCTCTGCGGTATGCCCGCGTCTGGACGCTGATAGTACCTTGTCCGACATACTCTGTATGCCAAGCTCCACTTCGGATAGCGTGTATCTTCCGATAATGCTTATTATCTCCTCTGAGATGTAATCGGGTCTCGTTGACATTCTGATACCCGAGACATCACCCGTTTTCACGTACCCCTCAGCTAAGTCAAGAAGGCTTATCATAAGACCTCTGTCTATGCCCGTAAAGGAGCCTCCGAAAAAGGCGATCTCTGCGCGCCGTCCCGTACCCTTGATAGTAGCAAGGGCACCTTCAACGATCCCTCTCACATCAAGGGGGGAAAATTCGGTTACACCTGATATAGTCCGCTGATCGCAGAAAACGCAATCGTTGGGACAACCGAGATGTGGGATAAACACGGGAATATTTGCGTGAGACTTCTTCAATTTTTTTCACCGAAAAGGGAGAGCGCCTCGTGAGCGGCTCTCTGCTCAGCCTCTCGCTTGGAGTGGGCCTTTCCGCGGCCTATAACATTGCTGTTAAGTCTCGCTTCTACCTCAAAAATCTTGTTGTGGTCGGGACCGCATTCTCCAACAAGCACGTACTCAAGCTTTTCGCCCTCCACCTGCTGTACAATCTGCTGAAGCGCTGTTTTATAATCAACGAACACACCTGCAGTTCCGATACATTCTATTTCTGCGATAATATGGGGGAGAAGAAATTTTTCAACTGTCTCGGTGTCTCTTCCCGAGTCTATATAAATTGCCGCAAGCAGAGCTTCAAAGGCATCAGCCAAAATGGACGCGCGATCTCTGCCACCGTTCAACTCTTCACCGTGTCCGAGGAAAATAAAGCTTCCAAGACCGATACTGCGGGCAAACTTGGAAAGTGCCTTTTCGCACACCACCGCAGCGCGGATCTTGGTCATGTCTCCCTCCTGTCTGTCTCTCATGCTTTCAAACAGGTATCTGCTTGTTACAATAGACAATACGGAGTCACCGAGGAACTCAAGTCTTTCGTTACAGTTTATGTTTTTACCCTTGGATCGGCATTCGTTTGAATATGACGAATGGGTAAGCGCTTCGATGAGTACAGCGGTATCTTTGAATTTGTATCCTATAGTTTTTTCAAGAGCATCTATAGGTAATTTTTTCGTATTCATTTTATTTAAACCTTTATTGTTAACTGATTGTATGTAACCTATCAACCTTTTCTCTTTGCGAGAGCTGCTTCGATCTCAGCGATAGCTCCGCTTGACGCAAATCTTTCTGCCTGAAGAATAGCGTTTTTGAACGCCTTCGCATCAGAGTTTCCGTGAGCCTTGATTACGGGCTTTGAAATTCCGAGAATAGGTGCACCACCGTATTCTGCAGAGTCGTACTTCTTTCTGAAGCCCATGATTTGTTTTTTCATAACGAGGAAACAGAGCTTTGTAAATATGTTCGCCGTAAAGAGAGATTTTAAGCTCTTAAGCATAAACTTTGACATACCCTCGGTAAGCTTGAGGGCAATGTTTCCCGTAAAGCCGTCGGTAACGAGAACGTCACAGCGACAGTAAGGGATCTCCTTGGATTCAACGTTTCCGATAAAGTCAATGTCCTCACATTCGGAGAGAAGCTTGTATGTCTCAATCTGCAGGGGAGTACCCTTACATTCCTCTGTACCGTTGTTGAGAAGGCCTACCTGAGGCTTTGCAACACCCATAACCCCCTTCATATAGACAGCACCGGTATACGCCCACTGAACAAGATTTTCGGGAGCAACGCTGATGTTGGCACCGCTGTCTACAAGGAGAACGGGACGGTCAAAGGGGAGAAGCGCCGCGATCGCCGCACGGCGTACACCCTTCATATTGCGCACTTTGAGTGTAGCTCCGGTATGGAGAGCACCCGTACTTCCTGCGGAAACGAATGCATCCGCACCTTCTTTCAGCATCTTAAGTCCTACCGCCATTGAGGACTCTGTCTTCCCCTTTACAACGAGCATGGGGTCATCGTCCATTTCGATAGTTTCTTCTGCATGAACGATACTGATCTTACTTTCATCATATTTACATTCAGCAAGTATCTCGCGGACCTTTTCTTCTCGTCCCACGAGCACAAGCTCGCTATTTACCTCAAAGGACGCCTGACATGCACCGCGTACGATTTCGACGGGAGCATTGTCACCACCCATAGCATCTATAATAATTTTCATAGGACAGTTTTCCTTTCTTCAAGTAGGGTCTTTCCTCATTATTCCGCGGTGCCGCGGAGTGTGCGGATACGCTCTGCCATCTCGTCACACACTTCAAGGGCACGACGGGAATATGCCTCATATCTCGCTTTTTTACCGCCTCTAACCTTCTCTTCAAGGCGCGGCACGATGCCGAAGTTTGCGTTCATAGGCTGGAAGGGACCCGTACCTCCTTTGGAGACGTAGTCTGCCATGGCGCCCATCATAGTCTTATCGGAGAAATCAAAGCTTTCAGCTCCCATAAACTTGAGAGCCGCGCTGACACCTGCCACAAAGCCCGATGCCGCAGATTCGATATAGCCCTCAACACCCGTCATCTGTCCCGCAAAGTGGATGTTTTCCATACCTCGGAGGGAGTAATCGGAGTTAAGTCTTTCGGGGGAGTTGATGAACGTGTTTCTGTGCATCACTCCGTAGCGGAGGAATTCCGCATTTTCAAGACCGGGTATCATACCGAACACACGCTTTTGTTCGGGAAACTTCAGATGTGTCTGGAATCCGACAAGGTTGAACATTTCCCCCTCTTCGTTCTCGCGTCTCAGCTGTACCACGGCGTAGTAGGTCTCGCCCGTTTCGGGATGAGTGATACCTACGGGCTTCATGGGACCGAAGCGGAGGGTATCCTCGCCGCGCTTTGCCATGACCTCAACGGGCATACATCCCTCAAACACCTTTATCTTGAGTCCCGCGTCAGCCGCGTGTAGAGGAGCCTCTTCTGCGGTGATAAGAGCTTCGTAGAACGCCTTATACTCTTCCTCTGTCATGGGGCAGTTGATGTAATCAGCGCTTCCCTTACCGTAACGGGAAGCGAAGAACGCCTTCGACATATCGATAGAATCGAATGACACGATGGGAGCCGCCGCATCGAAGAAGTAAAGGCTGTCACCACCGATGAGAGAGGAGATATCCTCTGCAAGAGCATCAGAGGTAAGGGGGCCTGTTGCAACGACACATACCGCATCGCGGGGGATGCTTGTCACCTCGCCATATTCGACCTGAATGTTCGGGTGGTTTATTATTCTGTCCGTCACGTAACGCGAGAACAGCTCGCGGTCTACCGCAAGGGCACCGCCTGCGGAAACTCTCGTGGCGTCACACGCCTCGATTATCACCGAGTTCATGCGGCGCATCTCTTCCTTGAGAAGTCCTGACGCATTGGTTACGTCAGCACTTCTCAGTGAGTTAGAGCACACAAGCTCCGCCATTGTATCTGCATGGTGGGCGGGGGATTTTTTATGAGGCTTCATTTCAAAAAGTGTTACGGGAACGCCAAGCTCTGCCGCCTGAAACGCCGCTTCACAACCTGCAAGTCCGCCGCCTATAACGTATAATCTATCTGCCATTTCGTCACCGTTTTTCACGCCTGCTCATCCGCAGGAGCTTCTGTCTTATAACCACACTTCTCACGTCTGCAAACAAGAACATTCTTACCCTTCTTGCTCATGAGCATGTCACCGCAAACGGGACATTTTTTATCAGTGGGCATATCCCATGATGAGAACTTACAGTCGGGGTATTTTTCACAGCTGTAGAACTGAGACTTATTCTTACCGTACTTTATAACGATCTCACCGCCGCAATCAGGGCACTTTACTCCAAGGCTTTTTGCTATCTGCTTTGTAAACTTACATTTGGGATAGGAAGAGCAAGCGTAGAAGCTGCCGTATCTGCCGTTTCTGAGAACTACGTCGGAGCCGCAAAGCTCACACTTCATACCCTCTACCTTAACGTCGGAAGTTTCAGTCTTTTCCTTGCCGTCCTTGGTAATGGGCTTAGTATTCTTACATTCGGGGTAGTTGGGACAAGCGGCAAATCTGCCGAAGCGTCCCTCCTTGATGATCATTTTAGCACCGCACTTGTCGCAGATGATGTCAGTCTCCTCAACGGGAAGCTCAATGTCATCCTTGGACACGGATTCAAGTGCTGTGGAGAGCTCCTTTTCAAAGCCTGTGTAGAACTGTGCAAGCACGTCGTTCATCTGAACGTCGCCTTCCTCGATGCTGTCAAGGCGGTCCTCCATCATGGCTGTAAAGCGATAGTCAACGATATCGGGGAATCTCTCGCACATAAGCTTTGTGATGACCTCACCGAGAGAGGTAGGATGAAGGGTCTTACCCTGTCTCTTTACGTATCCGCGGGATACGATAAGAGTGATGATGGATGTGTACGTACTTGGACGGCCGATCCCCTTTTCCTCAAGGAATTTGATGAGAGATGCCTCCGTATATCTTGCGGGGGGCTCGGTAAAATGCTGTTCGGGTTCTACCTTCTCCACGCCAAGCTTTTCTCCCTCTTCTATCTGAGGTAAACGGGTGGACTTTTCTTTTGTACCGTCGTCAGTAGACTCCTCGTATACAGCCATAAATCCGGGGAACTTAACGGTATATCCGCTTGAACGGAAGAGATACTTTCCGCAGGTGATATCCACCTGAACTGTAGAAAGCTCTGCAGACTCCATCTGGCTCGACACAAATCTGTCCCAGATAAGCTTGTAAAGTCTGTACTGATCGGATGAAAGCTTAGCCTTTATCATCTTAGGCTCAATATTAACGTGGGTGGGACGGATAGCCTCGTGAGCGTCCTGCGCGTTTGACTTTGTCTTGTAAACGCGGGGAGTTTCGGGATAATACTTATCTCCGAAGGAGGACGTGATATAATCCTTAGCTGCACCTCTCGCCTCGTCTGCGATTCTGAGAGAGTCCGTTCTCATGTAGGTAATAAGACCCTGTACTCCACCGAATTCGTGACCCAGATTGATACCTTCGTAAAGCTCCTGTGCCACCTTCATGGTACGCTGAGACTGGAAGTTAAGCTTTCTTGAAGCCTCTTGCTGAAGAGTGGAGGTAATAAACGGAGGCGCGGGATGTCTGAACTTCTTACCCTTTTTAACGTCACGAACGTTGAAGGGATTTTCCGCAGTCTCATTCACTACCGCCATGGCATCTCGCTCACACTTAAGTTCCATCTTTGAGCTGTCTGCGGCAAGACCGTAAAATCCTGCTTTGAAGCTCTTGTCCTCTTCGGTCACAAGATAAGCATCTACCGTCCAATACTCAGTAGGAACGAAAGCACGGATCTCATTTTCTCTTTCAACGATTATTCTCGTTGCAACAGACTGAACGCGTCCTGCGGAAAGTCCGCTTCTCACCGTCTTCCAAAGGAAGGGGGACAGCTTATATCCAACGATTCTGTCGAGGATTCTTCTTGCCTGCTGAGAGTTTACGAGATTCATGTCGATTTCGCGGGGATGCTTGACAGCTTCCTTGACCGCAGTCTTGGTAAGCTCGTTGAAGGTGATTCTGTTTACCTTCTTCGCATCAATACCGAGGGCGTTCACGAGATGCCAGGAGATAGCCTCGCCCTCGCGGTCAGGGTCCGTTGCCAGGAATACTTTATCAGCCGCCTTGGCTTCCTTCTTAAGTTCGCGGATAAGGTCTCCCTTTCCGCGGATATTTATATAGTGTGCTTCAAAATTGTTGTCGATGTCGATTCCCAGGCTTGATTTGGGCAGGTCTCTTACGTGACCCTTTGATGCCACGACCTTATACCCGCTTCCAAGATAGCCCTTGATAGCGGGAGCTTTGGTAGGGGACTCGACAATTACAAGCTTCTGCATGTCATTATACCTTTCATCTATGAATTAAACTGTTAACAGTCGTTTGTCTATATTATTATGCCTCATCGGCGTCAAATACGATATCCTCTTCGGAAATTCTTGTGAAATATCCGCCGGGGTGCGCTTCTACCATTCCGACGATCTCCAGAACGGCAAGGGAGCTCATAACGTCGCTGACGCTTATTCCCGAGGAAGCAAGCTCATCGGGGAGCGTAGGCACGTCCGGCTTCATCATGCCGTAGACCTTGATATTTACTTCATCGAGGATATCAAGCTCTGCTCTCGAAAGCACCGTTCCGTGACGCGCTTCGGAGGTCTTAGGCATCTCGTCTTTTTTTGGGCTTGTCTTTACGGGCTCCGCCAGTCTTCCCATAGTAACGGGTGCGTCAGCATTTTTCTTGTCTGCCCGCTTTACCTTCGGAGCCTTTGTTTTTGAGGTAAAGGGCAGTACCTGAGAAAGACTGTCACGTCCGCCGTAGGAGGAGGTACCGTAATAATTCTTGCCGCCGCGGCTTGAAACTCTCAGCTTTGCAAGGGCGTCTGCGGATTCCGTCTCAACGTCAAGCTTACGCATCGCTCTGCGGTAGGTCTTCATGTTGACACAGTGAGGATATATGAACTCGTATTCAACGAGAACGTCCTCTGCGCTGATGGCGGTGAACACACCGCTTTTTATAAGCTCGTTTACGCCTTCGCTGCCCGGAGCACCTATCTCACCGGGCATGGCAAAAACATTTCTTCCCTGCACGATGGCGTGCTTTGCAGTAATAAGTGCACCGCTTGTACAG
Organism: Eubacteriales bacterium; assembly: GCA_045638805.1. Lineage (GTDB taxonomy): Bacteria > Bacillota > Clostridia > Oscillospirales > CAG-272 > RUG11130. Next base: position 29,875 of record JAZUBZ010000045.1, read on the forward strand.
TTACCTTCAACGATAACGCTTCCCGAGGAAAGACCGCTGATAATTCTGTTTCGCTGAGGAAAATGGTGTTTTATCGGTCTTGTTCCGGGAGGATACTCCGACACGATGGCGCCGTTTTTCAGTATGGTGTCGTAAAGGCAGGCGTGATCCTTCGGGTAGATAACGTCAACTCCGCACCCGAGCACAGCTATAGTGCGTCCACCGCCGCTAACTGCACCGCAAAGAGCCGCACCGTCACAGCCGAGAGCCATACCGCTTACGACGATCGCTCCGCCTGCGGCGAGGCCGTAACCCATAGCGTATGAGTTTCTTCGTCCAGCCTCACTCATGGTACGTGTCCCCACAACGGATACGCAGAGGACATCGTTCATCTCGGGAAGTCTTCCCTTGACGTACAGCACCATGGGAGCGTTCCTGAGGGACCTGAGGTTATGCGGATAATCTCTGTCAGTCGGCACCAGCACTCGCTGACCTGCCTTAGCGGCTTCTTCAAGAATACGCTCCGCATCCGACGTGTCACGGTTTTCAAGAAGCAGCTTCGCCTTCTTTGCTTCACGGTCCGTGAACATACCCTCTTTAAGTGAATCTATGTCAGAAGGATCTATACCGTGTACCGCAGATGCGTTGCCGAAGGCATTTACAAGCTTTACCGCAAGCTCACTGCCGTACCCGAGAGTCTCTGCAAGCCATATCCAATATATCCTATAGTCTTTCATCGTTTACTCCAAAATCAGCACGGGCACGTGACCCGCACCCCATTACTTTTTGCCTCTCGCGTACTCCCACAGAATAACGGAGGCGGCAACGGAGGCGTTAAGGCTTTCCGTATCCTCCTCCATGGGGATAAGAAGAGAGCTTGAGCATTCAGCCATGATCTCGGGGGAAATGCCGTGCCCCTCGTTACCGATAACGATAACGTCACGTCCGTCTGTTTCATACGCACCGAGCTTCAGGCTGTCGTCGGTCAGAGCCGCCGCAAACACCCGTCGCCCCGCGCTTCTGCATTTTCTTATATATTCCACACCGTCATGTGACAGTATAATATCCGTCTTAAAAACAGCTCCCATCGCCGCGCGGACCGTTTTGGGATTATAAAGGTCGGCACAGGAATGAAGCACCACCCGTACGCCTCCCAGCGCGCAGGCACTTCTGAGTATGGTACCTAAGTTACCTGGATCTCTGATACTGTCAAGAAAAAGTATCACGCCGCAATCGTCAGAATCCTCCGCAGAGGCGAGGTTTGAATGGACAACTGCGATAATACCCTGAGGAGCCTTTTCCGTAGTTATCTTTTCAAATGCGCTGTCGGAGAGAACGAACACGTCCGCACAACTGTCCTTTATCTTCAAGACAGTTTCAAGCAGAGAGTCAGCAGAGCTTTCGCGCACGTACACCTCGGAAAGTCTGCACCACACGGCAGCCTCAAGTGTCAGCTTTACACCCTCGCAAAGGAATTTTCCCGTGTTCTCGCGGTGTTTTTTATCCGCAAGCTTGGCAGCCCCCACTACTCGCGCGTTCTGTCTCGACGCTATATACGGCACTTCTGTACCGTCTTTAAAAACAAATCTTTCCATACAAATTCGTAAAAATAAATCAAAAATTACGGGATTTACCACGCTTCAAGGCTCGTTCAAACAAGCCTTGAAAAATGCAACGAGGCTATCACGCATACGCGTGATAGCCTTATTATTAATTCATTAGAGAGCAGCCTTAGCGAGCTCTACGATATTAGCAAATGCTTCCTTGTCGTTTACTGCGATCTCAGCGAGCATCTTACGGTTGAGGTTGATGCCAGCCTTCTTGAGACCGTGCATAAGCTGAGAGTAGTTGATACCGCATACCTTTGCCTGAGCAGAGATACGAGTGATCCAGAGAGCACGGAAGTCTCTCTTCTTCTGCTTACGGCCGATATAAGCGTAGTTACCGCTCTTCATTACGGCCTGCTTAGCCATCTTAAAATGCTTGCTCTTGGAGCCCCAATAACCCTTAGCAGCCTTGAGGATTCTATTTCTTCTCTTGCGCGTCATCATTGCGCCCTTTACTCTTGCCATCTTTCGTTACATCCTTTCTTTCGTATGTTCTGATTAGTCCTGACCGATGAGTCTCTTGATGTTAGCAGTCATTGCCTTGCTGAGGATCTGGCTGCTGCGGAGATGTCTCTTTCTCTTAGCTGTCTTCTGGTTGAGATTGTGACGGTGATCGGAGTGATATGCCTTTACCTTACCTGTTCCGGTAACAGAGAATCTCTTGGCGGATGCCTTGTGTGTCTTGATCTTTCCCATTGTTTTATATCCTTTCGGTTATTATATTTCCGTATATACGGTGGCACGGTTTCCCGCGGTGTGACCTTCGCGAAACTGCCTTATTTTGACTGATTCTTAACGGGCGCGATAAACATAGTAAGCTGACGTCCCTCAAGGGTAGGCTTCTTGTCAACGTTTCCGAATTCTGAGCAAGCCTCAGCAAATCTGCTGAGCATCTCACGGCCAAGCTCCTGGTGCGCGATCTCGCGTCCCTTGAAGCGGAGGCAAACTCTTACCTTGTTTCCGTCTGCGAGGAACTTTTTCGCACGGTTAGCCTTGGTCTCAAAGTCATGTGTGTCGATTCTGCAGGAAAGCTGAACCTCCTTGACTTCCATTGTCTGCTGCTTCTTCTTAGCCTCTTTTTCTCTCTTGTCCTGTTCATAGCAGTACTTACCGTAGTCCATTGCACGGCAAACCGGAGGCTTAGCCGTAGGAGCGATCATGACAAGGTCAAGATCACGGTCGTATGCATATGTCTTGGCTGAATCAAGGTCCATGATACCGAGCTGTTCGCCGTTCTCATCGAGCATGCGGACTTCCTTTGCTCTGATATCATCGTTAATGTGCAGTTCTTTTGCGCTTATGGTCAAGCACCTCCAAATCAATAAAAAACGTGCCGGAACACACGTCCCCGCACTACGTCACCCAAAACGAACATATATTAATGTAACATAATGCCCGATTCGGTAATGTATTGACCGTACGCGCCCTGCGGCACGGTGAGAACGGAGTTGTGTTCTGCTTCTTTGTGTACTGGCATATTATACCCTATCCTCCCCCGTTTGTCAACACCTTTTTGAAATTTTTTCGATTTTTTTTAAAGGACGCAAAAAATGTTTTCCGACGCCTTGATTTTAGCTCCGCGAAATAGTATAATAGTATTTGTATAAGTATATCATTTTGCCATACGGCTTAAAAACAACGGAGCGTGAGAGTATATGAACAGAGTTTCAAAGCACAATTACTACCTTGACATCGCGCAGACTGTTTCCGAAAGATCCACCTGTCTCAGAAAGAGATACGGTGCTATCATAGTTAAGAACGACGTTATCATCTCAACCGGCTACAACGGTGCCCCCCGCGGAAGAAAAAACTGCACCGACATCGGCTCTTGCATGAGAGATACACTCGGTATCCCCCGCGGCGAGAGATACGAACTTTGCCGTTCAGTTCACGCGGAGGCAAACGCCATCATAGCCGCATCCCGCGAGCATATGCTCGGTTCAACTCTGTATATGTGCTGTACCGATCCGAAGGATGCGAGTGTTATAGGCGGTGTCTGCTCATGCATGATGTGTAAGCGTCAGGTCATCAACGCAGGCATCAAGGAGGTCATCATCCGCGAAGACAGCGAGAACTTCACCGTATATAACGTTGAGGACTGGATAGAGAACGACGACAGTCTCAGCGGCAAGTTCGGATATTAACTCGGGAGATGACGGAAAATGTCAGATTTTGAAGCTGTACTCTGCGAAGAAAAAGCAGAATGCGCCGAAAACAAGAAAAAACTTGTTTTCGTATGCACGGGAAACACCTGCCGCTCTCCCATGGCAGCAGCACTTTACAATCATCTTTTCGAAAACGGTGAATTTGTCGCCTCATCTGCGGGACTTTACGCAGACGGCTCACCAATTTCGGCAAAGGCGTCGGATGCGCTGATGGAAAGAGGTGTGCTTCCCACTCCGTCAAACGATTACAGACACCACTTATCGAGAAGCCTTGATGAAAAGATCATCCGCGAGGCAGACCTGATAGTGGGCATAAGCGGTTCCCACGCTATGGAGATCATGTTCCGCTACCCTGCCCACGCTTCAAAGATCGCCGTACTTAGCGAGGATGTGCCCGACCCATACGGCGGTGACGCGGATGTATACCGCGCGTGCCTTAATATGTTAGAGCGCATACTTACCAAATCTTTCGACGGAAAAAGCGTGGAGGCTACAGACGGTGAATAAGATAAAAATACGTCCCTGCTCTGCAGAAGACGTACCTTCTGTAGCGGCTATTGAAAAAGCCGCGTTCTCCGATCCGTGGAGTGAAGACTCTCTTATCGGCATGACAGACAGTGGATACTACCACCTCTTATGCGCCGAGGACGGAAAAGAGGTATGCGGATATATTACAGCATCCTCCGTTGCGGGAGAGAGTGAGATACTCCGTATAGCGGTATCCGAATGCCACAGAAGACGGGGCATCGGTGCTTCCCTGCTCGACTTCTTTATAAAGGAACGTACCCATGCGGGGGACTGTGAATTTTTCCTTGAGGTACGCGCGTCAAACGCGCCTGCCATAGGTCTTTACACGTCCCGCGGATTTGAAGTCTGCGGAAAGCGGGCGAATTACTACAAATGTCCCACGGAGGACGCCGTGCTTATGAAGCTTAGTACCGTCTCCTCTGCGGATCTATGACAAAATGCGAAAGGTCACTTATTTATGCTGATTTTAGGAATAGAAAGCTCCTGCGACGACACCGCCGCATCCCTTCTTAAGCTTAGCGAAGGCGAAAACGGCGCACCTGAGTTAAAACTACTTTCAAACGTGGTGTCGTCTCAGACAAAGATACACGCGGAATACGGCGGAGTAGTGCCGGAGATCGCCAGCCGCTGTCACGCGGAAAACATATCAAAGGTAGTACGCGGCGCCTTAGCTGAGGGCGGAAAATGTTTTTCCGACATCGACGCCGTTGCCGTTACCTTTGCCCCCGGACTGATCGGCTCACTTCTTGTGGGCGTCAGCTACGCAAAATCTCTTTCCTCAGCTCTCGGTGTTCCGATAATCCCCGTCGACCACATAGAGGCTCACGCTGCAGCGGCATATCTTCAGTATCCCGACATCACGGGTGACTACCTTGCGCTTATCGTATCCGGCGGTCACACATCCTTCTATGAAGTAAAAGATTACGCTTTTGAGGAGATCGGCGGCACACGCGACGACGCTTGCGGTGAGGCTTTCGATAAGGTAGGACGCGTTATGGGTCTGCCTTACCCCGGAGGTGCGGCTATGGACCGTCTTGCAGCGGAAGGCTTTAAGAGAGACGCTTACAAGAGCATAAAATTTCCATCCCCTGCCATGAACGACGGTACGTTGGAGTTTTCGTTCAGCGGACTCAAAACGGCGGTCATCAACCACATCCACAAGCTGACTCAGCAGCTGAAGCTTTCCCACGGAAGCGAGCTTCCGTGTGAGATAAAGGAAGACATCGCCGCAGCGTTTACAAAAGTAACGGTGGACGGCATATGCTCAAAGCTTGCAGACGCGCTTAAGACGTCGAAGGTAAGCCACCTCGTCCTTGCAGGCGGTGTTGCCGCAAACTCTCATCTGAGAGCGGGCGTCACCGAGGTTTGTAAGAAGCACGGCACGACAGCCGCTATCCCCTCTATGGCTCTTTGCGGAGACAACGGTGCTATGACCGCGGCGGCAGGCGCGATGCTGTTTAGAGCGGGTATCACAGCAGATTCTTCAATGAACGCCTTCGCATCCGACGAAGGTTCAAAGGCGTATCTCGATTCACTGCGTAAAAAGCTGAAATAAGTACTTTTCCGCACCGTTATAGACGGATTTCTCAAACATTTTGAATTTCGTCTAAGTTTTCAACATAGGTTTTCAACAGGGTGTTGAAAACTTTTGGTTTTTTCCACAGGCAAATATATCCATGTACATTATGGGAATGTCGAAAATACATTTTTCCTTGTATTTCAAGGAAAATCGGATCTCAACAAGTTTTCGATAGACATTTGCATAATCTTCTTTTTGCATTTACAAAATGACATTTCCCATGGTAAAACTCACGTTTTCCACATATTATTGTCTAAAACACTAATTATTACCAACGGAGGTACGGGCTCTGCCCGAAGTATAGATGAAAATAGCTCCAATCTACAACAGCAGTGCTTTCATCGTCCCCACTTCCGTCCTCGACCGTCTTGCAGATGCCGACAGAGACGTTCTTGTCTGTCTTCTGTACGTACTTGCAAATCCCGATTTCAGCATAAGCTCGGCATCAGCAAAGCTGGGTATCGACGAGGCTGATTTTATAACAGCTCTCAGATTTTGGGAGGATGCGGGAATTATCGAAACAAAGAGCCGCGGAAGGGGAAAAACAAAAACGGACGATGACGCAAAAATAAAAAAGAAATCTCCCACCCACAATGATAGCTCTACAGCAAAGCGCCGCATGACTTCCCGTCTGCCAGCTTACACCACCGACGAGGTGGCAAGATTTTTAGAGCAGAATGCATCAACAGCAGAGCTTATCGACACCTGCGAGAACATACTGGGTAAGATATTCACAACAGCCGAGACTGAGATCGTAATAGGAATGCTCGATCACCTTTCACTCTCGGAAGATTACATAATGCTTCTTTTCGCACACGCCGTAAAGATCGACAAAAAGAGCGTGAGATATATTGAAAAGATGGCTCTCGGTTTCGTTGACCGCGACATCACGAAATACAGCGAGCTTGAATCCGAGCTTGCCTCAGCCGAGGCAGTTGAAAGCAGCATCCATCACGTGAGAAGCCTTTTCGGTATCGGTTCCCGCACACTGACGTCAAAGGAAAAGGCAATGATAAAAGACTGGTGCGTCAACTGGGGCTTTTCCGACGAGATAATTACAAAGGCTTACGAGATCACCGCAAACGCAACGGGAGAGGCTTCCCTCAGCTATGCCAACGCGATACTCGAGAACTGGCACAACGCGGGACTCAAAACCATAGAAGAGATAGAAGCATACTCCGCCGAATTCGATAAAAAGAAAAAGAACGGTAAGTATACCAAAAAGAAGGGCAGCACAGCCACACCCTTCGAGTCAAGCTTTGACACAGACGACTTTTTCGAGGCGGCACTTCGCCGTTCATACGATGAGGCTGAAAAAATAACGGATAGTACCGATTAAGGGGTTTGGTATGGCATACAGCAGAGAGAATCTGAAAAAGGTAAGCGAACTGCTTGCCTCCCGCCGACAGGAAGCGATCGCAGAGCATCAGAAAAGACAGAACAGCTTTTCTGCTATCTGTCCTGAAATGCGAGGTATTGAGGCAAGTCTTGCCGCAACCGGTACCAAGATAATGGCAGCGGCTATGTCACATTCGCTGACAGACGAGCTTCTCGCTGAGATAAGAGATGAAAACAAAAGGCTGAGACGTGAAAAGTCAATGCTTCTCGTCTCCCGCGGTTTCCCCGCAGACTGGCTTGACATAAAATACACCTGCGAAAAATGCTCCGACACGGGATACGTGGGTATCGATATGTGCGAATGCATGAAGCGCGAGCTTACTCTTGCGGGATTTGCAAGTTCAGGTCTTTCCATGCTCATCGACAAACAGTCCTTTGAAAACTTCTCATTTGAATATTATACGGGAGGCGACCTTATCCACATTACTCATGCAAAGAAGTCTTTGAAAAATTTTGCTGAGACATTCGACGGCAAAAGCGGCGCGTCATATCTGCTTCTCGGGCCCACGGGACTCGGAAAGACTCATCTTTCTACCTCCGTTGCAAAGGTCGTTATCGAGAAGGGCTATAACGTAGTCTACGAAAGCGCACAGGGTATGATCTCTGATTTTGAAGCGGTAAGGTTCGGCAGAGACTACGAAAGCCACCGTGAGGAAAAATATTTCAATTGCGACTTACTCATCATCGACGATCTTGGCGTTGAAGTTGACAATCAGTTCACCTCCTCTTGCATATACAACGTGTTGACCTCCCGCATAAATAACAGAAGATCTACCATAATCAATACAAATCTTTCCCAAAGCGAGTTAAGGGAAAGATATGCAGACAGAATCACCAGCAGACTGTTCGGTGAATATTTCCCTCTCCTTTTTACGGGAAGGGACATCAGACGTCAGAAAAAAGAAAAAAGATAATGCTTCAGCATTATTCGAAACATAAGAAATATTTTCCACAAAGGAGACTTACATTATGAAAATAGGCGCAATGGTTGAGTCCTTCAGACTCGGTTTCAGAGGAGGCGTTGAAAAGGCGGCGTCTCTCGGTGTTTCGGGAATTCAGGCGTTTGCCACAAACGGCGAACTTGCTCCCGAAAAGATGACACGCGAGAAGATCCGCGAGACTCTCGACATCGTTAACTCCAACGGTATCGTATTCTCCGCTCTCTGCGGTGACTTCGGTTACGGCTTCAACGATCCCGACAAGAACGCATATTATATTGAAAAGTCCAAGCGTGTGCTTGACCTTTCTCTTGAGCTTGGATGCGGTATCGTAACCACTCACGTGGCTCACATCGCAGGCGAGGATCCCTCTAAGGTAGAGATCCTAAGAACCGCATGCCGCGAGCTTGCTGAATATGCAGATTCCGTCGGTGCATACTTCGCCATCGAAACGGGCGGTGACCGCGGCTGTGTGCTTGGTCCCTTCCTTGACAGTCTCGGCGCGCAGGGTCTTCGCGTAAACTTCGACCCCGCAAACCTTGTTATGTGTCAGGACGACCGCCCCGAGGAAGCGCTCAAGTATCTTGGTAAGTATGTCGTACATACCCACGCCAAGGACGGCGTAATGCTGAAGAAGAGAGTTGAGGGCAAGGTTGACGTTGAGCTTGACGAAGAGGCTAAGAAGCACAAGGCAATGCTTGAGATGGGTCACAGCTACCTTGAGATGCCTCTCGGCACAGGTGACGTAAACTTTGATGTATACCTCCCTGCACTTAAGGCTACCGGCTTTGACGGTTACCTTACCATTGAGCGCGAGGTAGGTGCAGACCCCACAGCGGACATCGCTATGGCTGTAGGCTTCCTCCGTGACAAGATCGCAAAGTTTGATCTTTGATTGAGGACATAAGTTATGAAGCTTTTCATCGCATCCGACATCCACGGCTCAGCCTACTACGCTGAGCTTGCCGTTAAAAATTTTCTTGAAAGCGGTTCCGAGCGTCTCCTTCTGTTAGGAGATATTCTGTATCACGGGCCGAGAAACGATCTGCCCCGAGATTACGCTCCAAAGAAGGTGATCGCTCTACTGAATCCTCTTGCAGATAAGATCCTTGCCGTACGCGGCAACTGCGAGGCCGAGGTAGACCAGATGGTGCTTGACTTCAACGTATCGAGCGATTATCTGACGCTTTGTGACGGCGATGTTACCATCTGCGCGTCCCACGGTCACAGACCCGTGCCAGCTCTCGGAGAAGGAGACGTACATCTCTTTGGTCACACCCACGTTCCCGTGATCGAAAAAACAGAGGCGGGATACTTTAACGTAAACCCCGGAAGCATCTCTATTCCTAAGGAAAGCTCTCCACACAGCTGTATCATATACGAAAACGGCGTTTTCAATTGGTACGATCTTGAAACGGGTGAGTGTTACAAAGCAGGAAACGTAAGATAAAGAAAAAAGGGCACTTTTTCTTGCGGGGGCTATAATAAAAGCCCGGGTAAACCCTGACAGATAGAAAAAGATAGGCATATCTGCCGAAATCTGATAAAATAAAGTTGACGAGACAAAATTTTATCGGATAAGCAGGTATGCCTATGTTAGATTATACAGGAAACGACGTCACTGTTTGAAAAGCAAACGATGCGTCACGTAAACGGATGAACGAACTGTTACATGTGTAGGGACCGGCGTCCCCGACGGTCAGAGCATATTCTCTACGCGAAATGCACAAATGACCCGTCCGTGGAGACGGTGCAAGACGTATGGACGGGAGCAGCGAACTACTCCCCTACGATGTTTTTTTGGGGGTATCCGTAGGGGCTGTACCTGTGATCCGGTCCATGGGTTAATTTAGTGGAAGTCGTTTATTCACCCGTAGCCGTGAAGACGGTTCGGATCATACGGAAACGGGCGACCGCAAGGGATCGCCCCTACCGGATGTAAACGGTGTTTTCCCACAGCCGTAGAGTAAAATATAAATCCAACGAAAAGATCCCGCCGAGGGCGACCCAATAGTCACGCTCGGCGGGTGTTGTTAATTATTCAAAACAACGTATGTTGTCGGCATTTCAAGAGGATGCCATGTTGTTGACAAAAATTTTCTCTCGATAAGAATCGTTGCGGGGATGCAAACCGCATTTACGAACTTATCCATTGACGCAATACCTATAACTTGTCCTTGCAAATGCTTTGGAGTATGTGTACCCAAAATCTCCGCGGCAGTTTTATCCATTTGCTTGATAATTGATACAAGTCTGTCGGATATAAATTCCTGCACCATGTTTTTAATTGACATATATTGTTCAGGTGTGTATATCGGTACTGTTGCGCGGTATGTTTCGTTTTCCTTAATGACATACCCCTTTTTGATCATTTCAGCAATAGCCTCAAGATCATATTCACTCAATGTCATATTTTCTCCACGGCAAATATCACAATAAACATTGATAAACCGTTCGTTTCCATAAAAATCGTGATGATCTCCCTTCCCTTTACCATCCTTCCAATAATCCAAAAAGTTTATACTGTCACCGTGTTTACTGTCTGCACCGCAGTATGAAAATATGTGTCTATCGTTAAGCTGTTCTACACACCAAATATATGCATTTTCTCCCCATCCTGTTTTCGGTGCATCTATTGACCCGCCGCAGTCAACGCCGCTGATCATTCTGAAAATGATTGTAGCAAGTTGCCAACGCAATGTATTCTCTGAAAAATTACAACCACTGAATCCAGTCTTTTTATAAGCATCTGTATTGTTATTTATGAAATACTCTATTTCATCAGAAATCTGTTCATGATATCTTGTAACAGCTCGTTCGATCTCGTCAGCACACTCTGCTGAAATAATTATCACGTTTGCCCTGTAGTGCTTTCCGTCTCTAATTATAACCTGTTTATCTTCAAGTTCTCTTATCTCATCGTCAAGATACGGAAGCGGAATTCCCGTCTCGAGACTGATTTGTTGTACATTCAGCGCGTCATTATAGCAAGCACTGACGATATTCTGTCTGATCTTGCTTTGCATAAAACGCCAAAAATGATTGGGACCTTGACCACTGTACATGGGTATCAATGTTTTGGGATTATAACTAAGTTCTCCAAGATTTCTTTCCATATTCATTCCCTCTTTCAGTATTTTTCTTGATTTAAACAGCAGGTATTTGACCATGCTCTCGGAAATGGTGAGCTTAGATGAGATTTCAGAACAAGAACGCCCATCAATGTAATACAAAATCGTTGCTTTTCGATATTTCTCGGATAACAAAGCAAGTTCGCGACGGAGAAGGTATATATCGTTATTATTATCTTCCACTGAACTTTCATCCGAGGGAATGTCATCCGTCCATTCACAAGTATTATTTTTCAGTTTCTTCCTATACCACTGTTTATAGACGTTTCCTGCGACTCCCCACATAAAAGCATAAAACGCATTGTCATCACGGATATTTTCAGCCGATCTTATCAACTCATATATAATATCCTGCGACAGATCTTCTGCTTCTTCACGCGTAGGCGTTTTTGCCATACAGTACGAGAAAATAGTTTTTGATACTTCTGTAATTTTCACGTGAAGTTCGTTTTCGTTCATATGCTCACCTCCTATCGTCTTTTTTAGAAGCTTCTGACCTAATAGTGAAAGAAAAATGATTTGGTTAATGTTTTTTCTAAAATAGTTTTAACTAAAATCTAAAAAGCACCCGCCGAGGGCGACTGGTTGGTCACTCTCGGCGGTATTATTATTCAAATCACTCTCACAATACGCAGCTGTATACAGCATTTCTAAACCTGGGGGCGAAATATTCCTCTTGGCTGTTGAGCATATGCTGGCAGTAGAATGCAGCCAAGTTGTTATCGGGGTCGATAAGCACGTGTGCGCCTGCGGCACCCGCCCAGCCGAATTCTCCCACAGGTCCGTTTGAACCTGCCTCAGAGGGAGACACCATTGTACGCACACCAAGACCATAGCTGTAGCCGTAAAGGTGCATCCAATCGAAATACTTCATAACCTTACCCTGCATTGCATCCGCGCGCATAAGGTCGATAGTGCCTCTTGAAAGTATCTTCGCTCCGTTAAGTCCCACGCCGCCGTTTGCCATTGCGTACGCAAACTTTCCGTAGTCCTCAACGGTGGATATAAGTCCCGCGCCGCCGCTGTCGTACTCTGTTCCGAATACGAAGCTTACGCTGTTATCTGATGGGATGAGTCTGCCCTTGTCATCGTCGTATGTATACTGACGAGCCATTCTTTCTATAATGTCCGCTGAGGGATTGGTAAAGGTGGAGTCCTCCATGCCCAGAGGATCAAAGATCACACGCTTAACATAGTTTGCAAATCTCTCCCCGGAAACGACCTCTACAAGACAAGCGAGGATATCATGGCTGATGCCGTAGCTCCATGCGCTTCCCGGCTCCTCGTTAAGTGGCATTTTAGCAAATGCCTTTATCACCTCACGTGTAGGACATCTGCCGCCCGTTCTTTCCTTTACTTCCTTGATGTTCGCCTTTTCAAAATCGTATGAGTAACCTGAGCTCATGGTGAAAAGGTCACGTATTTTTATTTTATTCTTTGCGGGAGTGAGAATCTCGTTGCCGTTTTCATCCTTCGTAAGTATCACGCGGTCCGCAAACTCGGGCAGATATCTCTCAACAGGATCTGCAAGCAGTATGTCTCCCTTTTCAAGGAGAGTCAGCGCAGCCGCACAGGTGATGGGCTTTGAGCATGACCACATATTGTAAGTCTCGTTACCACTTAACTTTTTGCCTGCTTCAATATCAGCGTATCCCGTAAAGTAACGGTGAAGCACACGTCCGTCTTTTATTACGATACAGTCGCACCCGGGCATCCTCCACGCCACAAGTCTGTCAAGAAGTGCATCAAGTTTTGAAAAATCCATAATAACCTCCGTATGAGAAATCTTATCTTAATCATAACTCTATAATACAACAAAAACTACGTGATGTCAAGTAATTCCACAATGGGAAAATTCCCGAAAGCACTTGCAATAATTCCCCTCGCATGATAAAATCTAATTAAGAAAACATTACGTCACGGAGGACGGTTCCATGAACAAAAAATACACGATCGACCTGCATATGCATTCCATGCTGTCCGACGGTAAGGAGACTCCCGTTGAAGTCATCAATACCGCCAAGAGCTTCGGTCTTACAAAAATGGTAATGACCGACCACAATACTCTTCATCCCAACATGGACAAGCTGAGAGCATACGCCGAGTCCCAGGGGATCGAAATGCCTTTTTCCGGATGTGAAGCAAGCGTTGCCTACTACAACGAAAAGGGAGACATTGAGGGTACCTTCCATATGCTTGTCTACGGAGAGGACGACCTTATAAGAGACCCTCGCTTCACCGAGGCTGTGGGTCACTACAACGATCCCTATAACAAAGAGACTATCGCGGAGCTTAAAAGATTTAACGATGCGGGATATGAGCTGTCATACGAAGAAGTGTTCATATTCGACGCAGATATCGCTCCCATGGAAAAGCATGACAAGGGATCAGAGCGTCACCTTATCAAATGTCTTGCCAAGAAGCAGGGTCGCCCCTACTCCGAGGTTGAAGCAGAAGTCGAGCATCTCCATACCTGCCGTTTATATACGGGAAGAAGCTGGTTGCAGCAGTTGGCTCTCATGCCCGACGCAAAGGAGCTTATCGCCCTTGCAAGAAGCCTCGGTCTTGTTACCGTAATGGCACATCCAATGTGGGTAGAAAACGCACCCAAGCTTTCAAATCAGGACTGGCTGCCTTGTGAAAGAGTTATGGATATCATCAGAGACCTTCATTCTCACGGGCTTGACGGTGTTGAGGTATCCCACCAGATGAACTTCGACAGCTTCCCCGAAACTCTCCGCGGTATGGCAAAGGAGCTTGATATGCTCACAACGGGAGGGTCTGACTACCACGCTGAGGAGGACTACGGTCAGCACGTAACCGAATATGGTGTGACCGAGGAAGAATTCGCACGTCTTGAAGCTCTCGTTCACGAGAGAGCGGCAGAGTTCAGAAACAGATGATAATTCCTTCTTACAGGTATTTTTCTCCTGTATGACGAATTAATTTCGCATATTCTCTTGACTTATTTGAAAATACTGTTATAATTATCTTAATGGGTGTATTGTGCCTATTTGAGGCATCCCCCATACATAAATTAAAAATAAACAGCGCCTGTGGCGCCTGTTACATGATCAACTTTTTTTGCCGCCGTACTTCGGCGGAATGGAGGTCTTTATGAAGAAAAATTGTGCTGTTATCGGATACGGCGGAATGGGCGGTTGGCATACCGAACATCTCCTTAAGAGCGACGTTGTTAACCTTGCAGGTATCTACGACATTAAGGAAGAAAGATGTAAGCTCGCTGAGTCCCGCGGAATCCGCGCATACGCATCCAGAGAAGAGCTTCTCGCTGACGAGTCCATTGAGGTAGTAACCGTTGCTATCCCCAATGACGTTCACGAGGAAGTTGTTATCGCTTGCCTTGATGCAGGTAAGAACGTAATTTGTGAAAAGCCCGTTACTCTCTCTATGGAGAGCCTTGAAAGAATGATCGCGGCAGCTGAGAGAAACGGCAAGATCTTCTCCGTTCACCAGAACAGACGCTGGGACGTTGACTATCTTGCAATGAAGCAGCTCAGTGAAACAGGTGAGATCGGCGACATTATCAATATCGAATCCCGTATCCACGGCAGCCGTGGTATCCCCTCCGACTGGAGAGGTATCAAGCAGTACGGCGGCGGTATGCTCTACGACTGGGGTGTTCACCTCATCGACCAGGCACTTATGGTTCTCGGCTTTGACGGCATTAAGAGCGTAAGATGCACATTCGAGCACATCACCAACGACGAGGTTGACGACGGCTTTAAGCTTTGGATCAACTACGAGGACGGCAAGGAAGCGTTCATCGAGGTTGGTACATACAACTTCATCGCTATGCCCCGTTTCTACATGAGAGCTAAGGACGGCTCAGCTTTCATCTCCGACTGGAGAGAAAAGTGCCGTGTTGCTAAGTGCAAGGCTTGGCATGAGTCCGACGTTGTTCCCGTGCAGACAGCCGCAGGTCTTACAAAGACTATGGCTCCCCGCGACAGCATCACTCTCGACGAGTACCAGCTCGAGCGTCCTCACTCCGACGTTCACGACTACTACAGAAACTTCCTCCGCGCTGTTGACGGCGTAGAGTCTCAGTTCGTAACTCACGACCAGATGAGAGTTGTTCTCAAGGTCATCATGAAGGCTTTCGAGTCTGTTGAGTGCGGCGAGAAGGTAATGTTCTAATTAAAATATTCTAAGTACCGCAGGCTCCGCGGATATTCCGTGGAGTCTGCGGTACTTGCGCAAAATACACCGCTAAATGCAAAAAACAGGATCGGAGTTAACTATGGAATACATCAGACTTTGGGAAGGAACACCTCCCTATTACAACGAAGACTACAAAAATGACGATAACACCGACGTAGTACCCAGTCTGAGTCCGTACGTGCTTCCCGCTCAGAAGGACGAAAACGGAAACACCAAAAAGCGTGGCTGTGTTATCGTATGTCCCGGTGGATCATACTGTAGCAGAGCATATCACGAGGGAGAGCCCGTATGTGAGTTCTTCAATGAACACGGCATCAACGGCTTTACCATTAACTACCGCGTTGCTCCCTACGATTACCACGCTATCCGCGCTGACGTCAACCGCGCGGTAAGATGGGTGCGCTATCACGCTGACGAATACGGAATCGATCCCGACAAGATTGCCATTCTCGGCTTCTCCGCAGGCGGCCACCTTGCTACAATGGGTGCTACTAATTATGACCGCGGTCTTGAAGAGGGAGACGAGATCGACCGTGTTTCCTGCCGTCCCGACGCAGCTCTTCTTTGCTATGCTGTGATCAGCATGACTCCTGCGCTTACACACGACTTGTCAAGAGACATCCTCATAGGCAGATTCGATGAAGAGTTCAAGGAAATGCTCACAAAACAGCTTTCCGGTGAGCTTGCAGTAACGGATGATACACCTCCCATGTTCCTTTGGCACACTGCGGCTGATAACTGTGTTATAGTTGAAAACAGTATCTCAATGGCAACAGCGCTTTCCGCAAAGAAGATTCCCTTCGAGCTTCACGTGTTCGACAAGGGTGACCACGGCCTCGGCCTTGCAGAGAGTACCCACGGTGCTTCTCAGTGGCCTGCTCTCGCAGCAGATTGGCTGAAGAGGCAGGGCTTCTGATATGATCAAAATACCTTTATGGGAAAAGGACATTCCCTTTTGGGACGAGTCCATCCCCCAGACGGCTCCTTATCTGACACCGTATCTTCCCTCTCCCGACGCAGAGAAAAAACGCGGTGCCATCATAATATGTCCCGGTGGGTCATACGTTATGAAGGCAGACCATGAGGGAAAATCAGCGGCTGAGCTGTTCAGCAAAAGAGGATTCACCTGCTTCCTCCTTGACTACAGGGTCTATCCCTACGGATACGAGGCTATCCGTGCAGATATCAACCGTGCCGTAAGATGGGTGCGTTACCACGCAGACGAGTACGAAATCGCTTCGGACAAGATAGCTCTCATGGGCTTTTCGGCGGGAGGTCATCTTGCCGCAATGGGCGCCACCTGCTACGACCTGGGACGGGATGACGGCGACGAGATCGACCGCACGTCCTGCAGACCCGATGCGTCTGTCCCCTGCTACGCAGTCATCAGCATGGTCGATGAGTTCGCCCACGATCACAGCCGCTTTGCCCTTCTCGGTAAGGCGCCTCGTGAAAATAGAGATGAGCTGAGAAAAATATATTCCCCTCACCTTGCGGCAGACGAAAACACGCCTCCCATGTTCCTTTGGCACACTGCCGAGGACAACTGCGTGGACGTGGAAAACAGCATTGCCATGGCGGCATCTCTCAGCCGTCACAAGGTTCCCTTTGAGCTTCACGTTTTCGACAAGGGTCCCCACAGCATCGGTGTTGACGAAAGCTTTCCCGGTGCTGGACAGTGGGTCGCTCTGTTTGAAAACTGGATCGCAAGACTTGGATTTTAATAAACACATATCAAATAGAAGGATAGGATATAACCATGGAAAACATCAAGCTTTGGGACAATGGTACTCCCTATTTTAACGAAGAGTACGGTCAGCCCGAAACATACTTGACACCTCACATCGTTACCGCAGAGACGGACGAAAACGGTAACGTCAAGAAGACCGGTTGCGTTATCGTATGTGCCGGCGGCGGCTACGAGTTCCGCGCGAACCACGAGGGAGACCCCGTTGCAGAATTTTTCAATCAGTACGGCATCAGCTCCTTCAACCTTGCGTACCGTTTTGCGCCCTATAATTACTACGCTATCCGCGCAGACATCAACCGTGCAGTAAGATGGGTACGTTATCACGCGGAAGAATACAATATCGACCCCGATAAGATCGCAGTTCTCGGCTTCTCCGCAGGCGGTCACCTCGCTTGCATGGGTGCGACACAGTATGACCGCGGTCTTGAGGAAGGCGACGAGATCGATCGCACGTCCTGCAGACCCGACGCGGCTGTTCTTTGCTACCCCGTTGTGACTCTTGCATCTGACTATACTCACAGAGGTACCCGCGCAAATCTTCTCGACGGTATCGAAGAGCCGCTCAGAAGTGAGCTTTTAGAAAAGCTTTCCGGCCAGAATGCTGTAACCCCCGATACTCCCCCCACTTTCCTTTACCACAACGCAGATGACGACGGAGTACCGCCCGAAAACTCCATCAACATGGCGGCAGCTCTTTCCAAGAACAAGATCCCCTTCGAGCTCCACTTGTTCCCCAACGGCGGACACGGCGGCGGACTTTACCGTGATCTTGAGGGAACACGTCAGTGGCCTCATCTTGCAGCAAACTGGTTAAAGAGACTCGGATTTTAAGACAACATAAGACAATAGGAGAAATATACAAATGGAAAACATCAAGCTTTGGGAGAAAAATACTCCCTTTTACGATCCCTCATTCGGTCAGCCCGAAACAGAAATGACCCCTTACATCGTACCCGAGACCCGTGACGAAAACGGAAACGTCAAGAAGACCGGTTGCGTTATCGTTGCCCCCGGCGGAGGATACACACATACAGAGCCTCGCGAGGGAGGTCCCGTTGCCGAAATGCTTAACGAGGTCGGCATCTCCGCATTCGTACTTCATTACCGCTTTGAGCCCTACGATTACAAGGCAATCGTTGAGGACATCAAGCGTGCGGTAAGATGGGTGCGTTACAACGCAGACAAGTACAACATAGATCCCGATAAGATCGCAACAATGGGATTCTCCGCAGGCGGTCACCTTTCCGGACTGTCCGCTACCCTCTTCGACTACGGACGTGAGGATGGCGACGAGATCGACCGAGTTTCTTGCAGGCCCGACGCTGCTATTCTGTGCTACGCTGTTCTTACGATGAATCTTGACATTGGTGACGACATCTCCCGCGGTGTATTCATCGGTGATGCTGAAGCAGGCGGCGAATTGGAGCGTATCCACTCTCCTTACTATAACGTAAGAGAAGATACACCTCCCGTGCTTATGTGGCACACCAGTGCAGACCCCATAGTTCCCGTTGAAAACGTGCTCAGAATGTCAACTGCTCTTTCCGCAAAGAAGATTCCCTTTGAGCTTCACGTATTCCCCGAAGGCGCACACGGTCTTTCCCTTGCAAAGGACATTCCCGGCACCTGTCAGTGGCCGCCTCTCGTACAGAACTGGCTGAAGAGACAGGGATTCTGATCTTATGGTTAAAACTGCTGAAATAATTTCGGTAGGAACAGAGCTTCTCCTCGGTGATATTGTAAATACGGACGCAGCGTTTATCTCGAAGAGGCTTGCTGAGGTAGGAGTTCCACTTTACCACCAAACGGTGGTGGGAGACAATGCCGCAAGACTTGAAAATGCGCTCCGCGATTCCCTCTCACGAGCTGATATCGTTATCATGACGGGCGGTCTCGGTCCCACCTGCGACGATATTACGAAAACTATCGTGTCGGCGGTATTTGACGCGCCTCTCGTAATGAACGAGGATGCGGCCAGATCCATTCAAGCATATTTCGACGATATGGGACGGGTGATGACGGAGAACAATCTGTCACAGGCAATGCTTCCCGAGGGCTCGATAATGCTTGAAAACCACCACGGTACTGCCCCCGGTGTACGTCTTAACGGACACGTCAGCGGTATTGACGGTGAAAAATGTGTCATCATGCTTCCGGGTCCTCCCCGTGAGCTTGAGCCTATGTGGAACGAGTCGGTAATGCCGTATCTCAGAGATATTTCGCCCTACACCTTCTACAGTCTTAATTTGCACCTTTACGGCATCGGCGAATCTGCGGCTGAGACGGTGCTCCGCGACATAATGAATTCCTCGGATAATCCGACGGTAGCTCCCTACGCCTGCGAGGCTGAGGTGAGAGTCCGCATAACTGCAAGAGCAGATACACTTGAAGAATGTAAAAACGTATGTCGCGCGATGTCCGACAGGATCCGTGCAACAGAGATCGGCAGATACGTATTTGCCGAAAGCACATCGGACGACGAGACCTCGGAGGTGCTGGTAAGACGGCTCATCGAGCTTCTTCGCAAAAACTCTCTCACCGTAGCAACTGCTGAAAGCTGTACCTCGGGAATGATAGCATCCCGAATCGGAGACATCCCCGGTTGCTCCGACGTGCTCCATGGCGGAGTCGTGTCATACTCTAACGACGTGAAGATGAACGTGCTCGGCGTGTCTGCTGACGTGCTTGAAAAGCACGGTGCCGTCTCTGAAGAATGTGCCGCCATGATGGCGGAAGGTGTACGCCTGGTGACGGGTGCTGACATTGCCGTATCTGTTACGGGCATTGCCGGTCCCGGCGGAGGCACTGCAGAAAAGCCCGTAGGCACAGTTTGCTTCGGTGTGGCCGACAGCTTCGGATGCGTCACGTCAACGGAGCACTTCGGCTCAATGAAGGACAGAGGCAAGATACGCAGACTTACAACGTCAGCGGCGATCATGAAGCTTATTAAAAGAATTTCCGAAAATTATCGCACATAACTCTTCAAAAAAGGAAGATTTTGTGTTATAATTAATAGAGTACAAAAACTGGGTGGAAAACTGCCCTATTACAAATAAGGAGAATTAAACCAATGAACAAGTTAACTGATTCTTTCGTTCTTTCCAACGGCGTTAAGGTTCCCTGCATCGGCTACGGAACATACCTCGCTCCCAACGGTGAAGTTACCAAGAATGCCGTTTTAGAGGCTCTTAAGGTTGGCTACCGCCACGTTGACACCGCATTTGCATACGGCAACGAAACTGCTGTAGGCGAGGGCATCAAGGCTTCCGGCATCGCAAGAGACGAGATCTTCGTAACAACCAAGCACTGGGTAACCATGCGTGGCTACGAAAAGGCTACAGAGGCTATCGACATCTCTCTCAAGAACCTCGGTCTTGACTACCTCGACCTTTACCTCATTCACTGGCCTTGCGTAGAAAAGGTTTCCCCCGATTGGAAGGAGATCAACGCAGGTACATGGAAGGCATTTGAGGATGCATACAAGAGCGGTAAGATCCGCGCTATCGGTGTTTCCAACTTCCAGAAGAAGCACTATGACGCACTCGCTGAGATGTGCGAGATCAAGCCCATGGTAAACCAGATCGAGTTCCACCCCGGTTACACTCAGATGGATACCGTAAACTACTCCAAGGAGCAGGGCATGCTCGTTCAGGCGTTCAGCCCCCTCGGATGCGGCGCAGTTCTCTCCGACGCTACACTTGCAGAGATCGCTGCAAAGTACGGCAAGAGCGTAGCTCAGGTTTGCCTCAGATTCGTTCTTCAGTCCGGACTCAACGTACTCACCAAGTCTGTAACTCCCTCAAGAATTCTTGAGAACACACAGATCTTTGACTTTGAGCTTTCCGCTGAGGATATGGCTACCATCGCTGCTATGCCCGAGCTTGGCTTCACAGGCTGGCTCCCCGAAAACGCACCTGCAGACGCTATCGCGTAAGTTAAGTTAATAAGTAAAGGAGTACGAACAAAATTGTTCGTACTCCTTTTTTGTGGCTCTTGTATACATTAATTTTGCAATGTAGTACTCTGTAAAAACTAAAACTTTACTTTTTTCCATAGGCTCTCACTATGGGAGAGCTGTCGCTACACTTTGCCAAAGGTAAATGAGCTCGCGACTGAGAGGGCAATTTTAGGCTCCACCCTCTGGTACGAACATATTCGCTTCGTGAAGTGTAGTACCACCTCTCTCGGAGGGCGAGGCATTTTTTTAGATTTGCTGTTTATAAAGTTTTAGCTGAAATAAAGTACTACGGCGCCCTAGGCAATCGAATATTTGGCTACAGCCATTCTGTAGGTTCGGCAAGGTTGATTACCGTCTTACCTTGCTTAATAGCGTATTGAACAGTTTGCCAAGCACCGCCATGTTGTCTCTCGATACAGCAGATAATCAAATCAGCACGGTCTACCATTTCGCGGTTGCGTATTTTAATAGCTGCTTTCGGGTAGACTTTCGATGCTTCGTAAGAAATCTCCACATTACTGTAGTAGTTATGGTATGCTTCTTTGTTGTTACGGTACTCAGCTCTCAAATACGGCAGTACAAGCACGAGAGAGCTGTTATCGTCCTTGTACCGCTTTCGTACCCGAAGTACCGCAGAAGAAGCAAACTGATCGAACTCTCCGTCACGCCCTACAAGAAAATTCACATATTCCTTTTCCGACAGTAAACGGTATATATGTTCCTCCAACCGCTCCTCTACCCTGAACGGATTGTCAATGTACCGATGTCCAAAGAATGCTACTGTAAAAATATCCATATGTCACTCCTTGCAAAATACCCACCGAACGTTTATCTGTTCGGTGGGTTATTCTAATGACTCAGCTATCCGTTTGGTTCCGACTTCGAAGAGCCACGGCCTTACTCCGCAAAGGATGGGGATATACCTTCTCACAAGGCAGATGCCCTAAATTATCATGTGTATAGCGGTCATTTAGAACCGTGTTTTACTGTTTTTTGCATACTATAAGCACAATTATTACATCTATAAGTGTTTATAGTATAGCATATAATCGAAACAATATCAATAGTCTGTGGAATATTAGTTTCGATATTTATAGACTATTAGTAGTGTGATAAGGATGGGTAATACTATGAGTAATATTACAAAAGCTGTTGGACAGCGTATCAGAAACTACAGAACGAAAAAGGGTCTCAGCCAAGAAAAGCTCGCAGAGATTTCCGGTTGTCATCCGACCTACATCGGACAACTTGAGCGTGGCGAAAAGAACGCAACTATTGAAAGCATCGAACGAATCACCGCCGCACTTGGTATTTCTCTTTCAAAGTTATTTGAGAAATTAGGCGGACAGGATGACGTTGAAAATGATATTCCTCTCGCTTGCTATGAGTTACTCTCTGCCAAGTCCAAGGGAGAACAGGAACAGCTATACAAAATTTTGCTTGAGATGGACAAGTACAAGGCTAACTGACATCTATGACAGAAAAAGGACCACCGGCTAAGCTAAGCTGGTGGTTTTCTTATATCAACCAAAGGAGTACGAGAGGTTTTGTTCGTACTCCTTTTTGTCATTCTTGTATACAGTAATTTTTGTAATGTACTACCCTGTAAACACTAAAAATTTACTTTTTTTCATAGGCTCTCACTATGGGAGAGCTGTCGCTGCACTTTGCCAAAGGTAAATGTGCTCGCGACTGAGAGGGCAATTTTAGGCTCCCCCCTCTCCGGTACGAACACATTCGCTTAGCGAAGTGTAGTACCACCT
>JAZUBZ010000046.1:0-1929 GCA_045638805.1 Eubacteriales bacterium
TCCTTAAGGTACATTCTTACAGGGTCATCGAATGCAATACCCTCATCAGAGAGGACCTTGTCGATGTCGCCCATATTCATTTCCTCAGGCGGGATCTCATCTTCAACTTCGTTATAGTTGATCTCAATACCGTTGCCTTCAAGCAACTCACAAAGATGATCGAACTGATCGTTATCGAAACCGCTCTTTTCAGCGATCTGCATTATGTCGCTTTCCTTAACGGCTCCTTTACCCTTAACGCTTTCGATAATCTGTTCTACACTGGTGTTTTTCTGTTCTGTAGTACTCATAATGCTCCATCAAAAATTTATTTATAATCGCCCTTTCGGGCAGAATATACGTGTTTCGGAAAAGTTACTTACCTCTTTTGGAAGCTATCAACTCCTCAAGAGACATACCCGAGCGGTCCCCGGTCTCACGGCGAAGCTGGATAACGTAACTTTTATAACTTTCTTCATCAGAGGGAAATCCCTCTCTCATTCGCATAATGCTAACGGCACGGGACACCTCGTCGTTATTAAATGCCGACGGCAGAAGTGATATGGAAAACGAACCCTCCTCATTTGCGTCACGGATAAACGAAAAGAGTCTTTTGCCGAATTCAGTAAAAAAGCCATCAGACTTTAATTCTTCCTCCCCGCATTTAAGAGTTGAATACTCGGGATGATTCAGGAGTATCGAAAGAATATCCTCCTCGATCCGTGCGGCTCTCGGCCGTTTGGCAAAATCCGGATTTACCCTGTCGGAAATTCCAGACGTGACACGTATGAGCTCGTCCGTATGGTGCTTTTTATCAGCCTTTGCTTGACGCCTAATCTTAGATTCAACGTCGTGCTTTACGCTTACGGGATCTACCTCAAGTGCTTTGGCTGTCTTGGAGATGTAGATATCTCTCTCAACCTTTGAATAAACTTTTGCAATTTCAGCTACAAGTTCGGCTACCGCTTTAATTTTGTTGTCAGCGTTTTCAATATTATATTTTTCTAAAGTCGTCTCAATTATGTAATCAAATCTGGAACGACTTTCGTTAAGCAAGCGCTTAAATGCTTCTCTGCCATGTTTTTTTATAAACTCGTCAGGGTCCTTCGCTCCGTCCATTACCAGGATTTTTGAGTCGACACCAGCCTCTGTAAGAAGTGCCACAGCTCTGTCAGATGCCTTTCTACCTGCTTCATCGCTATCGTACGCGAGCACGACCTTGGAAACGTAACGCTTTATGATACGCGCGTGCTCTGATGTGATCGCAGTACCAAGTGTTGCTATCGCATTGGTAAATCCTGCGGCATGGAGAGCGATAACGTCCATGTAGCCTTCACAAATTATAAAAAAGTCTTCACCCGAGTTTCTCGCATAGTTCAACGCAAATAGATTTTTACTCTTTTTGAATGCGGGAGTATCCGAAGAGTTTAGGTACTTCGGCTTTGAGTCGTCAAGGACTCGTCCTCCGAATGCTACGATATTTCCCGACACGTCTATGATGGGAAACATCACCCTGCTGCGGAAAGCATCGTATACGTTGTTTTCAAATTTTTCGCTTTTGTTACACAGATTTCCCGCTCGCATCTCCTCGTAGGTGTATCCGAGACCTCTCAGATGATCACGCAGACCATTCCATGAAAGCGGAGCATAGCCTAATCCAAAATGCTTTACTACCGGAGCTGAGAGCCTTCTCTGATTTATGAGATATTCCCTTGCAGGGGCGCCCTCGTTATCATCAAACAGTTTTTCTCTGAAATACCTTGCCGCTTCGATATTCATTTGGAATATACGGGCTCTGCCCGGTCCCTGAGAAACTCCGTGGTCGTTAAAGTCGGGAAGAGCGATACCTGCCCGCTTGGCAAGGAATTCAACGGCTGAAACGTAATCCATATTTTCCTGACGCATTATAAAATTAATAACGTCACCGCCTGCACCGCATCCGAAGCAGTA
>JAZUBZ010000047.1:0-9733 GCA_045638805.1 Eubacteriales bacterium
CTTGGTGTTATCGTATACCCCCTGCTCACGGAGATAATCAAACCACTCACCGAGACGGAGCAGAGATCCCATATTCGCATGATAGTGGATTGTCTGTCTGTAATCGGTAACGTTGATCTTATCGCCGTTTTCAAGCTCGTATCTGTCCTTGTGTGCCTTATCGTATTCTGTATTGTCGACAACCTCGGAGGGAGTATAATCGGGAGTCTGAAGGATCATAGGCTCGTGAGGCGCATCGTTGTAGAGGAAGAGGAAGTTGTTCTCACCGTCCTCAGTTACGTTTGTCATAACGTCAAGGTTGTTAAGAACCTCGTAAGGCTCCATAAAGTTCTTGTTAAGCCCCTCAGCCTTTGAAAGATTGTCTTCAACGGACTGAAGAACTGATCCCCAGGTAGGAACGTACGCCTGATGATACAGACCGTCATCGTATACCAGATTCTGCAGAGCAACGGGGAGAGACTTCATCATGCTGAAGCAGAAGAAGTTTCTGCTCTGGCTGTCTATGGCATATTCTCTGTACTCGTCGCTTGTCGTACCGAAGATACCCTCAGTCATGTAGGTTTTGATATTCGGACGCTCATCGTAAATGGACATATCGGGTATGTAGCTGTAGTTAGCGTAAGGAACGTCACACACAGTTACGTTATAACCGTTATCGTCGAAGAGATATGGCATAACCTTGATCGACTCGTTGTGCTTGTCCTTAAGAGACTCCTTGTCTCTCTTGTTCATTTCAACGGGAGTATACTCATATCCGCCCATCATGGGAGGCGCACCGAAATTAGTGTGTCCACCGAAGGAGATGGTGTTTGAATAATAAGTAAATCCGTCGAACATATCGTAAAGCTCAGGCTTTTCCGCAAAAAGATACGGAATATACTCGTTCATCGCGCGGTCGAGCATGATGACCACAACGTTCTTACCGTCACGGCTAAACTCAAACTTGGGAAAATCCTCAGCATCGGTCACTTTGATCGCATCAACGGAATCTCTGATGGTGAACACGTTAAGTCCCGACATAACACCGAGTGCAATTGCAGCTGTAAGCACTATCGCCTTTGCCGCACTGCTCAGCTTGAACACGATAAAATATACCGCAAGAGCAATAATGGCAACAACCGCAAGATTGATCAGCTTTTCCTTTGCAGCGAAGATAAGTCCGTCGTCATAACGGAGAGCGGATGAGATGATACCGAGCTTCGTTCCAAAGAACATATAGTTTACGGTAAAGATAACGCTGAGCGCTACTACTGCATACTCGAATACCTTTTTCCACTTGTCATTTGACAGCCAATAGAACACGCCGCACCAGACAAGGAAGGTACCTGCCGCCATGCAGAGGGAGTAGAGCACGTAGTTTAAGGGGTGATAGAAATTGGTGAGATCCACAAACTCCTGGGGAGAATCTGCAATGAAGTTTGAAGGGATAAACGCACCGATAAAGATTGTAAGGAACAACGCTCCGAGGATAAACATCGCACGGCTGGGCTTAACCTCTCGCTTTTCCTTCTTAGGCTTGATCTTTACGTTTGCCTTGATGATAGAAATAACGGGAGGAATGACAAGAATGAGACCGATAAGCACAATCGGCTTTGCAGGTACGTTAAGTCCCACACTGTCGCCAAACGTTCCGAGAAGTACAGCCGCTGTACCTGATAGAAGCATCAACACGTTAAGTACAAGCTTCGGATTTTTTATCTTGTAGAAGATGTTCTTTACAAGGGAGAAAACATTATTAAGAGTCCAGTAGAATACGAGACCTGCGGGAGACGTCCAGAGGAACACAAGGAAGAATGCCGCCATGCCGTAAAGCTGGATCTTTGTCTTCAGAGGAAAACCTTTCAAATAAATTGCGCTTGAAACCACGTTGATCACGGTCATTATAACAGGCAGAAGGTTAATGGTAAAGCCTGCGATGGTAATAAGGCCGTCGGGAGCGCCAAGGTCGGCTATAGGACCGAAGGAAACGCCGTTCAGAGGCTCTAAGTGAGAGAGGAACTGATACGCCGCCATGAAGAAGGGGATCTCAAGAAGGAGAGATACGGAGCCGTTGAGCACGTCCGTAGGCTTATAATTATTCTGACGGTAATACGCCTGAAGAATCATCATTCTCTCGTCCCCAGAGAAAGTCTTCTTGATATGAGCCACACCGTCACGGAGCTTGTTCTCCACGTCGCGGGACTGCTCCTGCATAGCGTCGGCACGTCTGTAAAGAGGAAGAACGAGAACGTTCATCGCCAGACTCAAAAAAATTATGGAGAGACCGGGATGGCTTGTCAAAAGCATACCAAACTGAAATATAAACTCAAAGACAAGCTTCAGCGGACCTATCAGTAATGTTCCGAGAATTGATCCAAATGACATCTTACTGCTCCTTTTCCCCGGGGTTCAGTTCATCGTACTTAGCGATGAGATAATCAGCGGCTCGAGTAGCGCCGTCCCCGAAATGCTCCCAAGTCTCTGACTTGACTTCACGTCTCAGCGCTTCATACTTGGGGTCGTCAATACACTCATCAATTACGCGCTTAAGCTCTTCCATATTATCGTCGGTAAGCTTCGCTCCGAGTCTGGGAAGTGCGGTGGTAGTCCAAAGAGGCTTTTTCAGCCACCAAGCGTCGTAGGGAGAAAGGTCGAAATTGGGATCTGTATAAATAACAGGTTTGTCATAAACGAGAGTAAAATCGAAGATAACGCCGGAGAAATCGGAGATGAGGATATCTGAACGGCGGAGAACGTCGAAATTATCTGTGTCACGGTTCCACTCAAGCTGCTCTGACTCGGGATATTCCTTCATAAGCTTTTCAAGCATGTCCTTTTCGGATGTGAAGGACTGAGGATGAGGACGGACGATAACGTGGTATCCTGTCTTAAGAAGCACGTCGATGATCTTGCCTCCGTACACACTGAAGATCGCACTGGGGCCCCATGAGGGAGCGAGAAGAACCGTTCTCTCGTGTGCGGGAGCCGCACCCTCGCGCTGAAGTCTTGCAGCCATCTCATCCATATAGGGGATACCGATCATGTGAAGCTCCTTTTCGGGAAGAGAACGGAGCTTTTCAAGATCGCGGATATCGTCAGCCTGATACTGACCTGAAAGAAGGACTGCATCATAGTAGTCGATACCGAACATTCTGTAAAGAGTGATCTCGCTTGCCGCGTGAGGAATATGCACGTAGTAGTCAACGGACTTGGAACGCTTCCACTGATATACGTCAAGGCCGGGGGTAGTCGACAGAACGATAGAAGCATTCATGAAATTAAGTCTGCCGTATATTGCATTACCACTACCTATGTACTCTGCCTTAAGATTGCCGTAGGAAGCATTCAGCGCAGGATCATCCTCGGACGCGGTAAGATATACGATATCGCGGCCGCGCTTTTCCATTTCGCGGACGATAGGCTCAAAAATTGACCAATAACGCTTGTTATCGGAGAATATTGCAAAGGGAGTCTTTTTGTTGTCTATTTTTGCTTTTCCGCCGCTGAGCATCACCTTAAGCTTAAGCCAGAGCATTCTGAGCGAATAAATACTCGCACCGATAACACCGATAAGCACGGTAAACAGCATACTGCCTGTTCCGGGATCGATATACGAAAACATAACTTTCTTCTCCTTTAATTCAAATCATAAACAAGTTCTAAACACTAATAAAAACGCTCCAATCTTTCAGAGGACATCCTCCGGAAACCCGAGATGCTGTAAGAGATGACTTTAACATACCGACAGTTTACCTAAGCTTGGAACCTACAAATTATAATAAGTGCTTTTAACTATACTATTATATCACATTTTCTCACGTATTGCAATGATATTACATTTTTTTCTTCACCAACGCACGATAAAAAGCCTGAAATATATCACAAATTTACCACTTTACTACATTAGACGAAATAAAACGACAAAAATCCTTTATTTTATATAAAATATAAAAACATTTTGATCTTCCGTGTCCAACTCGGAAAGCTTCAAAATGCTTTTTTAATAATTATCTTGAATTCTTCATTTTCAGAAATTCGCATAGGAATTCGTAAAAGCCGCGGGCGTAGGTATTGTCGGTCTTAATATCACGGTAGCTTACTACGATATCTCGCTTGCATACAGGCTCAACAATGTGAAGAAGCTTTACGTGGTCAGAGTTGATATCCCCCCAGGTGAACTCGGGCCAGAAGCCGATACCGATACTTGAACCGATCATGTTTTTAACTGCATCGGGACTGTCACTTTCAAATACGATCCTCGGTTCAAAGCCCGCGGACATACAGTATTTGTCACACATATTGCGGATCTGACGGGATCCGAAAAGGCTGACGAACCCTTCTGTGCTGACCTCACATAAGCTGATAGAATCGCGGCGGGCGTAGTCTCCGGAGTTGGGTACAGCAAGGTAAATGTTCTCAGTGCAGACAAAAACGTCTCTCGTATCCTCCGTTTCCATTACGGGATTGGTAGTGACCTCGATATCGTAAAGCGTACTGTCGCTGTTCTGTACAACGTGGAATTTAACCTCGGGATTCTGTCTCTTATAGGCGATGATCGCCTCGGTCACAACGGTGGAAGCGGCGCTTACACGAAGGCGAAGAGTCTTTGTTTCCTCCTCGGTCATACCTGCAAGCTCCACGGAAAGGGAGTCAAGTGAATCTATAATGGGAGCGAGCTTTTCCCTCAGATATTCACCGTAATAGGTAAGTACGATATTTCTACCCTTGTGGGTAAACAGCGGTACACCCAGCTCTTCTTCCAGGTTACGTATGGATTTGGTAAGCGCAGGCTGGGAAATATGCAGTTTTTCCGCGCTTTTGGTTATATGCTGTGTTGAAGCGGCATCAAGAAAGTATCTTATCTGAGAAAGCTCCATATTTGCACCATCCTTATATATAATCAAAAGTTATCTATTACATATTAATTATATATTGGACATTATGGTTTGTCAATGGTATAATGATAAAAAAATAAAAAAAGGTGGAGATAAAAATGACAGAGATCTTTGAAAGTGTAATGCTTATTTGTTTTGGTGCATCATGGCCGCTTACGGTCTACAAAAATATTCGCTCCCGTACAGCAAGATCAATGAGCCTCGGTTTTATTCTTCTTATAATCATAGGTTACGTTGCGGGTATCGCGGCTAAAATAAATTCGGGAAACATAGGCTTTGTCCTTGCAGTATATATACTAAATCTTGTTATGGTTATGGTAAACCTCCTCGTATACTTCCGTAATATTCACCTTGACCGTAAGAACGAGGGATAAGGGTAGCGTTAACTGCAATTATAGAAACACAAAAAACACGGGAGTGCTTTCGCACTCCCATATTTTTATTCATTTACAATCTTCTCCGCATATCTTCCCACGCGGCAGAACATTTCGTTAAGCTCGTTTGACGACATACCGTCGGTGTTTTGGAAAATTATCTCTCCGTCTTCGCCATACAGCATATCAAGGTTATAGTCGTACGATGAATATCTTATTGATTCTTCTATCATTTTCTCAAGGTCATCTCGACTTATTTCAAGTAGTTTCACGACCTCGGGAATGCTGAGAGACTGAATATCCTTTCCTTCAGCAAGTTCCTCCATCATATCAGCAATATTCAAAAAGCTTTCTATCTTAACGCCGAAGGAAAATGCCAACACATCGTCGGTGTAATATTCCTCTACATCCTCTGCAGTACCGTCAAACAGTACCTCCAGATCAAAACCGGAATAATATACCATAGGACATACCTCTGCAAATTCATCCTTCGAAATACCGAAGGTGTCTATGACATCCTTTATGTTCAGCATACTGCACTGCTTTTCCCCTTCAGAACTCACCTCAACTGCAGTATTCAGATCAAATTTCGCTTCAAGAGCTTCCCTTCCTCCCACGTATTCAATAAGCTCGAGCGGTAATACATGATACATCCAACTATGTGTTCCGCAGGAATAATTATCCTCAGGTTCTTCGCCGAAATCAATTGTCACATTCTTGTAACGCCCTAAACCGCAGAACATTTCATCAAGCTCGTTTGAAGAAAAATGCTCGATTATATGTGAGCTGTGTCTCAACAGCAAAGTATACTCCGTCTTAAAATCGTAAACGTAGCACTCGCCGAATTCCTCGATACATTTTTCCGCAGCTCTATGTATAGCAAGAGACTGCGGATTACGGTTAATTGATAAAAACCACGCCATCTCAGGGAAACTCAATCTATAAAATTCTTCAGTACTTAATCCATACCGTTCCAAGGTGAGCCGATAGTCTTTATATGCCTCTTCCTTCACATATTCATAGTGCGCCTTTTTGATGCCGATCTTGTTAAGCTCGTCAAAATCGGTAAAATATTCCTCTATCTTTGCTTCATCTCCGGAATACAGTACCTCAATATCGATCTCGGGATGTGACACCAAGAAATGCATGTCGTACATTTCATCCTTTGTGATACCGAAGTTTTCAGCAAAGAGTATCATGTTTGGCACGTCGCAGCATTCTGTCGCAGAATCGTCTTTTCCATCAGAAAAGCTTTCGAGCCACGCGTACACATCATCCTCGCTGTACCCTTTTTCTTCAATAACGTAATATATTGCTTCCCTCGGGATCACG
The DNA here is from genome assembly GCA_045638805.1 of Eubacteriales bacterium. Taxonomy (GTDB): domain Bacteria; phylum Bacillota; class Clostridia; order Oscillospirales; family CAG-272; genus RUG11130. Next base: position 6,581 of record JAZUBZ010000047.1, read on the forward strand.
TGGAAAGACGGATGATGTACCGCACAAGTCTCTGCATCTGCGGCGGTAAAGTCCTCATATGTGTTTTCGTCTTCTTCAAATAACCGCAGCAGATCCTCGTGAAGCTCTAACGTTTCCGCAGCCGTTTCGGAGTCTTGCGGCTCAGTTACTGTGTCACTTGAAGCTGACGTGGCAGTTGTAGGATCTGAAGTATCTACGTCAGGCGCCACGCCACCGCCTGTACACGACGTCATAATGCAGGAAAACAATAACGCGATGATAATAATTAAGGATAGTTTTTTCATAGCCGATTCCTCCTCTAATAATATATTGTGTTTGTAATCCCCCACTTCGATTATACAATATTTAGTTATAGTAGTCAATACTCACACAAAAAAACTTTGCTATTTTATAAGTTTCACATTGCTTCGCCATAATATTACCACCCCCTCTATTCATAAATTAGACCATTTTGCCGTTTATAACGATTTTTACAAGTACACCCTCCGTACTACCTTCACGTCAGCATTCAATGTTCAGCCAAAACAAAAAAATGTAGGGGAGCACTGTGTGCTCCCGCACATTCTAAATCTCATTAAAAACGTTTGAGACAGGAGACCAAAGGGCTCCCCTACTGTGGTTGCCGTGTGGTTTTGTTTGTATCCAACAAGGCGGGAGGATAATATCCTCCCCTCCGACCATTCATCATTTATCATTCTACACCAACTCTACGACGTTTTTGGGTCGTCAACACACTAAAAACCGCCTGAGCGACAGCAAATCGCTCAGGCGGTAATTGTTATATAAAATTATTCGTAAAGCTTGCCGTACTTGGTAAGTCTCTCGTACTTAGCCTTTGCATTTTCCTCAGCCTGCTTGAAGAGCTTCTCTGCTCTCTCAGGGTTGGAAGCCGCAAGTCTGGAGTAACGGTTCTCGCTCTTGATGAACTCGATGTAGTCCGCTGTGGGAGCCTTGGAGTCAAGAGTGAAGGGATTCTTGCCTTCAGCCTTAGCCGCAGGATTGTAGCGGAACATCTGCCAGTAGCCTGCCTCAACCGCGCGCTTCATTTCAAGCTGGCAGTTGGTCATGCCGCCCTTAACACCGTGCATTTCACAAGGTGCGTATGCGATAACGATGGGAGGTCCGTCATAAGCCTCAGCCTCGATGAGAGCCTTCATAGTCTGGTTCATGTCAGCGCCCATTGCGATCTGTGCAACGTATACATAACCGTAGGACATTGCGATCTCAGCAAGGTTCTTCTTGCCGATTGCCTTACCTGCAGCAGCGAACTGTGCAACCTGACCGATGTTGGAAGCCTTGGATGCCTGACCGCCTGTGTTGGAGTAAACCTCGGTATCGAATACCATGATGTTTACGTTCTCACCGGATGCGATAACGTGGTCAAGACCGCCGAATCCGATATCGTATGCCCAACCGTCACCACCGAAGATCCATACGGACTTCTTGGTAAGGTAGTTTCTGCCTTCAACGATTTCACGCTCTGCGGGAACTGTGGAGCAGGTACCGCGTGCGATATCGTCCTCAAGCATGTAGAGCATATGAGCCGCAGCCTTTTCGTTTGCCTCAGCGTCGTCGAGAGTATTGAGGTAGCCTTCGAGGCAGCCTGTCCATTCCTCGGTAACGCCCATCTCGCGGTAAACCTCGAGGAGGTCGCGTACCTTCTGGATGTATCTTTCACGGATAACGTTCTGACCGATGAACATACCGAGACCGTGCTCTGCGTTGTCCTCGAAGAGGGAGTTAGCCCATGCGGGACCACGGCCGGACTTGTTGTTTACGGTGTAAGGTGTTGCAGGTGCGGAGCCACCCCAGATGGAGGAACATCCTGTTGCGTTGGAGATGTACATTCTCTCACCGAAGAGCTGTGTTACGAGACGCGCGTAAGAGGTCTCAGCGCATCCTGCACAAGAGCCGGAGAACTCAAGCAGAGGCTGCTTGAACTGGCTTGCCTTAACAGTCTTGCCGATGATCTCAGGCTTTTCTGCAACCTTGGATACAGCGTAATCCCATGCACTCTGCTGATCGAGCTGAGATTCCTGAGGTACCATTTCAAGGGCTCTCTTACCTTCCTTGGTGGGACAAGCCTTTACGCAAAGAGTACATCCCATACAGTCAAGGGGAGAGATAGCCATTGTGAACTTGTAGTTTGTCTTGATAACGGGCTTTGCCGCAAACTTTGTGGATTCGGGAGCCGCAGCAGCTTCTTCCTCTGTCATAGCGAAGGGACGGATAGCCGCGTGAGGACATACGAATGCACACTGGTTACACTGGATACAGTTTTCTGCGTGCCATACGGGAACGTCAACTGCAACGCCGCGCTTCTCGTAAGCTGCGGAACCCTGGGGGAATGTACCGTCAGCGCGCTCAGCGAATACGGAAACGGGGAGAGAGTCACCCTGCATCATACCAACGGGAGTAACGATCTCGTTTACGAACTTAACGAGGTCAGCTCTGTTACCTTCAGCCTTAGCAGCGGGAGCGACAGCGGCAACAGTCTTCCAAGACTCGGGAACCACAACCTTAACAAGTGCGTCAACACCTGCATCGATTGCCTTGTAGTTCATCTCAACTACAGCGTCACCCTTCTTGGAGTAGGACTTCTTAGCCATGTACTTCATGTGCTCAACAGCTTCCTCGATGGGCATGATGTTAGCAAGTGCGAAGAATGCAGACTGGAGAATGGTGTTGGTTCTCTTACCCATACCGATCTCACGAGCCTTGTCGATAGCGTTTACGATGTAGAAGTCGATGTTGTTGTCAGCGATGTACTTCTTAGCCTCTGCAGGGAGGTGCTCAGCAACCTCTTCGGGAGTCCACTGGCAGTTGAGAAGGAACTTACCGCCGGGCTTAACGTCGTTAACGATCTTGAAGCCCTTAACGATGTAAGAGGGGTTGTGGCAAGCAACGAAGTCAGCCTTTGTGATGTAGTAGGGGCTCTTGATGGGGCTGTCACCAAATCTCAAGTGAGAAATTGTTACGCCGCCTGTCTTCTTAGAGTCATACTGGAAGTAAGCCTGAATATACTTTTCTGTGTGGTCACCGATGATCTTGATGGAGTTCTTGTTAGCACCAACTGTACCGTCACCACCCAAGCCCCAGAACTTGCAAGAAATTGTACCTGCAGCAGCTGTGTCGGGAGCAGCCTTCTCTTCA
>JAZUBZ010000048.1:0-15707 GCA_045638805.1 Eubacteriales bacterium
TTCAAGAATCGCCCGCCGTGGGGACGGTGTGTATCGTCCGTTACGGGCGCACACAGTGACGCCCCTACCGCGTTCGGGTGGCGGAATATTCATCGTAGCCGCAAAGATGGCGCGGGGCGAACGTTTGCGGGAGAGATAACACAAACCTTACGGGCATGATCAATGCGTGTAGGGGCGACCCTCGCGGTCGCCCGCCACGGGGCAGTGCGCGACGTGGGTTTACGGGCGGATATAGAATCCGCCCCTACCGCGTCGGAAGATAGAACCAAACGAAACGGTTACAGGGTAAACGTAGGATTACAGCCCCGATGTCCTATCGCGTGGGAGCGGGAGTGGGCCGCAGGCGGCGCGGCAAAGCATCTCTTTTTTCACAACCTTTTTTAATTAAAAATTGAATCCGCGGCGTTTTGTTGAATTATTGCCGTCTGTTACCGTATAATTATCGTGCAAAAACACATCTTGACAGAGGGGGCAAGTTACAATATAATATATACGTATATACTACAGTGCAAAGAAAGGTCGTGTATCAGATGAAGTTAGACGTTACCGATATCCTGAACGGCAGATGCTCCACTCTCGACTTTGAGTACAGCGAGGACGCAAGTGAAAGCCTCACCGCAATGCTTCCCGCGGGTATCACAGTCCTGCCCGACGGTATTTATGTTGACGGAAGAGTCAGCGACACGGGCGGATATATGTCCCTCTCAGCAGACGTTACCGTTGATTACACAGTTCCCTGCGACAGATGTCTTGACGAGACCGATTTTTACCTTGAATTCACCTTTGAGCGCGTGATCTCCGCCGCCGCTTCTCCCGAGGCGAGAGAGCGTATCATAGACGAGGACGAAGAAGAATGGGACGGCGTTACCGACGATCTCATTTACGTTTCAAACGGATGCATCGACTTCACCGAGGATCTCTCCGAGGCTATCACCCTTGAATTCCCCCTGCGCCACCTGTGCAGCGACGACTGTAAGGGTCTTTGTCCCGTATGCGGAAAAAAGATAAACGACGAGCATCCCGGATGTACTCCCAAGAAGGAAATTGATCCCCGATTGGCTGTTTTGCAAAAACTTCTTGATAATTCTGAAAAAAATAACTGATATTTCTGCAAAACCACTTGAAATTTCAAAAAAAGTGTAGTATAATGAATGGTGTATGAGAAAACTATTGATTTACAGACCCTAAGGAGGTGTAATCATGGCAGTACCGAAGAGAAAAACTTCTAAAGCACGCAGAGATAAGAGACGTTCTAATGTATGGAAGCTTGACATGCCCGGCATGGTAAAGTGCTCTCACTGCGGCGAGTACATCCTTGCACACCGCGTATGCAAAGTATGCGGCTACTACAAGGGCAAGGACATCCTCAAGAAGGAAGAAGCATAATAAAAGGACCGTGACGTCGTATATCGGCGCGCGGTCTGTTGCTTTTTTTAAGTAAATATTCTTTTACCAAAGTATTAATTTAAAGGAAACGGCTGCTTACGTGCAGTCATATTTGAATACATGAATTTTTCACCCACACCGCAAAAGAAGGAATCAGGGTTTGTGTCAACGATTCTGCTTGTCCTGTCCGTAATATCATTCATCTTTTCAAATATCGGGGAGATACCGCCCCTGCCGCTTCAGCTGATAAGCCTTGTTTGCGCTGTTTCGGGTGTATACGTTGCCGTAAGGTATACGTTTACGTCATTCACCTACAGCGTACAGTCAAAAAACGGCGTAAGCATATTCGCACTCCCGGCTGAGAGTGTGGACTTTTGCGTATCAAAAATCCAGGGCAGTCGCGGTCCCATCACAGAATGCCGTCTTTCTATGGATAAGCTGACTCACATTACCGAGTACAACGACGGACTTGCGGCAGAACTCAGAGAAAAGCATGGAAAACTCTCGCTATATCACTACACGGTGTCAATGTTTCCGAAAAAACGCCACGCGCTGATATTTGATGACAGTGGCGAATGTATCTGCATTGTAATAGAAACAGACGAGCACTTTGTAAATACTCTTTCATCATACATCCCCAAAACAGATTCTAAAATATAAAGTAAAGGATCAATTATCATGGCTACAAAAATAATCAAGTATTTTTTCGCGGCTCTTCTGATAATCGTAATAGGCGCGCTTATCGTCAGAATAATAATGTCAAGTGACAAAAGCACTCTTGACGACTTCAAAATAACGGATCTCTCAAAGTCCGCATATGCCGAAAGCAATGACCTTACCGTAAAGACATTGAAGCTTAAAGACAAGCTTGGTAACGCGGGATACTTCTGCGCATATTCGATGTACTACGTTGAAGAAACGGGCGAGCTTCAAGTAACCGTACGTTACAACGCAAGTGCGATTGAATACACTGAGGTAGAATCCGATGACGATTTTGAATTTCTTCTCCTGAAGCGTAAGACTCCTCTTGACCTTACGAATCTTTCAGCGGAAGATGGTGACTTAAAGCAGGCAAACACTTTCACCCGCTACGACGGAGAATATATGCGTCCGGCATCAGTGGAAGAAGCGTCCAAGTATAAGCTGTACCGCTTCAAGAAGCTGGTGTTTGAAAACATTCCCGTATCCGAGGACGGTTTTGAAGCAGGAGAATACGCAATAGTTATGGTACCTACGGGCATGACACTTCCCTCTCCCGACGATGACGTACTCACAAGAAACGAAGCATATGAGAAGATATTCGATTCTCAGGAGATACATTACGCAAATCAGCCGCTCGACAAATATAAGCTGACGAAAAAGAATATCGCCGCGCTTGGCGAATGATCTCAACCGATGGGGGACAGGCAATGTTTGGCCGTCCCCCAACGTTGTAGGGGCGATTCAAGAATCGTCCCGCAAACAAACGTTTCGCACCGTCCCCACGGCTACGAATGAAACATCCTTTCTATTTTAAATAAAATTTATTTGCGAAGCAAATATTCCGAAATTATTCATTATTCATTATTCATTATTCATTATTCATTATTCACTCCCCCTGTACCACACGCCAAAAGGGACGGATGCATGGCATCCGTCCCTTTTTTAGTTATATTAAATTAATCAAACACCGTATCTGCAGAGAACAGCCGCGATCTCCGCTCTTGTAAGCGCATCGGAGGGAGCAAGGCGTACGGGAGAGGATTCACCCGCGGTCTTACCGGTGATGATACCTTCTGCGGCACACCACGCAAACGCATCGCGGTTCCAGTCGGAAAGCTCGTCCGCATCCGCAAATGTTGAAAGCTCTGCCTTAGCAGATACGTCACCGCCTGCGAACTTCGCGTATCTGTAAAGTATCGCCGCTACCTCACCTCTGGTCACAGTGCGGTCAGGTGCAAAGCTGCTGCCGCCGACACCGGATGTAATACCGTTTTCAGCCGCCCAAGCAACCGCCTCGGTATACCACTGTCCGTCTGCTACGTCTGTGAAGGCCATGCCGCTTGTACTACCCTCTGCCTCAGGCTCACCTGCAAGCCTCCACAGTGTGGTCACTACCTGTGCGCGGGAAACCTCAGCCGCAGGACTGAATTTTCCGCCGCCCGTACCGTTCATGATACCCGCATCGAAGCACTCGTCGATATATGTTCTTGACCAGTAGTCCTCCTGCACGTCGTAGAAGGGGGATTTATCATCGTCGATTATGTAGGCAATGTAAACCTCATCGAAGGTCTCAATGTCATAGTCAATGAACACGTATACCTCACAGCCGTTTACTACAAAGCTGTCCATGAACATATCGTGGTCATCCGTTATCTGCTCGCCCTTGTATACGAGGAACTCATAAAGGTCCTCTGTTTCACAGTCGCCGGCATTCATGGCAACGCTTACGTTGTTGTAGGATGATTCGTAATATACGTCGTAGGATAACTCTTCAACCACTTCCATGTCAGAGTTTACTCTGAACGTCTTTTCCGCATCGTAATCCTCTAAGATAATGGTGGAGTTACCCTCGTCAACACAAACGCTCCACCCGTCTTTTCCGCCGATATATTCACCGTCCGTGCTGTAGAGCGACGTTCCGAAGGGACGTGCCATGGTAGATTCCGCAAAAATGTAGTTGCCCTCACAGTATATGTTCTCCGCGTCAACGATAACGTCTCCCGTTGACACATCAACAAGCTTCATCATGAAGTTCGAAAATTCTTCTCCTTCCGCCTCTAAGCTGTAATAGTTATCAACAATTGCAACCTTGCCGTTGTAGTAGGAAACAGCAGTATCGTATTTCCAAACGCACTTTCCGTTTGTGCCATATACCAGGGATTGTTCAACCTCGTAGGTCTCCTCGTTTCTTTCGTGTGCGATGTAATATTCGTCGGACTCGATTACCATGTCAAACTCATCCATAACGAGAAGGTCACCGAAGGAATTCATCACGCCGCATTTGAAGTCCTTGGTCATTACCATAACGTGGCCAAGCTCGGTGCCCTGTACCATCAAGTAGTCGCTGCCGATCTCGATCTCTTTTATTCCCTTGTCGGTAACAGTGAGAATATCCTGCGTCTCTCCCTCAGAAGATATTAGGTTTACAAGGAACACTCCGTCTCCGATAGGTTGAGCGATTTTTACACCCTTTGTGGAATGTACCACGTTTCCGTACTCGTCAATGATGTCATAGCCGTATATCAGATCGTATGCAGCTTCCTCATCAAGCTCTCCGCTGGATATTCCCACAAGTAATGTTATGATGTCAAAGTGCAACACAGCAGTATAGCTGTTTCCGTTAAAGGGGAGTACTAAGGGATAATTGTCAAAGGATGATTTGAACAATACCTCATCCCCGTCAATGCTGTAAAGATTAAAGCCGATCTCGATGTCCTTAAGACCGAGGTCTTCAAGGCTCTCAAGTTGGTCACTTAAGTTACCAATGTTACTGACAAGGGTGATCATACAGTGGTCGGTGAGGGTATAGATCATCTCGTCCTCTGCCTCAAGAGTAAAAATACAGTTACCGTCCTTGTCATAAAGTGAGTTTCCGAGGGCGAAATAGTTGTCGCCCTGCACCATGTTTCCGTCAAACTCTACTACGTCCTTCACGATTGGGTGACGCACATCAGCCGCTGATGCAGTCAGGGGGATCATGGAAAGCAGCATAACTGCTGCTAACAGTACCGCGATAATTCTTGTTTTCTTCATAGTCATTTTCTCCTTATTGTATAATTTTTTTATTATAAAACGTTTTTTTCGCTTCATAATATTATGACGGATTTTGTTTGTCAAAGGATACAAGATAAGTGAAATATTTATTGATTTTCTTTGATAATAAATCTTTACGTATGCTTATTGTATCACACTTGACTTTTTTTGTAAAGTGAGTTTCTAATTTATATGGAATTTTGGCGTATAGGGCGTTTTTAATACGATGCCCCCACCGTCGTAGGGGCGTCACTGTGTGCGCCCGCAAACAAACGATACGCACATATCCCCACGGCTACTGTCCCTGCGAACAACCCACTCCGAATATCGTACCGGTTGCCCTTTTTTTCTTGAAAAAACCGGCACTAAAAAATGACTTCACTGTATTCCGCTACGCGGAAACAGGCGAGTGCTTACGCACTCCCGGGGCTCAGTCGCCGCCTCTACTTCCGCCGCGTGGAAGTAGTTGGAGCATTACCCGGCTTACGATGTCCAACCACTCGCGCGGCAGTCTGCGACTTTTTGCCGCTCCGTCCGTGTGACGAAATGGGGTTATGTGTAATAGATTTACGTCTCACTCTCGCTCCCACGCGATAGGACATCGGGGATGTAATCCCACGTTTATTCTGTAACCGTTTCGTTTGGTTGTGCCCCCACCGTCGTAGGGGCGTCACTGTGTGCGCCCGTAAACAAACGCCACGCACCGTCCACACGGCTACGGATCAACCACCCACGAACAGCCGCTCATCTCTTCTCCAAATACTTCAAAATCTGTTCCTCTGCGGTACTGTCATTTACGTTCATCCTGCCAAGCAGATACAACGTCTCAGGGCGTCCCTTCACCACGGTGTTAACGTGATCGTAATCGGTAGTCACGCTGACTCTGTATCCTCTCTCACGAAGGACATCCTCTGCCCACTTGTGGTACTTACCGCTCGGGTAGGAAAACACCGTCTGCCGTCTCACACCCACTCCGTAAAGAACGTCCTCCGCGCGCTTACAGTCGCTCGCGAATATTTTCTTGTACTCACTCTCGCTTTCGTTTTTTAGAGGAAGAGTATTATCTCTTTCATCTTCCCCGTAATATGTATTTACGCCGTGCAGTCCGTACGTATGAGATTGTATTTCCACAAGAGGGGAAGCTTCCATGATCTCAAGCTCCGCTGTACTCATTTTGTATAGGAGACTTTCATCAGTCTCAGGGGTGGTTCCCTCCGCACGTATCGTCTTGCAGGTCATGAATACGGTAATGGGCACCTGCAGTTCAGTGATGATGGGTAAAACGTTTCTGTAGTTGGAGAAATAGCCGTCGTCTATGGTGATGCACACAGGCTTTGGCGGAATATCCCCCACTCCGTCCACGTAATCCACCAGAGTTTCAAAAGATACAGGGGTATACCCGTTATCAATCAGGAAAACAAGCGTTTTCCTGAATTTATCCGCTGACACGGACCACGTCCCCCCCTCCACCGTCTTGACCTCGTGGAACATCAGTATAGGTACGCACGCCGCATTTTCCACCGCGCCCGACGGCGGCGGATAATCGGCAGAGCCTGTACCGATACATCCCGTAAGTACCGCGCCGAGCAGTAAGATCACGCACAGCAGTTTCCCCGCTCTTACGGGCGGTGATGTTGGAAAAAACGCACCGCGTTTTGACCGGTCGAACATTATAAAAACCTCCTTATTCGTACTTATCTACATTACGAATAAGGAGGCATTTTTCTTTCATAGTATTCGACTTTATTTTATGTTTTCCGCTACCTTGATAAGCTCTTCCTTGGCACAGATGCCTCTAATGCCTACTGCAAATGAAGCATCGCCGTAAACAACGGTTCCTGTAGATTCAGCTTCATTGTACATAAGGTATGCTTTCTGTCCGTTGATCGTTATCTCTTCATATTCGGAGTTTTCGGAATCTAAAAGAACACTTAACTCTTGAGATTTATAAATCCCCACCACTATATAATCGCCATTTTCGTTTAAATAGAAATTTTCTATTATATCGGAAAGGTCTGTGGCACTGTTAAATTCAAATCCTTCGGGAATATAGCCAATGACGAAATCATAGACAGTTTTCGCTTCAGCATCAGCCTGCGGCTGTTTTACGGTAATGTTTTCCGCTACCTTGATAAGCTCGTCCTTGGCAATGAGTGCTGCTATCCAGACCGTATAGCCATTGTTTGCCATAGTAAGGTTTCCCGTGAGTGTATCTTTGTCATATATCAGGTACGCATCATTGTTATTTATCTTTAACTGTTCAAATGCGGTATCCTCTGCATCGGAACTCACTTCCGTAAAATCGGATAATGATATTTTGATGATTATATATTCACCGCTTTCAGCAGAATACATATCCTCTCTGATGTTGTCATTCGTATCGCTGCTTACCAATGAAAATCCTTCGGGAATATAGCCAATGACGAAGTCATCGACAGTTTTCGCTTCAGCATCAGCCTGCGGCTGTTCTGCAGTGATGTTTTCCGCAATTTTGATAAGCTCGCTCTTATCAGTGAGTGCCATAATCGAAACATAATATTCGTTGTTTCCGAACAATAAAGTGCCGCCTCTGTCATTCTCGTCATACAACAAATGAGCTTCTTGCCCGTTTACGGATATTACTTCGTATTCAGTATTTTCACTGTCTACTCCTACGTCTGAGTATTTTGAATCATATATACCAACAATTATATAGTCGCCGTTATCAGACGTGTACATGTATTCCCTGTGTCCGCTTTTTTCGTCACTGCTTGTAAGCTCAAATCCCTCGGGAATATAGCCTATATTCAGATCATCGGAAGTAATCGTTTTGTCATTTGACTTCTTAGAGGTGATGTTTTCCGCTACCTTGATAAGCTCGTCCTTGGCAACTAATCCGGAGACAGACACTACATACATTTTATTTCCAAACACAACAGATCCGTACTGATCTGTATCGTTATATGATATATACATATCTTTTCCGTTGGGTGAAAATTTCTCTAAGTCCGAATTTTCATTATCAAGTCCGATACCGGAACCCTTACTGGTACTTATTTCAATAACTAAGTATTCACCGGTCTCCGTCATATATACATATTGTCTGAAGCCCGGATCTTCAACACTCTCTGACAAAATATATCCCTCGGGAACGTAACCGATGACCAACGCATCGATAGCGGCGAGCGGGTCTGTTTCTTCCTCTTCTTCTTTTTCGGGTTCTTCATAGCGTGAAAAATCAAATTCAACGTACTTGTCATACCAAGTAATAAAGCTTTTAACTATAGCCGCTCTTACTCCTTCATTGGTCATCAGAACACCGAAGGCTACGGAGATCACCGCCAAGGCAATTACGGCTATGCGTTTAAGATGTACCGGCAGCGTAGGTGCTTTTCTTTGTTTCTGCTTTGCTTTCTTTCTGTACTGCTTAAGCCTCTTTTCAGACGTGGGATACATAACCGACAATTCATCGTCCGTGGGCAGCAGGCGCAGCTCTTCCGTTATAAACTCATTGAGCGCGGCTGTTAAAATACCGTCAAACACGTTATCCCGTAATTGTTTATACATAAATGCTCTCACCTCTCAGTTCTTCGCGTAGTATCTGCTTTGCTCTGAATATTCTCGTGCTTACCGTGCCCGCAGAAATATTCAGAAGCTCTGCCACTTCCCGCTCCTTGTACCCGTGAACGTATCTTAGAATACAAACGTCGCGGTATCTTTCGTCAAGTCTTCGTATTGCACGCAGGATTATCTCATAAGTATCTCCCTTGATCACAATCTCATCAACGGCATCATCCTCACTCGGCAAGTCGCAAAAGGTCTCGTCAAGGGGGAGGGTCTGGTTTTCCTTCAGCTTCAAATGGTCTTTTGCTATGTTTTTTGCTATGATACCGCACAGATTCTTTGCCTTTTTGGCATCCGACAGATCGATCATGTCAAGACGTTCAATGATCTTCAGCATGGCGTTATGTACTGCATCATCAACCTCGGGTTTGCCCTGTCCGAGCACCTGTCCTGCGGTATAGCACATAAACGAATAAAAATTCTCATAGATAAAGACCACTTTGTCCTTATCCTCTTCGGTCTCAATGATCGACAGATAAAATGATATCATTTACTTCTCTCCTGTGTTTTATCTTCTTAATATGTATTTTTTAGCATGAAGTTTCACTCGTATATCTAAATTATATCATAAAACGAATAAAACCACAACTCATGACGGGTTAATATATCCCCACTTTACTTATATTACGAATAAGAAGCGTTTTTTCTTTCACATTATTTATATTTTTTATTTTTTGTATGGTCTATCTTCCAACACGGTAGGGGCGGATTCAGCATTTCGCGTAGCGAATATGCGACCGCCCGCAAACAACCGCCCTCGCACCATCCCCACGGCTACGGATAAACGCCCCCAAACCACCGTAGGGGCGTCACTGTGTGCGCCCGTAAACAACCGCCCTCGCACCGTCTCCACGGCTACGAATGAAACATCATTTCTATATTTAAATAAAATTCATTTGCGAAGCAAATATTCCGAAATTATTCATCATTCATTATTCATTATTCATTATTCATCATTTATCATTTACTCCCCCCTCCCGCCCACATCAATTAATTTTCAATTTTCTATTTTCCCTCTTGTATATTTGGTGAATCTTTGATATAATCTACGTAAACCTTGACTTATGGAAGCGGGTGTGTGACACCGTGCTTCAAAATATATAAGTAACCCCCACACAGAGAAAGGAAACTAAACTATGAAGATTACATTCATGGGTGCGGGCAGTACAGTTTTTGCCCGTAACGTAATCGGAGACTGCATGTGCTCCGAAGCGCTCCGCGACAGCACATTCGCGCTTTACGACATCGACGGTCAGCGCCTTGAGGAAAGCCGCGTTATCTTAGAGGCTATCCGCCAGACCAAGGGTGGCTATGGTAAGATCGAGTGCTATCTCGGCGTTGAGAACCGCAAGGAAGCTCTCCGCGGTGCAAACTTCGTTGTTGATGCTATCCAGGTTGGTCTTTACGATCCCTGCACCATCATCGACTTTGAGGTTCCCAAGAAGTACGGCCTCAGACAGACCATTGGTGATACCCTCGGTATCGGCGGTATTATGAGAGGTCTCAGAACCATCCACGTTCTGAAGGATTTTGCCGCTGACATGGAAGAGGTTTGTCCCGATGCATGGTTCCTCAACTACACAAACCCCATGGCTATCCTTGCAGGTTATATGCAGAGATACACAGGCGTTAACACCGTAGGTCTTTGCCACAGCGTTCAGGGCTGCTCCCGCGGACTTCTTGAAGAGCTTGGTATGGGAGACAAGATCGAAGGCAGACGCGACTTCATCGCAGGTATCAACCACATGGCATGGCTTCTCAAGATCGAGGACAAGGACGGAAACGGCCTCTACCCCGAGATCAAGTCAAGAATTCAGGCTAAGATAGACGATCCTAACTTCCACGACAAGGTTCGCCTTGAGTACATCAAGCACTTCGGCTACTACTGCACCGAGTCCAGCGAGCACAACGCTGAGTACAATATGTTCTACATCAAGTCCAAGTACCCCGAGCTTATCGAAAAGTACAATATTCCGCTTGATGAGTATCCCCGCCGCTGTATCGAGCAGATCAAGGGTTGGAAGAACGAGTATGCTGAGATCCTCAAGAACGGTGTTCGCGAGCACAACCGCTCTCACGAGTACGCTTCCTGGATCATGGAATCTATGGTTACAAACACTCCCTACCAGATCGGCGGTAACGTTATCAACAAGAATCACCTTATCACAAACCTCCCCGCAGAGGCTTGCGTTGAGGTTCCCTGTCTCGTAAACGCAAACGGTATCACACCCACATACGTAGGCGCTCTCCCCGTACAGTGCGCAGCTATGAACATGACCAACATCAACGTTCAGCTTCTCACCATCGAGGCGGCTCATACTCTGAAGCGCGACCACATCTATCAGGCAGCTATGCTGGATCCTCACACAGGAAGCGAGCTTGACATCGACACCATCAAGAAGATGGTAGACGATCTGATCGACGCTCACGGCGATTACCTCCCCAAGTATCACTAAAGTTTCAAGAGGCGTACCTCCAAACGGAAGTACGCCTCAATTTTATTTGCCCCACGGCGAGTTATATTGCCCTTCGGGCAGCTTTTAGGCAAATAAAATATCACTGTGAGACCTGTCTCATAACTTATAACTATAAACTGAAAAATCCCCCGTGTGGGGGATTTTTCTATGTATTAATACTTCTTAGCGAATGATACGAACATCTTAGCCACTTCACTTCTCATCGCCTGGTCAAGGGGAGAAAGTGTTACGACAGAGCCGTTCTTCTTACCGCCGATGATACCACTTGCATTAGCCCATGCAACTGCCTCGTTAAAGTCAGTGTAGTCGTTTATGGAATCTGCATCGGGATATACGGAAAGATCCGCGCCTTCACCCATTTCAGCCTTCTTGTAATCTCTCATGTATCTGTAGAGGAATACCGCTACCTGCTCACGTGTTACAAGTGCATCGGGAGAGAATGTGGTAGCGCTTGTACCTGTGGTAACACCGTTCTGGTATGCCCAAAGGATAGCGTCTGTATACCATGTGTCGGGAACGTCTGTGAAGGGGTTGTTAGTCTTGTCCACTGCGGGATTTCCTTCAAGATTGTAAAGCATCTGCACGATCATTGCACGGTTGGTCTTAACGGAAGGAGCAAAAGCTGTTGCACTGCTTCCTTTCATAAGTCCCGTTGCGTATGCGTACTCAACGGAGTCAATGTACCAACCGTCAGTTACGTCGGTGAAAGGAAGTGCTGTTGTTGCTATCTTGTACGCAGTCTTTACGTCTTCGTCGGTCATGATACCTGAGTAAAGAGTTGCCTTGTTTATCTTGCAGTTCTGCATCTTATACATAACACCGTCAGCGTCATACTGACCGCCTGCTACTGCAAAATTCTTTGTAAGCTTGGGTGCTTCGGGATCATCCTCTGAGCCTGGAACTACGTAGGAAACTACGTCAAGGCCGCCCTTTGCGTTTTCATTTTCACCCACAAGCTCACCGTTGAGGTAAAGCTTTGCGGACATACCGTCGTATACCGCAACTGCATGATACCACTTGTTTGCTTCGATATCGGCAGAAACTACGTTTCTTGCCTCCTGGCTTGTCTCTATAGCTGCAAACGCCGCCCAAAGGTGAAGCTTGCCGCCATCGATCTTGAAACCAAGATTAGCCGCATCCCACGCGCCCATGATGCACTGTGCCTGGGTTACGTTGGAGGCTGAGAAATATGCTTCCATTACGAAGAAGTCCTTGATGCTGAAGAAATCTTCCTCGGTAAATTCATACGCCCAAGGCTTATCGCCAAGACCCATGAAGTTTATAGCCTTCTGACCGTTAATTTCAGCATCCTTAGTTATGGTAGGCTCTGCAGTCAGCTTATGACCCGCTCCGTCTGCTACGGAACCGTAGGAATAGTCAAAGTCGATAACGGGAACTGCGGGGTAGTTGGGAACACCCTCGCCTACGTTGATCGTAGTCTCTGCCGCAGTCCAGGGAGTAGCCTCACCGTATGAAGTAAGAGCTCTTACTTCAACTGTATATTCTGTGTTCCAGGAAAGTCCGTGAATGTTTACAGTCCAGGGCTTACCCTCAGATGCTACACCTCTGTAATTAGCAACACGGAAGTAATTCTTGTCGCCGTTCTGAAGATAGGTGTACTGAGTCTTGCCGTCTTTTACAATAACGTTACCGTTTTCGTCAAGGGCGGGTGTCTTAAGTCTGATTCTGTATTCAGCAACGAAATCCTTTGCAAGCTTTGTTGCGGGAACCGCTTCGGGGAATCTAATTACAACGGAGGAGTGGTTGCCTACGTCCTCTGCAGTGATCTTACTGCCGGCGGGGAATGAAGGCTTCTGTGAGCCAGCGCCGTAGCTGTTGTCCCAGCCTGCAGTGGTATCGTTATAGAGATAATCGTCAACGTCACCGGGCTTTACGATGAATTCTTCATCCTCAAACATATACTCGCCCTTGGCGATATCCATTCTGCGGAGCTTTGCGCTGCCGTCAGCCATGATATCAACGAGAACACAGGATGAGTTGGAGTCTCCCTCTACTGCAAGAGGAGTGGAGGTCTTACCGGTGGTATCATTGATATAACCTGAGCCGAGACCGCCGTAATCGTTACCGAGAGAACCTGCTCTCACGTGTGTAAAGCCTGCATCCTGAAGGATAAAGTACTTGGTGTTGCCGATCCATGTATGGCTGTGACCTGTGAAGAGCATAGTATTGGGATGCGCCTTCATCATGTCAAGCATGCTCTGAGGCCATGCGCTGTCGCTCGCCTTGCCCTCAACGGGAGTTCTGTGGTGAGCGATCATAATGATAAGACCCTTGTAACCCTTATTATCGATCTCAGCATATGCATCCTTAAGGAACTGCTCGGATGCGTCATAGCAGCCGCCGGCTGCCTCAGAGGAAGATGATCTGGGGTTCTTCATATTGTCGGGGCTGAGCTTGATAACGGGAATACCGTTGATCCAGTAAAGCGCGTCGGGCTGCTGGCTTGTATACTCAGTAAAGCGACCCTCAGGATCTGCGGGAGGATTAGCGGAATCAAGGATGCCGTATTCGTGGTTACCCATTGAAAGAATGGTCGCGCCTACGCTGTCGCCTGTTGCATTGGGGTTGAGATCGTTCTTCTTAGAGCCTGCGTTTACAGATTCCATAAGAGAAGTATACTCGTCATCACGACCGTAGTGGGTAAGGTCGCCTGCGATAAGATATGCGTCAACTCCGCCGATCTGCTTAAACGCATTGTATGCCGCCGCGTTCTTTTCGCCTGAATTGTAGTACTGGAAGTGGATGTCGGCACCGATTGCAAAGCGGGCAACGACACCGTCCTTGGAAACAGCATCCCATTTCTTGTTATCGGGGTGCCATACGCCGTCTGTCATAGCCGCGCCGACGCTCATTACGAACGCAGACACTACCATCAGCACAGCAAGTGTGAGTGATAAAAATTTCTTCATAAAAATGTACTCCTTTCAGCTTAGAGCCGTATATAATTATTATACTATATTTCAGTGTTTTTATCAACAGTTTTTCGGTAATTAACCGGGGTTATATTTTATATTTCTGCAAAATTAGCTTGACAAGTTATCTCAGCCATGCTATAATACACTCAGCAGGGGTGCCGTATATTGGATCCAATACGGCTGAGACGCAAAATGCGAACCCTTTTTACCTGATACGGTTAGTACCGTCGTAGGGAGCGATTTTTTTGCTGGCAGCGCTCACCGTGACGGGAGCGGTGCTTTTTTATTTCTGCACCGGTCCGTAAATTCACTATTTTTATGAGGTGTGGTTATGAAAAAAACTACAAGAGAAAAACTTTTATGTCTATGTGAGTGCGCTGTGCTTCTTGCGCTGTCATGCGTGCTCAGCTTTATCGTCATTTACAAAATGCCTATGGGCGGCGGTGTGACCCTTTTATCAATGGCACCCGTCTTGCTCGTCGGATACAGACATGGCTTCAAGGCAGGATTTTCGACAGCACTTTTGTACAGCCTGTTCCAGCTCTTCCAAGGCATCGCAGGCGGAGACGTATTCCCCTACTGTACAACTCTCTTTGCAGTGGTAATCTGCGCGCTTTTCGATTATATCGTCCCTTTCACTATAATGTGTCTCACATTTATCGGACGAAACAAGTCCGCCTGGGTAACTGAAGCGGTCATCGCCTGCGTCATGGTCATGCGCTTCCTCTGCCATTTCATCACGGGAGTTGTTATCTGGGGTCAATGGGCACCCGACGGTATGGGCAAGTATATGTATTCCTTCATTTACAACGTACAGTATATGTTACCTGAGCTTATACTTACAGTTGTTGCAATGTGGTTTTTACTCAAAGTACCGCAGATCGGGAAGAAGCAAGCGTAAAGCGGACGCTTCATTTACCACAGAACAAAATCTACGCTCAATTTTATAATAAATAAAGCAGAACTCCGCCGAAATTCGGCGGAGTTCTCAGGTTACTGACAAAGTGAAATTGCGAAAAGACATATAGCAAATAGACAAAGCGAACTAAAATAGGTGCCTCCCCTGTGTAAGGGGAGGTGCCGAGGTACGAGGCGAAGGGGTTGTAAAGAAGCTAAAAGCCACGCAAAACAGCCCCTCAGTCGCTAGCACATTCGCTACGCGAAGTGCGGCGACAGCTCCCCTTGCACAGGGGAGCCTTAGTTTTTGTGCAATTGACAGTTTGTTTTTTGCAGGTGAGGTTTGTCAGTAGCCTGAACTCCGTCGAAATTCGGCGGAGTTCTCAGTTTATTTACAGTAGTCCCTTAAAACTTTTCTCTTTTGCCCGTTTTGCGGAAGTTTTCCCTGATCCTTTTGAAATCTCCGAGACTCAGCTTCGCAGGGTCTTTTTTCACGAGGACGGCACCGCCTTTGCAAAGTGCCCCTTCCGTGGGACGTGTGCCGCCCGACTTGACAGACGCGGCTATCGCCTCGGCCCCCCGCTTTTCCGCTTCTTTTACACGTCCGCTTATTATCTCGTCGTAATGTCTTGCCACGTATGCAAGTCGGAGGCCAAGCGGTCTTAGGAAGACA
>JAZUBZ010000049.1:0-9006 GCA_045638805.1 Eubacteriales bacterium
CTACACCCACAACAAAAAAGAGAACAAGAAGCGCAAGTCCAATCGCTTTAACCGCTTCGTGTATATTTACGATCACCGTCCATATAGTTCCGTCTTTGAACGATTCGGGTGACTGCAACAGCAGAGTCCATATTTCCGACAATTTATCATTCCAAGTATCAAGTGCATTTTCAAGGTTTTGCACTACCCAGTTATCAGACACGTTTTCCTCCTTTCCATGCAAAGATCCGCCCATGCGGACGGCTCTTGCGGTATCTACTGTCCAATGGTGCTAATATCGCAAATAATATTAGCACCGTCGGCTAATTCTTACGCCATGATAAGATCAAGGATCTCCTTAGCAAAGGTGATAATAACACCACCGGCTAAAGTGAGGAATCCGTTTGCTCTCTGTGACGGATCGTGGGATTTAAGGCTGAGACCGACCTGTACTACGCCAAATCCGAGAAGGATAAGTCCGATAGCACGGATAAGTCCGAAAATGAACGTGCTGAGATTACTGATAACCGTCAGAGGATCATCTGCGGCAAAAGCTGTAATAGAAAGTCCGCAGGTGAGGGTGACTGCAAGTATCACAGCACAGTAGAAGCGGAATCCTCTTTTTGCTCTCGTTTCAAGGGGGAGTTTGTTGTTTGTGTTCTTGTTTCTCATGTTGTTTTTCTCCTATTCTTCATCAGTAAATATTTCTTCAAGGTCCTCGTCGGACAGAAGCTCGTAAACGTAATCGGACTCACCGGGAGTATATTCGTCCCCCTCTTTAACGTCCGTAAATGTGATAGTACCGACGGAATGCTCCGTTGTACCGTGTTCGTAGGGTTTTCCGTGACCGTCGGTGGTAAGTCCAACATTCGGATGCTTCAAGAGGTCGTATTTCTCGTCCATTATCGGATGTTCACCACGAATGAACAATAACGCATATCTGTTATCGAGCATACGTACCTCAGCCGCGTCAAGCAGCTCGCGTCCCGTGATCTGCCAGTTGGTAGAGTAGTTACCGCTGTGTCCCGAGCTCTTGCCGTAGGTGTTCATGTCGATGGTCTGCTTGCCAAGGTAGGATTCAGCTATCATCTTGTGTGTTCCCGTTTCGTTACCACCGAGGTATAAAAACTCGTCGCAGTTACCCATAATGGATTCCCACTGCTTCTCAAACAGAGCCTTAAGCTGTGCCACGTTCTGAATGATGATCGATACGCTTATGTTCCTTGAACGCATGGTTGCAAGGAGCTTATCAAAATCATCGGGCAGGGACACGTTTGCAAACTCGTCCATAAGGAAGTGGACGGGAACGGGTAGAGCACCGCCGTACTTATGGTCAGCTAAGTGGAACAATTTCTCAAATGTAGATCCGTAAAGCATACTAACAAGGAAGTTAAAGCTCACGTCATGATCGGGGATCAGCGCGAACAGGGCAACCTTCTTTTCCCCAAGTGTTCCTATATCAAGCTCATCCGTTGTGGTAAGCGCGGCAATACTTGTAAGATTGAACTTTTCAAGCCTTGCCGCAAGTGTGATGTGAATTGACTTCAGCGTTTTACCAGCACCAGAGTGATAGTCCTTATAGTACTTCACCGCGATGTGGTCGGGGTTCCGCATTTCAAGGCGTTCAAACAACTCGTCAAGGGGAGATTGATATGTTTCATCCTCCTCGCGCACATCAGCGGCGCGGAGCATTTCAAGTACCATGGTGAAGTTTTGCTCGTCGGGCGGAGCCTCATATTTGAGATAAAATATGAGTGCCAAAAGGAGCATACTTGCGGAGGTATCCCAAAAGGGGTCTTGGGACTGACTTCCTTTAGGTGTCGTCGCCTTAAAAAGATTCGTCACAAGCTTCTGCACGTCGTTGTCCGTTTCAAGGTAAGCAAAGGGGTTGTAACAATGGCTTTTTTCCATGTTCAGCAGGTCAAGCACCCGTATCTCATATCCCTTTGCCGCAAGGAGGTTTCCCGTATCGCGTAGAAGCTCGCCCTTACAGTCGAGAACAAAGAATGACGTGTTCGCCTGCAGAAGATTGACTTTCGCATAAAAACGGCTCTTACCCGATCCACTACCGCCGCAAACTAAGGTGTTGAGGTTTCGTCTGTGCTTTCGCCCGTCAAGTCCCATACGGAAGTTCTTTGTGAAGATACGGTTTTCAAACTCGTCAGCGGAACGGTACTTCTTGCAGATCGTATGGACGTTGCCCCACTTGGCAGAGCCGTGTTCCTCGCCTCGGCGATAAGTTCGTCTCGTCGAGAGATAAACACCTATGGCAATACCGTAGATCATAAGCAAAACAAGGACAACGTAAAGGCTGTCCATGCAAAGCTCTATGTGAAAGGGTCGCGCCATAGTCTCCGTGAATCCCGTGATGACTCCGATAAGTCCGTCCTCAAGCAAAGGTGCCACAAGTAGTCCGAGCCACACCACGGGGATGATACCGACAATGGACAATATGAGCAGAGTTCTATCGTTATCTTGCTTCATAGCGGCTGCACTTGACCTTCTTGGTCGGTGCGTCTATGGTTTTGAGAAGTATCTCGTCCACCATATCTGTGGGACGGTCTTCCTCGATGAGGTCGTTTCGCATATCGTTCAAAGCGTTGATGACCACGCCGTGCTCGTACTGATTGAGCGCTATGATTCGTTTTTCGGTTTTCATACTTTGATTATTCCTTTCTTTGATTTGTGGTGTTTTCGTTCATTCTTGAGGATGAACGAAATGCCGCCGTCGTATTTGGCGGCAAAGCACAAATGATGTCTGAAAAAGTGACAAACAGTTTTGGTTCACTTAATTTCAGACTATCTTACCTCCGTTTTAGCTTTCGGGGACTTATTCTGTTCAAGCGCCCTCGTCATACGTGTGTCGATAGTTTTTGCTGTCTCCTTGATTTCGTTAAGCTCGGCGGTGACGGCATGAGCATCTTTCCCGCTGAAGATCTGACCCGCTCCCTCAAACATAAAGTCCTTGGTGTCAACACCGTATCTCTTGCAGAGGATATATGACGCGAAATACGCTTTGTAGCCTTCCACGTTGCGGTTGTAAGCGGGATTCTGAAACTCAAGGTCAACGTTCGCAAGCTCTGCTGAGACACATTTGAAGATATCGTGTGCCGCCATACCGCGCTTTACGAGGATCGCCTGTTCACTTGTATCAAGCATCGCTCCGCGCCCGTCGGGAAGGTCGTTTACCACCTTGATCGACACGGGTGACTTACTGATAAGAGCTTTAAGAAGAAGTCTGTCGTCATATGTCACGGTAGGCGTTACGGTGTCTTTTGCTGTGGTCTGTGAGACGTCGTACACCTCTTTTGCGTTATAGTACTGTCCGACGGAGCCATCCTCGCGCTTGAACTCTTTCCCCGGTTCAAGGATGATTATGGGATTCTTCGTCTCGTCGCGCAGGACCTCTGCGTTCTGACTTTTCCAGTAATTGTAGTCACCGATACGTGTTGCATCGGGATTCTTCTTCATCACGAGAAGCGTATTTCTTACGGAGTAGTTAAGGAATCTCGACTGCACGTCAAGATATTTCTTAATGTCGGCTTTGCCTCCCACAAACTCTTCAATAGCCGCATCCGTTTTCTGATAGGCGGTCTCTCTGTTCTGCTGCTGTTTGACCTGCCACTGCGGTCGTGTGTCCTTCGGTGGTTCTGCGGGTGTTTCCGCTTTAACGTCAAGAATGTCGTCAAAATTATTCATGTGACTTTACCTTCCTTTACTCTTTGATTTCTTCTTTTTAGGTCTCTTGTGTTCGGGACTTTTCTTGTCCTTCTTCTTTGAAGATCTCTCGGGGTCTTTGCGCTTAGGCTCGTCGCCTTTCTTTCTGCTTTCCTTGATCTCACGAAGTTCTTCTCTTACCGACGGCTTATCATACTTTTTAGTAACTCCCTCGTCGGATTTGTTTCGCTTCTTTGAGGTAGGCTCGGACGGAGGTGACTTTTCCGTCCTCACAGTAGGGTTTGTTATGGTTTTCTCCTCCTTTCGCATCGGTTCTCCCAGCATCTCATCTACAAGCTTATCTTCCTCGCTTTTCTCCATCACGCCTCTTTCGGGTTCGCCGTGGGTAGTATCCTTGTCCGATCTCGACTTCTCGATGTCGGACTTGATGGATGCCACGTCTACGGTAGAGAGTTTGAAGCGTTCCACGATTCGGTTGATCTTGGATGCATCCTCTGCTCGTACCATAACATCAACAAGTCCGTCTGCTGATTTACCTTTGCCGCGCAATGCGCAGTACACTACACCGTAACGTTTGGCTTCTTTGGCAAATTGCTTCAGATGCTTTTCGCTGACGGTGAATACCCTAAGTTCCTTTCCGCTTTTCAGCATGGACGTGAGTCTCTGTCTGCCCTTCAGCTTGTTTTTGTCGCCGTTCTTCATAATGGCGTATATGCCTGCGGCAATGTTTTTTGCGGCTGATCCCGTAAGCCTCAGCGCGACCTCCGTCCCTTCAAGACTCATTCGCACTATCTGTTCAGCCGCGTCTCCTGAGTTGTTCATCTCGTTTTACCTCCTTCTGTTTGCCGTCCTCTCGGACGGTTTTGATCTTGTCCTTCATTACACCGGATCGCACACGTATATCTTCACATAGCCTCACCTCCTGTCTGAGCTTTTTGATCTCGTTTGTGAAGGAATCTATCTTCTCCTGTACCTCGGCTCTGCTCGTGTCGTCCGATTTAACTGAAACGGTACGTCTCTTTCTGAACAGTGCGTTTCGCTCGTCGATGAGAGCTTTAAGTCTATCCTCACAGCTTGATCTGTACGAAAAAAGCTCCTCCGCGGTATCAATGTGATTCCGTGAAAGGAGCCTTGCTTCTTTTGATATGTCGTCCATTTTTATGAGGTCCTCACGGAGTAAAAAATGGAGTCTTATTCTGTTTTGCGGTCTGTCCCGTGGGAATATCCCGAGAAGATAACAGTAGTGGTAGTACAGCGCACGAAAGCCTTTAACTTTCTTAGCTTTCGTTATGTTACCTTTGACACTGTATCTCTTGGTTCGGTATTCCGTAACGGGCATCTGTCTCTCGGCTCTGCTTTGGGATAGGATACGCCTTCGGATTCCGTCTATGGTATAGTCCTCACCGAAGTTTCGGGCAAGCCTCACGAAACGGTCCTTGTTCGGAGGTCGCACAGAAATATCCTTGCCGATCTTGACTTCATACCCGCGCTTTTGAAGGTTATCGAAAAACTGACGCTCCGTCATAGATTGTCTTATTACCTCATCCACATCGACACGGATAATACCTCTCCACGTGGGGCGCTGTTCCTGCTCGGCTCTCCACTCTCCGTAATGCTTTGACGTGCCGCTCGGTTCTTCTATTACAGATAATCCATACTCGCGGCACAGCTTATCAGACTCGCTTTGCATATCGTGATAATCCTTTGCGGAGCGGTAGTATTTGATTCCGTCGATGAATGAAACGGTGTTTACCACGAAATGGTTGTGCAAATGATTCTCCGTGTCAAGGTGGGTTGCAACGATGACTTGATACTTTTCTCCCCATAGGCTTTCCGCTAACTTGATGCCGATCTCATGTGCCATCTCGGGTATGGCTTCTCCCGGTGCGAAGGACTGATATCCATGGTAAGCGGCGGTACCGTCCTCCTTACCGAATCTCCGCTTCACCGCAAGCATCTCATCTCTCGCCGTTGACGGGTGACAGTTGATGCCCGAAACAAAGCTACTGTGAATCTCGGTGCTTTCGTCATCGACCTTCTGTGTTTTCTCGCTGTTTACCGCATAGTCGATTACGTCCGATAATCCCTGCACTCCCTTTTCGGTAATACCGTCAGTTTCGTAAAACTTGGGGTTGTCGGTCTTTTCGGGATTCTCCACGTAGAGCACCACGTTACCGAGCCAGCCGTTTATTCTCCATATTGATGTCACTGCCATTCGTCACCTATAGCCTTCGGTTCAACCACCGCTTCGGTTATCTGCTTCACCGCTGACTCAAACATACATATTCCAAAGTCGTACCTCTGCACGTCGATAACGTTCAGCGTGTGCGCCTTCTTTGCTACTTGGTTTAGGCTGTTTCCGATTCGGTACAACTCGCGCATCATGGCGTAGTAGTCGGGCGGAGGCGCGTCTCTCGGTACGCATCCATTTATGAGGTGGCGAATGTACGCTTCTCTTGAAAGTCCGCTTTTCTTCACTCGTTTGGAGAGTGACTCCATCTCTTTTTTGTTGAGTCTCACCTTGATCTCAATGCTTCTTTTACTCATCTTTTTCTCCTTTGTTGATCTGGAACAGGCACATGATTAGGACGCCAAATGTGCCACCTGCCATCATGCCGATTATGAAAAGTACTGCTCCCATTTTTGTTTTTCCTTTCTATGTTTTGATATTGATTTCCGTGTGGGGTTTCAGGGGGATGCACCTGACAAAGCGGTCGTTTGTCCCCAAACGACGATGCTTGCGGATAGATGACATCCCCACGTTCTCCCCCACGGGAGATTTCGCGCTACCGGCTGAAAAAGAAAAGCCTCGCTTGGTTTTCACCATTAGCAAGGCTATCCTTTTTATCTGTTTTTCTTCTGTTCATGTATTTTATTGAACACGTATTTGAGACCGTTGAATACTATCTTCAGCTGTATTTTTAATTCGATCTTATCTTTTACGGAACAATGTAAATACTCTTCATTGATTATTAAGTCCAGATTACTGCTGTGGACATTAATGATATCTTTCACGATAATCACCTCCCTCTATAAAAGGGCTTGTAATTTTCGCGAATCAATATATCAGCGTACAAGGTACAGAAAATACAGTTTTATCTTTCTGCTCTTTTTCTATGATGCTTTCGGATAGATGACATCCCCACGTCACCTACGTCTAAAAGGCTACCAGCCGAAAAAGAAAACAGCTTGCGGTACAAGCTGTAGAAATAATATGCTATCATATACGATAACATTATGTTTAGTTACCGAGCGTCACCACCACGTGATTTTTTCACCTTAATGAGGTCCTTTACCTGCTCAAGCTCTTCCGTTTTCACGTAGCATCTTTCAATTTTCCAACCGTTCTTACCGCCGCGTTCAACTGACATATACTGTTCCAAACGTACACACGGATCGGTGCCATCGAGGGACGAGCCGTATATAGAATACCCGCCCATGCTCGGCTGAAACGCCTTATTGTTACTTGATACTGCATATGTTCTTGCTCGTTCATCATAGGGAGCTGTAAAGCTGTCCTCCGTAAATATGATATATCCGCTTAGGTGTTTTCCTGTTTTGGCGGTCTCTACTGCTTTGAAATATGACACAAGCTCGCTATACGTTACGTCTTTAGTTTTTGCGTTTTCGGTGTTCATCTTACCACTTCCTTTTTGATTATTTTTGTCCTCGGCAAACCGAGTCTGTCGCAAAGCATATCGTTGTAGTCCTTTCCACTGAGTGGGGGCAGAGGACATACGTTATACTTGCCCGTTAGCTGCTTATATATGGTGTTCATTGCTATTCGCCCGGCTGGGTCATTATCAAGCCTCAGATTCACGTGTTTTACCTCGGGATGATCCTCAAGGAATTGTCCGAGTGCTAACGGCAGCTTGCTTTCATCCGTTTCTTTTTTCGGCTTGTACACTCCCGCAAGGGACACGAAGTGTTCTGCATTCCATGGCTTTCCATCAAGCTTTTGCATTGTTGCATATGACAGCAAATCAACGGCACTTTCAAACAGATGCACGGTATCGCTGTTCGTGGCGGGTATACTGAACGAGAACCGCTTGTCACTGCCTGTCGCTTCACCTTTGAAGTCTGTTCCTATCCCTCGTAAGTTAGCATACCTTGCTTTACCGTCCTTGTCTTGACCGACGAACACTACGTTATGATAGGGATAGCTTTCGTATATGCGCCCGGTCTTGATACAGTAGTCGATGATCTCTCCGTCAATGCCACGGCCGCGAAGGTATTCTACCGCGTTGGTCGTGCTTAGATTTGCTTTGGGGAGAAGTAGCGTTTTAGGTTTCGTTTCTTTTTCTTCAGAAACAAAAACAGGCGGCTGAACTCTCGTCTGACCGACGATTTTTTCAACCGCTTGCATAAATGGTATTCCTTTGACTTTAATGAGGTAGTCAAGTGCTGACCTGCCACCTATTCCTTGTGAAAACCAACACCATTTTCCGTCTGAGATCTTCAGCGAGTCGTGCTCACGTGTACAGTAAGTATTACCGCCGAAGTGTACAAGCTCCTGCGGTTCGTAATTTTGGAGATAGGTTAAAAGATCCATCTCACGTGCTTGGGCTACGATATTTGGTGGGATGTAGGGCATGGGGAAGTCTCCTTGTGGTTTTATTTGGTGATATTCGAAATGTGAAAAAGTCCCTCACTTTATGTAGTAAATAAGTGAGGGAGCTATGCGCAGTATTATAAAAAAGTATGTTTTTTCAAGTGAATTAATAGTTTACACACGAAAACAATCCATTTTTTATGATTGAAACACTCAATAATAAAACTGAGTAAAGAATCTTAGTACTTAACATTTGTTTGCACATTGACTCGGCTGCGACAGAAGCAATGTTTTAGGCTTCGCTTCTTTTTCTGACGAAATAAAAACAGGCGGTTGAGTTCTCGTCTGACCGATGATCCTTTCAACCGCTTGCATGAATGGTATTCCTTTGACTTTTAAGATGTAGTCGAGTGCCGATCTTCCACCGATACCGCGGGAAAACCAACACCATTTTCCATCTGAGACCTTAAGTGAATCGTGTTCTCTCGTACCGTAAGTGTTACCGCCAAAGTGTACAAGCTCCTGCGGCTCGTAATTTTGGAGATAGGTGAGTAGATCTATCTCACGTACTTTTGCTACGATATCCGGTGGAATGTAGGGCATGAGTTTCACCTGCTTTCTGTGAATTATAAATATTAAAGTCGAGAGAATACATCCCTCGACCTTAATGTTTTGAAGTTAGATTATTCACATTAGATCAAATAATTTTACTTAATTACATTTAATTTTTTCTCTAATTTTGCATCTTGTTTTATACATGAAATTACAATACTCATCACAAAATAGCTTTTTTGTAT
>JAZUBZ010000050.1:0-3561 GCA_045638805.1 Eubacteriales bacterium
GCGATGTGAGAAGCACATCTCTGGCAGATGTTGAGCTCAACTGAGCGTACCTTACAGCCGATTCTCTCCTTTACCATGTGCTCGAGCGCCTTGCCCGTACCTGCAAGGTACTTGTGACCGAATGCGTCAGCTACACCACTCTGTGTGCCTTCACCGACGTATCTTCCGTCAGCAAAGCGAACACCCTCGGAAACAGCGATAACAACGGCAAACTTCGTCTCAAGTGCACGCTTAACGTCTTCGATGAAGCTGTCTGCATCGAAGACACGCTCGGGAAGATAAACGTAATCGGGCTTTACGCCGCAAATTCTGCCTGTGAGTGCGGCAGAAGCAGTAAGCCAGCCTGCGTCGCGGCCCATGATCTCGACGATGGTAACAGCGGGAAGCTTGTAAACGTTACAGTCGCGGATGATCTCCTGCATAGTAGCTGCGATGTACTTTGCTGCGGAGCCGAAGCCGGGAGTATGGTCGGTACCTACAAGGTCATTGTCGATCGTCTTGGGAACACCTACGCAACGCATCTCGTAGTCGGAGGTAGCAAGATACTTTGTAAGCTTTGCAACGGTATCCATGGAGTCGTTACCGCCGATGTAGAAGAAGTAGCGGATGTTGTGACGCTTGAAGATCTCGATAAGACCGTCAAAGAAAGCTCTGTCCTTGTCGGGATCGGGAAGCTTCTTACGGCAAGAGCCGAGAGCTGCCGCGGGAGTCTGCTTGAGAAGAGCGAACTTTTCCTCATCAAGACCGCCATCAGCACCGAACATTTCGCTGAGGTTTACAAGATCCTCGTCAAGAAGACCCTGCACACCGTTTCTCATACCGTAGAGAGTTTCAATAGCGCCGTCAGCCATTGTGAGCGCGCCCTTGATAACACCTGCAAGGGTAGCGTTGATAGCGGCGGTGGGACCACCGGACTGACCTACTACTGCATTACCTTTAAGAATATTCATGTTATTAAACCATACCTTTTCATAGTATTTACGTAAAAACGTTCATTACTTTTATTTTATCATATATTCAGGGTAATGTCAACAATATTTGTGCTTTGGGTCATTCAGAAAAACGCCGCGTTAAATACTTGTGTATCAAAAAAACTTTGTTAAATAATTATTAATTTGGCAGAATATAACGAAAAAATATTGCAAATAATATTTTTGTAGTGTATAATACCTAATGAAAACAAGTCAATTGGGGCGGGGCACCGTCAGAAAAGGAGATAAACTTATGAAAACAAACAAGTACGCAGGTACACAGACCGAAAAAAATCTTGAGGCTGCTTTTGCAGGTGAGTCTCAGGCAAGAAACAAGTACACCTATTTTGCATCCGTAGCTAAGAAGCAGGGCTTCGAGCAGATCGCCGCTCTTTTCTTAAAGACTGCTGACAATGAGAAGGAGCACGCAAAGATGTGGTTCAAGGAGCTTGCGGGTCTCGGTGACACCGCTGAAAACCTTGCTTCCGCAGCAGAGGGCGAGAACTACGAGTGGACCGATATGTACGACGGCTTTGCAAAGACAGCTGAAGAGGAAGGCTTTACCGAGCTTGCGGCTAAGTTCCGTCTCGTAGCGGCAATCGAGAAGCACCACGAGGAGAGATACCGCGCGCTTCTTAAGAACGTGGAGACTGCTGAAGTATTCGCTAAGAGCGAGGTTAAGGTATGGGAGTGCCGCAACTGCGGACACATCGTTGTAGGTAAGGAAGCACCCCAGCTGTGCCCCACATGTGCACATCCTCAGAGCTACTTCGAAGTACACGCTGAAAATTATTAATAAGTTGACAATGAAACTAGCCTGATGCCGTCTCGGCATCAGGCTTTTTTTGTTGACGGACGAATTTCTGTCATATATCACTTCCGCGTTCCGTATAAATTGAGTACACGGTACGAGTGTACGTACCGCAGTTGAAAATAAAGGTACGGCAATAAAAATGACAGAATTTACAAATGCAGAACGAGCGGCAATTGAAGTGCTACCCTACCACCTTGCGGCAGAGACTGTAAATATGGCAGTGAACGGGAGAGTACACCTTGATGAGATCAGACTAAGGCTTGGGTGTCCCCTCACAATAACCTCATGCGGAAAGAACTATTATTCACGGAGTGTATTATGTACAGCAGATGACATTGAGCTTACTCTCCGCAAGCTGTGCGGCAACTCTCTTTATTCACATGCGGACACCATAAGAGAGGGATATATCTCCTACGCTCACGGTATACGTGCGGGTATCTGCGGTAAGGCAGTCGTCCGTGACGGAGGCATTGACGCCGTGACCGATATAACAAGTATCAATATCCGCATCCCCCACAGAGTAAGAGGCGCGGCAGACGGCATATATCACCTGCTTGAAAGCAGGGGATTTCGCGACAGCTTACTCGTATACTCACCTCCCGGTGTGGGAAAGACCACCGTTTTACGTGAGCTTATCGGAAAAATGGCGTCGGGGGCGTCGGCTCATAACGTGGCTGTCATAGACAGCAGGTGCGAGCTTGCGGCGGGACTTGACGGTACCGCCGCATTGGACGTGCTGTCCTCATATCCGAGAGGGCGCGGAATTGAGATCGCGGTGAGGACGCTTTCCCCCGATTACGTGGTGTGCGATGAGATATCTTCAGATGACGATATGTCGGCACTGAGACATGCCGTCGGAAGCGGGGTACGCATCATCGCTTCTGCCCACGGCAGGTCCTACGCGGACCTTACGGCGAGAGAGGGATTCGTTCAGCCTCAAAAGAATGGTGTTTTCAGCGTTTTCGCGGGGCTTCTTGAAAGGCAGGGGAGAGGATACAAAACGGAGATCACCTTTACAGAGGATATTAAAGAAGAAGCGGAACACGAGGTGTGTGTTCTATGATACTGAAGCTTGCGGGAGCGGTTATGATACTTGTGTCATCTGCCGTGATGGGGGCATACGCAGCAAACGTGTATAGCCGCAGGGTCACCTCCACGGATGCGGTCGCGGCATTTATAAAATATATAAAGCGGAATATCGAATCATTCAATATGCCCGTAGGAGACATACTTTCTTCTTACTCATCCGAACATTTTGAAGAGACGGGCTTTCTTGAAGCGATGCGTGCTGACGGACTAACTGAGGCAATAGGCGGTGGATATCTTACACTGTCGGGAGAAGCCGAGCGTGAGTTTTCGGAGTTTGCCTCCCGACTGGGGAGTGACTATACCGATGGTGAAGTGAAGCGGTGCGAGTATTACGTGAACGTATTTGAAGAGATATCTAAAGCGGAACGTGAAAACGTCGCGACAAATGGAAGACTCTTCCGACTTTTACCGCCACTCGGCGCGGTGTCCCTCATAATTCTCCTTATCTGAAGAAAAAAACGGAGGAAAATAAACATTGGACGTAACGCTCATAATAAAGGTGGCGGGGGTGGGACTGCTTATTGCCGCCTGTACGCAAATTTTGACCCGCGCAGGACGGGACGAGCAGGCAATGCTTCTGTCGGTCGCGGGAACTGTAATCGTTCTTGTTCTCCTTGCGGAAAAAATCGGAGAGCTGTTTTCGACCATCCGTACGGTGTTCGGATTATGACGATTCTGCAGATATGC
>JAZUBZ010000051.1:0-6980 GCA_045638805.1 Eubacteriales bacterium
TATCTCCCAGACCCAAATTCAAATCCTTATTGAAACTTGAAATTTCGGATACATATGTAAGCGGGAGGTCGTAGTCTTCTGCGTATATCCTTTTGATCTCTAACAAAGGCTCGGTGTCATGTTCATCAAAGTTTCCTATTATATCCGATGCGGTAAATGCGTAGTATTCCTTATCTCTGCCAAGTATCTTTTTTAATTCATCGATAACATTGTATCCTGAATAAAAGGCACTCTGCAGACCGGGCGGAAGATGCTCGCGATCGCTTAAAAGCTCTTCGATCTCCTTGTTTTCTCCGATTTGCGGGAATGAGCCGCCACCTTCTTGTAATATATAGATATCGGCTATTTGCGCATCTTCTCTGTCAGCCTCGGTCTTGTAAAACCAATCACAGTGCATAGAGAGAGAAAAACCCATTGCTGAAAAATCCACTACTTTTATGGGTCTGTCTGCGGCGAGCATTTGAAAATGTACAGCAGTATTACTAAGTCTCGTGATACTGTTGCCGACAAAGCATACAATCGTATATTCTTTGACAACGTTTGAAAATCTGTTTATGATTGCGGCAACTTCTGAACGTGTGATAGAACTGTGAGGATCAAAAACGTTTCCCGAACGACCGTTTATCACTCCTGACTGATACATTAAATTTACTGCGCTTGATGCATAATAAGGTACATATTTTGTATCGGAAACAGTACCTTCTCTGATTTTAGGAAAACCTAATTTGTTAATATCAGCGTAACGGTAGAGAAATGTGGCAAAATCAGCACGGCTTACACTGTCATTGGGGGAGAATTTTGTGTTAGATGTTCCCGTAGTTATTCTGTTTTCGTAAGCCCACGCCACCGCGTCGGTGTACCATTCTCCACTTTTGACATCGGTGAAACCGTGGGATGCACTTACGCTTGGCTCGCCCGCAATGCGGTACAGTATTGTAACGCTCATTGCTCTTGACATCGCTTCGTAGGGAGCAAAGCGGTTTGCGGCAACACCGTTCATAATACCGTTTTCGGTAACGTATTTTACGTTTTCGTAAAACCAGTCGCTCTCAGCCACGTCCATATACTTGGAACCGCTTTCAGCACCGTTTATTACAAGCGTTCCTGAGAATACAACGGTCATCAAGGCACATACGAGAACTAAAGAAATGATCTGTCTTTTTTTGGGTATTGTTTTCATGTAGAAATCTCCTGATTACACATTTTTTCTAATGCCCTTAAGCTGACGTCTTGCCCTCTCAAGTCGCTTTCTGACACATGCTTCGCTTATTTTCAAAACTGCCGACGTTTCTGGTACACTAAGACCGCTGATACAAATGCACTCAATCACGTCGCGGTACTTTTTCGGAAACTTTTCGAGTATTGCTTCTGTGTCAAAGTATGACATATCATCGGGTAAATTTGCATCAGAGACTTCGTTTTCCGAAAGCTCTCCCAAATACTCACGTTCACGAGCCTTTTTTCTGTACATGTCAATGGCGGTGTGTTTTGCGGTCTTTACAGCATAACGTCTGCATGAGTCGGCGCGCGGGTCAACTATTCTGTCGCGGTTTTTAAGAAGCTTTAAAAAGCTTTCGCTGACAGCATCCTCTGCTGTGTACGGATCATTTAATATCGCAAAACATACGCGGTACATTTCCTGCTCGTAGAGGGCAAAGAGTAGTTCTGCTTTTTCGGTTTCCTTCATTTGAATGTTCAACGACTCACCTCCGTTTTTTCTGTGTTGATCCGGATCTTCATATATTATAACGAATCCAAAGTGCGTTTTGTGACATTTGATTTGAAATTCTTTTGATTTTTTAAGCGCACATAAACAAAGAGCAGAAGCCGCATGGCTCCTGCTCTTTATATGTTGTAAAGTTTTCACCCATCGAAGTTTTACTCAGATATGTCCTGTACAGTCAGTATGTCAGCGATGGTCTTTTTTAATTCTGTCATGAACTCAGCCTTTTCGGCCTCTGTTTCGCCGGGGATATCCTCAGGATTCAGGTTGCCGTTGTTCTGCTCCGTGGGAGACACATCATAAATGTCGCAGAATAACGTAAGAGCGATACAATATCCCATAAGTGTTGTGGGATGGAGTCCGTCAAAGAAGGTGTCATACTTATTAAGTCCCAAATCACTGTTGAATTCGGATATTTCAGGTACATAAGTTAGCGGAAGGTCATAGTCCTCGGCGTACACTTTTTTTATTCCTAACAATATATCGGTATCCATCTCGTCAAACTTGGCAACGTAATCAGAAGCTGTAAAGGCGTAATATGTCTTGTCCTTGCCAAGAATATCCTTTATTTCATCCACGATATTGTATCCCGAATAAAAATAATACTGAAGGTCCCCCTGATAATCCGGGTTACTTTCTATAAGATCAAGTATCTTTTTGTTATATCCGATCTCGGGTAGTGTCCCTGCGCCATCCTGTAATATGTAGATGTCACATCTTTGTGCATCCTCTCTGTCTTCTTCATCTTGATAAAACCAATCACAGTGCATGGACAGAGTATATCCGTATGCTGAAAAATTCATTACTTTTACGGGCATATCCGAGGCAAGTACTCTAAAATGAAAGGGGACGTTTCCCATGGAGGTTATGCTGTTTCCTATAAAGCCTATTACGGTATACGTCTTAGTGACGGTGGAAAATCTGTTTATGATAGCGGCGGCTTCACAGCGGGTGATAGGGCTGTGTGGGTCAAATACATTGCCTGAGCGTCCGTTGATTATCTCTGAGTGATACATTGCAGTTACTGCACTTTCGGCGTAATACGGTATTACCTTTTTGTCTGCAACGTTTCCGTCTCGGGTTTCGGGGAAGCCTAATTTGTTTATCTCGGCATATCGGTAGAGGAACGTGGCAAATTCAGCTCGGCTTACGTCATCGTGTGGCGCAAAGCTTGTCTTGGTCTTGCCCGTTGTGATTCTTTCGGTATATGCCCATGCTACAGCATCTGAATACCACTCACCGCTTTTAACGTCCGTGAAGCTGTGTGAGTCACTTATCTCCGGCTCTCCCGCCATGCGGTACAGTATAGTAACGCTCATTGCACGGGACAGCTTGCCAAGGGGCGAGAATCTTTCTTCCGCCACGCCGTTCATAATGCCTTGTTCTGTTACGAATTTTACGTTTTCGTAAAACCAATCGTTTTCTGATATGTCGTTATAAGAGAGCTTGCCGCCGACACTGTCGGTAGGTACGGAGGCTGAGAATATTGTGGTAACCATAGCACATACGAGTATTATGGATATTGTAGACTTGATAAGATTTTTTAATTTCATGTTTTGCCACCTTCCTGATTTGTAAGTTTGTCTGTCTTTCTGTGAAGTGCGAGTGAGTGTACATATATTATAGCAAATACAAAGGGATTTTTGTAGGGGGAATTTAAATTTTTTATCTTTTTCTTTCATAAAAACGCATTTTTTATTAATTATCCGCAATCTTGACAACCTGTACAAACATGTTAAAAATAACACTAGGTGATACATTTGTATTGACAAATTCACATCTATGGTGTAAAATATTAACATAAGTATAAGCAGAAGTGTGGGTAAAGGACGGTGAGGTTTTGTTTAAGGCTCGAAGAGATGCGCTCAGAGAATTGTTTCTTTCAAAACCCTTTGTTTCCTTTGAAGAAATGCGCGAAATGTTCCCGGACGTTTCGGAAATGACACTGAGACGCGACGTGGAATACTTCGAAAACGAAGGCATTGTCATAAAGGTGAGAGGCGGATGCAGAAGCATTGGCAGACTTTCCTCCGACAGTGACGACGTCGTGAATCTTCCCGCCAAAAGACTTATCGCCGAAGCGGCGATCCCGTTTCTTGAAACCGGACGCTCCATTTTCATCGACTCGGGTACGACCATGCGTACCTTATGCAAATACATACCCGATATGAGATACTCCTTTACTACCACAGATCCCCGCGTTGCCCTTGAGCTGTGCAAAAACGGAAATGCTTCCGTCAACATCGTGGGCGGAAGGATAGAGGGCGTTAATAATACGGTAACAGGTCTGCAGGCGTACCGTTTCCTCAGCGACATAAATATCGATACTGCTTTTCTGACTCCCACGGGATTCAGTGAGGACAACGGCTTTACCGTTGCAAGCTTTAACGAATGTGAGCTGAAGCGTATCGTTGCCGAAAAGGCGAAGACGGTGGTAATGCTTATGGATTCCTCCAAGATCGGAAGAAGTCTGCCTTATACTTTTTGTACTGTGGAGGGCGCTGACGTTATCATAACGGACTCGGAACCCGATGCACAGGTGAAGAGAAAAATGCTTCTTAGCGGAGTGCGTCTTATTTGTACCCGCTGAAAATAAATAAGTTAATTATAATTATGAAAGGATATAACCATGGCTAATTTTGTCATCATGCCCCGTCAGGGGCAGAGTGTTGAGAGTTGTATCATTACAACCTGGCACAAGAAGGTCGGAGACGAGGTAAAAGAGGGTGACGTTCTGTTTTCTTACGAGACAGACAAGTCCGCTTTCGATGAGCCTTCTCAGTTCTCCGGTGTGATCCTCCATTCTTTCGCAGAGGAAGGCGACGTTGTGGACTGTCTTAAGCCCGTATGTATCGTAGGTACAGCAGGTGAGGATATTTCCGCACTTATCGCTGAAGCAGGCGGCGCTCCTGCTGAAGCAGAGGCAGATCCCGCAGAGGCAGATCCCGCGGCAGAGGCAACTGTTGCAGCAACAGCTGATGCACCTGTTGTTACAAAGAGTGAGGGAGACATTATCCGCATTTCCCCCAGAGCAAAGAATCTTGCTCTTAAGACAGGCGTTGACATGACTAAGGTTGCTCCCACAGGTCCTCACGGACGTATCATCGAGCGCGATATCAATGCTGCTCTTGACGCAGGCTACATTGCAAACACAGCAGCTGTTGAAGACTTCCTTGCAGGTAAGATCACTGCAGTTGAAGAGACTGCATCCGAAGCTGCACCTGTTGCGGCTCCCGTAGCAGCAGCTCCCGCTACTGATTTCAGAGCTTACACAGAAACTCCCTTCAGCAACGTTCGTAAGGTTATCGCAAAGGCTATGCACGCATCTCTCTCCGAGATGGCACAGCTTACTCTCAACTCTTCCTTCGATGCTACAAGCCTTCTTAACTACAGAAAGCTTCTTAAGGACAAGGGCGAGGCTATGGGTCTTTCCAAGGTTACCATCAACGATATGGTGCTTTACGCAGTTTCCCGCGTACTTCCTAACTACCCTGAGATCAACGCAAACGTAGTTGACAACACCTTCAGAAAGTTTGCTCATGCAAACATCGGTATGGCTGTTGACACAGACCGCGGACTTCTCGTTCCCGTTATCTTCGGCTCTGATACTCTCTCACTTGCAGAGATCTCTCAGAAGACCAAGGCTCTTGCAGGCAGTGCAAGAGAGGGTACACTTTCTCCCGACGATATGAGCGGCGGAAGCTTCACCGTTTCCAACCTCGGTTCTATGGGCGTTGAAAGCTTTACTCCCGTTATCAATCCTCCTCAGACAGCTATCCTCGGTGTATGCTGCACCACTAACCGCCTGAAGGCTGACGGCAGCGTATATCCCGCAATGGGACTCTCCCTCACCTTCGACCACAGAGCGGTTGACGGCGCACCCGCGGCTAAGTTCCTCAAGGTGCTTTGCACAGCACTTGAGAACTTCGAGCTTCTCCTTGCAAAGTAATCCCGTCTGTATTAATATTCGGAGGTAAAATACAATGTACGATCTTATAGTGATCGGCGGCGGTCCCGGTGGATATAATGCCGCTGAAAGAGCCGCTCACAGCGGTCTCAAGACTCTTCTTTTCGAAGAGAGAAGCCTCGGAGGCGTATGCCTTAACGAGGGATGCATTCCCACAAAGACATTCCTTTATTCCGCAAAGGTGCTTGACTATGCTAAGCACGCGGACAAGTACGGTGTAACAGTTCCCACAGCTACCATCGACCACGCAAAGGTAGTTGAGAGAAAGAACAAGGTTGTAAAGACTCTCGTTTCCGGTATCGGCGGAAAGATGAAGGCTGCAGGCGTTACCGTTGTAAACGGTACTGCAAAGCTTGCAGGCAAGAATTCTGACGGCTTTACAGTTGAGTGTGCAGGCGAAAAGTACACAGCTAAGCGTGTGCTCATCTGCTCCGGTAGTGAGGCTATCGTTCCCCCCATTCCCGGTCTCCGTGAGGCTGTAGGCACAGGTCTTGCAGTTACTAACAGAGAAGTGCTTGATATCACAAAGCTTCCCAAGGAAGTAGCGGTTATCGGCGGCGGTGTTATCGGACTTGAGATGGCATCCTACTTCAACTCCGTTGGTTGCAAGGTTTCCGTTATTGAAATGTTCGACAAGATCGCAGGTCCTACAGACGCTGAGATCTCCAAGATCCTTCAGAACAACTACGCAAAGCGCGGTGTTCAGTTTATCCTCGGTGCAAAGGTAGTTAAGGTTACCGATAACGGCGGCGCTGGTGTTGTTGAATACGAAAAGGACGGCAAGGTTCAGTCTGTTCCCGCTGACCTTATCCTCGTTTCCACAGGCAGACGCGCAAGAACTCAGGGCCTCGGTCTTGAAGAGCTTGGCGTACAGCTTAACCGCGGTGCTATCGTTACTGACGAGTCCTGCCGTACATCTGTTCCCGGTATCTGGGCTGCAGGTGACGTAAACGGAAAGATCATGCTTGCTCACACAGCATACCGCGAGGGTGAGGTTGCAGTTTCCGATATGCTCGGTATCAAGGACAAGGTTGACTACCGTTCCATCCCCTCTGTTATCTACACAAATCCTGAGGTAGGTACCGTTGGTGAGACACTCGCTTCCGCTAAGGCTGCGGGCATCGACGCTGAAGAGCATACCATCAGTCTCCGTTACAGCGGAAGATATATCGCTGAGAACGAGGGTGGCGACGGTATCGCAAAGATCATTGTTGACAAGGCTCACAAGAAGATCATCGGTGTTCATATGGTAGGTAGCTACGCTTCCGAGATCATCTACGGTGCGGCTAT
>JAZUBZ010000052.1:0-3617 GCA_045638805.1 Eubacteriales bacterium
ATGATCATCGACGGCAAAGACAGGGTGGTAACACCCATCATAAAAGACAGCACCACACCAAGCAATGCACCTTTTGCAAGCAGCGCCTCCGCAATCGGGATCGTACCGAAAATATCCGCATACATCGGAACACCTGCAATCGTAGCCAGGATAACACCAAATGGATTATTATCGCCAAGTACCTTAACGATGAAGTCTTCAGGTATCCAATTATGAATAACAGCACCGATACCCACACCAACAAGCACATACGGAAACACCTTTTTTGCGGTAGAGACAACCTGGTCCCAAGCATACTCGATGCGGTCTTTGAAACGAAGTTCCTCTTGCGGAATATCAATAGACCTGCCACTTCGGATATATTCCTCAACCTCATTTTCAAGATGCAGTTTCTCAATCAGCGTACCGCCGACAACGGCAATGATAAGTCCTACAACAACGTAGACTACGGCTACCTTCCAGCCGAAAATACTCATAAGCAATACAAGACTGCCCAGATCCACCATCGGAGAGGAAATAAGGAAGGAGAATGTTACACCCAGCGGCAGTCCCGCACTTGTGAATCCAATAAACAACGGAATAGACGAGCAAGAACAGAACGGTGTAACCGTACCGAGCAAAGCAGCAACGATATTCGCACCGATACCGTGAAATCTACCAAGTATTCTCTTAGTTCTCTCAGGCGGGAAATAGCTTTGAATATACGAGATGATCAAAATCAAAACACCGAGCAAAACCATAATTTTGATCATATCGTAAATAAAAAACTGCACGCTTGCGCCCAGTCGACTATCGACAGAAAGTCCAACGGTATTTAATAGCGAACCGATCAGACGATTCAGCCACCTCATGCCGAGAACTTCATTTTGAATAAAATCCCAAACAGCCGTCATTTACAGTCACCATCCTTACAGCACTCAAGAGATGCTATAAAGGCTTTGAATTCCTTTAAGGTTTCACAGCAAAGAAAATAGTGCGTCCATTTACCTTGCTTTTTACCTTTAACCAAACCGCTTTCCTCCAAAATCTTCATATGATGTGAAAGGGTCGGTTGGGTAATGTTAAATGCTTCAAGTATCTTACAGCCGCATTTCTCTCCTCCCGATAACATCTCTACAATTTTCAAACGGTTAGGATCGGATAACGCTTTACAAATCAAAGCAACATCAATTTCACACATAATAGCACCTCACATAGATAACCATCTATGTTTATATTATATCCGACACATAGATACTTGTCAATATGTTTTCGCAAAGAAAAGCGGCAAGGATTTTACTCCCTGCCGTCACTGCGTATTAAAACACTATTGTTACCTTTGTGCCTTTACCTACTTCGCTATCAAGTGTTACCTTGCCACTATGATACTGTACAGCGTGTTTTACGATAGAAAGGACAAGACCGGTTCCGCCGGTTTCTTTTGAATGACTCTTATCTACTCGATAAAAACGCTCAAATATACGGCTCTGATGTTCGGGCGCAATACCGATGCCCGTGTCCTTTACGGATACAAATACACGACCGTTATCTTTACCGATTCTAATCTCTACCTTGCCGCCGTCCACATTGTAGCGAATAGCATTATCGCAAAGATTATAAACAATCTCGTATATATAACGGCGCACACCGAAAATCGTTTGGGGATCGCCTTCGATAGAAAGTTCAACATTTCTCTTCGCCGCCGATACGGCAAGAACCTCAACGACCTCTTTTGCCACCTCTGTCAGTTCCACAGTTTCGGTTGCGGGGTCACTGTTTTCATCAAGCTGAGAAAGACGGATAATAGCATTGATAAGGGAAACAAGTCTTGTCGCTTCTTTGCGGATGTTACCGACAAATCTTGTAGTATCCTCAGGTTTCACAAGACCGTTTTCAAGCAGTACCGCCTCGTAAAAGGTCTTTTGAGTCAAAGTTGCTGAGCTTCTGGCACTGCTGCCTGTGCCGTCCTTAAAGGCTTCAGCAATTTCTTCACGATCAGCGTGGTTCTCCATCTCACTGGGGCTTACCCGGGTATCGTAAAGAACGGTACCGTCCGCATCAATGACAGTAAAGCGGAATATTGTTGAGTCGAAACTTTCAAAATATTCGACACCGACTTCGTTTGCCGTATCAGCAACAAGGGAAAGCTCCGCTTTTAGCTGACTTATCTGAGATTTGTTAAAATAGTCATACAAAAAGCTTGTTGCAATACCGATGTTCGCAAGAAGCACGACAAGTGCTACGGTGAAAATTGAGTGAAATATCTTTTTTGTCAGACTTCATTCTCCAGTCTGTATCCGACTCCGATGACTGTTTTGATCTGACCGCCGGCACTCCCTAGTTTTTGACGAAGGGTTTTAATATGCATATCA
This sequence comes from Eubacteriales bacterium, assembly GCA_045638805.1. GTDB lineage: Bacteria > Bacillota > Clostridia > Oscillospirales > CAG-272 > RUG11130. Next base: position 2,352 of record JAZUBZ010000052.1, read on the forward strand.
ATCGTACGGGTCTCGCCGATGTAATCTATTCCCCAGATCTCGCTCAGTAGTTTATCTCTTGAAAATACCATACCCGGATTCCGTATAAAGAGTTTGAGCATTTCAAATTCCTTATGAGTAAGCTCTACCTTCTCGCCGTCTACAATAACTTTATGCTCTTTTTCTCTCAAAACAATACCGCCAACAGCAATATCGTCTGCAGGAGTTTCTTTTACCGTACGACGAAGGACTGCCTTTACACGGGCAACCATTTCCATAACGCCAAATGGTTTTACGAGGTAATCATCAGCGCCTGCGTTAAGGCCGCCGATCTTATCCATTTCCGTACCCTTGGCAGTTGCCATAATCACCGGAATATCTTTATAAGCAGCTTCAGAGCGAAGCTTTTTAAGAACTTCAATACCATCCATTTCGGGCATCATAATGTCGAGAATAATGAGCTCGGGGATCTCGGTTTTCAAAGCTTCAAGCATAGAAATGCCATCAGCAAAACCACGGGCTTCAAAGCCTGTTTGCTCTAAAGTATATACTTCAATTTCACGGATGGTACTGTCATCATCAACACACCAGATCATAGTCTACTCTCCTTCTTAAAATTTTGAATTTATGAGTTTTTAAGTAATTTTTCTTTAGGTGTCAGTATAAATTATTTCAGACTAATTACAATTCAAAAATTGCCGTTTCTCAGCGAAACGGCAATTTTCTAATTATACGAAAGAAAGATACTTTTTAGTATATTCTGTGTATTTCTCTCTGTAGGACTCATTGTCGCTTCTGAGCAGTTTAAGGGATTCGTGCAGGTTCATATTCTGATCCTTCAGCTCAATAATACAACCTGCAATGTTTGAACAATGGTCGGAAACTCTCTCCATATCAGTGATAAGGTCACTCCATACAAAGCCAAACTCAATACCGTAATCTCCAAGACGAAGACGATCAATATGATGGGTACGGAGAAGCTCCTTCATGCGGTCAATAACCTGCTCAAGCGGCTCTACAAGCGCTGCTGTTTCAGCATTACTGTTTACAAACGCCATGTATGAAAGCTCAACGATCTCAAGAGTAGCGTTGGCAAGGGACTCGATCTCAGCTTTAGCACTTTCCAAGAAGTGAATATCCTTTTCGCGCATTTCTTCTGCGGATTCAAGAATATTAACGGCGTGGTCGGAAATACGCTCGAAGTCTCCGATTGCCTTAAGAAGCATAGATGCCATTGCACCCTCGTTTTCATTAAGCTGTTTGGTGCTGAGTTTCACAAGGTAACTG
>JAZUBZ010000053.1:0-51478 GCA_045638805.1 Eubacteriales bacterium
TGCACTAGACCCTAAAAAATGGACATTGAAATAAAAAGCCTCTTGTAGTAGAATAAAAGAACTACTACAGGAGGCATTTTTGTATGGCAAACAGAAAGGGAGTAAAGCATTATCCGGAGGAACTGAAAAGGCAAATAAGGGAGGAATATGAAAGCGGAAGCTCAATGAACAGCCTCAGGAGAAAGTACGGTGTAAGTTTCTACTCAGTAGAATCATGGTGCGGCCTTCGTCCCGAAGTAAATCGCAGGCAACAGTTCCCGATGAAAAGAGGGCGACCGAGAACAAATGAAGAAAACAATGAGACAAAGATAAAGCGACTTGAAATGGAGAATGAATTACTGCGAAATTTTCTTCAAGAGTTGGAAAGGAAGTGAAAGCAAGCATCAAATACAGAGTGATACACCGATTCAAAGACAAATACACCATACGTGAAATGTGTGAGTTTTTCAACGTGTCAAGAAGCGGATACTACGCTTGGACAAAGAGGCTGGAAAAGGAGGACAAAGACAAAATAGTAGGTGAACTCATCCGACAGTGTCAAGAGAAAACTCGTCTAACATATGGATATAGACGTGTGAAAATATGGCTTTTAAGAGAATTTGGGCTCGTAATCAATCACAAAGCTGTTTTGAGACTAATGAATAAGTACAATCTGCTTTCCAAAAGCCGAAGAAGACGAAAATGGGTTCATAATATCGAGAGTGTACATAAATACGAAAACAAATGGAACCGTAACTTTCACGCAGACCGTCCAAATGCTAAATGGTGTACAGATATTTCTTACATCCCCACCAAGGAAGGATTTCTGTACCTATCCGTTATCAAGGATCTATATGATAATTTCATCGTGTCTTACAAGATTGGAACTCAGAACGATAACAATCTAGTTTTTGAAACTATTAGGTCAGCACAAAAAGAGATCACTGCAGAGTTGCAGCTCCACAGTGATCAAGGCTTTCAATATACATCGCAAGCATATTTTAAGCTAATGCAATCATACAACATTACGCCGTCAATGTCAAGTCCAGGAACGCCACTTGATAATGCTCCGGCTGAAAATTTCTTCAGCACATTCAAATCCGAGTGGTTACACAGGCTAAAGCCTGCAACTATGGATGACGCTCGCGGCTTAATTGATGATTACATTCATTTCTACAATTTTGAACGCATTCAGCTCAAAACAAAACTGACACCGTTCGAAAAACGATGTCAGTTCTATGAAAAATTGAGATTTTAAGAGATTTAACGCGATATTCTACGATAATGCTGTTTTATTTCGTGTCCATTGCCTTGGGGACAGTATACTTCGGTGTGTCTTTTGTTTTTCACAGAAAGATTTGAACCGAGCGCCGGGTACCGGCAAGAGAGGGAGCGGATATGAGCGCCGCCGGTGGCGGAATCAGCGAATAGGAGCGAGTGACGTTTTAAGGAGAATCGCGACCGAGCCACGACGAGGGAGGGAGTCGACTATAAAACGTCAGTGGTCGGAGACCAAATCTCTCCTTCCGCGAAAAAGAAAAAGGAGCTGTCGTACTAAGCTCAAAAAATAACCGGGTTACTCCAAAGGGTAGCCCGGTTATTTTTTTACGGATTTAACGAGACAGACTCGTTTTTTTTGTCACTTTCGGTAAATACGGTTCGTAAATACTAATGAAGAACAAAAAAAGAAATCTGTTTCATAGAGTAAATCACTCTGAGAAAAGATTTCCAAACGGGAATAAAATGTTAATCAAACTCAACTGACACAATAACACAATATTCTTATAATCGTCCTAATTATACTACACATTTTTATTTTTTTCAAGTGGTAATCGTGCAGAGATCAACAAATTAACAGAATGTTAATTTGTTTCGAGATATGATGTCAAAATATATAAATGCCATGCCCGAGGGTCACATACGCACCGCAATTTAAACAATTTCACAGCCGTGCGATTATTTATATACTTTTGAGCGCTCTACAACAGGTTGATAATTATAAACTATAAAGAAAGGTATGGTCGAATTTATGAGTAAACATTTGCCGATGAAGAAGGAGCAGAACGGTCTGATGAAGGCACGTATCGACGGAGCCACCCACCCGGAGAGACGTATGATCGGATATGAATTTACAGATCCCCTGAGGTCTGATGAGGAATTGGACGCGGTGACCTGTTTCGGAAAGCTGTCTGACAGCTGGCTTGAGGATAAAAAGCTATACGTTAAGAACAGCACGTACGTAAGATACCGTTATTTGCTTGAAAAGCATATCGGTCCATATTTTGCCCACAGAGATATTTCGCATATCGAGGACGGACAGCTTGAGGAGATGCTCTATGAAAAGTATACCGGAGCCACGGGGAAAAAGCTGTCTGAGAAAACCATACAAGACATCTTGTCCGTGTTCCGTTCGATCGTTAATTATGCGGAGGAAAGGGAGTGTATCCCTGCAGGAAGACTGAAAATGAGAATGCCGCATTATATAACAAAAAGGAAAGAAAAGAAAGCCGAAGTCATGCCGACCCGTGATCGGCTGATCCTTGAAGAGCATCTGTTAAAACACCGGTACGGCTCCAGAGAGTTCGGTATATTACTTGCCATGTATACGGGACTTCGAATAGGTGAGCTGTGTGCCCTGCGCTGGAAGGATATAGATCTTGAGAACAAGATACTGTACGTAAATCATACGCTTCTCCGTCTGCACGATTATTCGGACGGGGCAGGCGACAGGAAAACAAGGGTGGTTCTGGATACGCCCAAGACGCGTTCCTCATGCCGCGAGATACCGCTGAGCTCCTTTCTGGCTGAGCATTTGGCTGCGGTGCATCTGTGTGGGTACGATGACGATGACTATCTGCTCAGTGCAACTAAAACTCCCGAGGAGCCAAGGTCATACTTGTATTTTTACAAAAGACAGCTTGAGCTGTGCGGTCTTCCCGAATATAATTTTCACATTTTAAGACATACTTTCGCCACAAGATGCGTTGAAGAAGGCTTTGACATAAAATCGTTAAGCGAGATATTGGGTCATTCCAACGTGAAGATAACTATGGACAGATACGTTCACCCGTCCCTTGAAGCAAAGCGCAGACAGATGGAACTGCTTACCGTGGGATTATGATTTTTCTCAGAGTGATTTACTCTACGAAAAGACAGTCTGCGCTCTACATATATTTTAACCTATATGTTAAGAGTTTGCACGCAAAAACGAAAATAAAATATTGACTTTTGGTAACATGATATAAATTGTGTGAGGTGAGAGGAGAAGTAAATACGAGGAAAAGAAAAAGGGCGCATATCCATTATCAAATTTATCAAGTAAAAAAACAAAAAACGGAGGAAAAAATGAACAGTAAAAGATTTGTTGCCGTCATTCTTGCATGTATGATGATTTTTACGCTCATTCCCGCTGTCCATTCCGAAGAGCACGTTCACGAGTGGACTGAGACTGTCATCAAAGTGGCAGACTGTGAAGGAAAAGGTATTGTCAAGAAGACTTGCGAATGCGGCGAAGAGATTTATGAACAGACCGATTACGGTCACGTATTAAAGGACGTGCTTGTAGAAGCTACCTGCACGGAGTCCGCATCGATCAATTCGGTGTGTGAGATCTGCGAAGAGGTAATAAAAACAAAAGCCGTTGCTGGCGAGGACAATAAGCCCCTCGGTCACGACCTTGTGCTTGATACTTCAAATGAAGATTATAAGGCACAGAGCTGTACCGACGCAGGCGTAGGAACGTATGTCTGCTCCCGTTGCGACTACACTATCTCCAAGTCCGAAGCGGCACTTGGTCATAAGTGGACTGAGGAGGGCGAACCCGTCAATGCATGCTGTGAGCACGGTGCAGGTATAAAATATACCTGTGAAAACGGATGCGGCGAGGTAAAGATCGACGAGTTTACTGACGATCGCAAGGAGGATGCACTCGGTCACGAGCTTGAAGAGAAAGTGATAGCTCCCACATGTACCGAAAAGGGATATACCCTCGTCAAGTGTACGCGTTGCGGCAATGAGGAGAAGAAGGACGAGACTCCCGTTGACGTAAACGGTCATTCAGCAGTGCTCGTTGAGACCTTGAAGGCAGCTACCTGTACCGAATCCGGAACAGGTAAGTTCGCGTGCGGACTCTGCGGCGCGGATCTCGGCTACAAGGCGATCTCCCCCGCTCACAAGTGGGCAGAGACGGAAGGCACGCGCGTTGAAGCTACCTGCGGCGAGGACGGTAAGGTCAAGGTATACTGTACCGTGGACGGATGCGATGCAGAAGAAGAGCAGGTGCTTCCCGCAACGGGTGAGCATAGCTATGAAACGTATTTCGAGGATGCAACCTGCACTGAGCCTGCCAAGGCAGGTAAGGCTTGTACCGTGTGCGGTGCAACCGACGGCGAGCTGTCAGCGGTAGAGGGAAGCGTCGCTCTCGGACACGATCTCGTTCTCGATACGTCCGATGAGGATCACAAGGCGGCTACCTGTACCGAGGATGGTATCGGTACATTCAAGTGTTCACGCGAAGGATGCGATCATAAGGTTCAAAACGTCATCATCGAGGCACTCGGTCACGAGTGGTCCGAGGACGGTGAGCCTGTCATTGCAGGCTGTGAGCACGGTGCAGGCATGAAGTACGTGTGTGAGAACTGCGGAGAGGCAAAGGTAGAGGAATTTACCGAGGAGGATCTCGCATCTCCCGCACTCGGTCATGAGCTTGAAGAGAAAGTGATAACTCCCACATGTACCGAAAAGGGATATACCCTCGTTACGTGTACACGTTGCGGCAATGAGGAGAAGAAGGACGAGACTCCCACCCGCGAAAACGCTCACTCTGCAGAACTCGTCAAGACACTCAAGGAGGCTACCTGTACCGAGGTCGGAACAGGTATGTATGCCTGTGAATACTGTCAGGCAGACCTCGGATACAAGTCTATTGCTCCCGCCCATTCATGGGAGCTTGTTGAGACCGTTACTGCGGCAGACTGCGGTAACGACGGTAAGATAAAGGTACGCTGTACCGTAGACGGATGCGGCGCTGAGGAAGAACAGTCAGTACCCGCAACGGGTGAGCACGAATTCAAGATCGTCAGCCGTGATGCTACCTGCACAGAGCCTGCAATGGCAGGCAAGGTGTGCGCGGTATGTAACGCTGTTGACGGTGAGATGACAGCTGTTGAAGGCAGTAAGCCTCTCGGTCACGATCCCAAGCTTGACACAAGTGTTGAAGGATATAAAGCGGCAACCTGTACGGAAGCAGGCGAAGGAACCTTCGTGTGCTCTCACGAGGGCTGTGACTACAGCGAGGTTCGCGTGATCGACATCATCGAACATAAGTGGGATGACGGCACTTGGACGGATGCAGGCTGTGAAAACGCCGCAGGCATCAGATATATCTGTTCTGAGTGTGACAGTGTAAAGGTGGAGGCTGTTGAGGGTGAGCTTGCAGCTCCTGCTACGGGCCATAATTACGCTGAGAACGTGATCGAGCCTACTTGCTCCACGGAAGGAGTAACCCTCATGATCTGCTCCAACTGTGATGACAGCTACGAGGTAGAGGGCTCAAGGACTGCTGTCGTTCCCGATGCACATATTCCCGTTGATGCTGACGTTATCAAAAATGCTGACTGTGACGAAACAGGTGTTGTCAAGGTAGAGTGTGCGGAGTGCGCGGCAAGCCTCGGTTACAAAACTACTCCCATCGCTCACGATTGGGGCGAGGACGTCCTGAATGAAGACGAAACTGCACTTATTCATATATGTGCTGTCTGTGGCACCGAAGAGATCGTCGAAACCTATGAGGGTTACGTTTGTCCCGACAGCAGTCACGTTGCAGTGATCGACGAGGGCGTTGCGCCTACCTGTGTTGCCAACGGTATTACCGAGGGTTCACATTGTAAGTATTGCGGTGAGACTATCACGGCTCAGGAAATAGTACCTGCTACGGGTCACACCGAGGAGAGCATGCCCGCCGTTGCCGCTGACTGTATTACCGATGGACTCACAGAGGGCAAGAAGTGCTCCGTATGCGGCGAGGTCACCGTAGCTCAGGAGACGCTTCCCGCACTCGGACACGACTTCGCAGATGAGTGGACGGTTGACATCGAACCCACAACTACAACTCCCGGCGTGATGTCCCGCCATTGCTCACGCTGTGACGAGGTAACCGACGTCATTGAGATTGCCAAGAAGGTTGATCTCATCGACTCATCCGAAAAGTTCACCGACGTATCAGCATCATCATGGGCAAAGGAAGGGATCGACTACGTTGTGTCCTACGGTTACATGAACGGAACTGGTAACGGCTCAACGTTCTCACCGAGCGGAACGATGTCACGTTCCATGATCGTAACCGTTCTGTACAGAATCGCAGGTCAGCCGTCTCACGGCGGTAACAATCCCTTCTCTGATGTAGACACAGGTTGGTACTACGATGCGGTTCTTTGGGCGTACGAGAACGGTATAGTAACCGGAACAAACGCAACAACGTTTGCTCCTGACGGTAATGTGACCCGCGAACAGATGGCAACGTTCCTTTACAGATTTGCGGGATACATGGGTTACGATACTGACAGTAAAGCAGATCTCAGCACCTTCCCCGACGAGGGATTGGTTGGTTCATGGGCAAAGGATGCTCTCGCATGGGCAAACGCCGAGGGACTTATTACGGGTGCAAAAAGCGGTAGTTCCGTCATCCTTGACCCTCAGGGCATAGCAACACGCGAGCAGGTAGCCACCATTCTGATGCGCTTCTGCGAGGCATACAACGATTAATCTATGCTTCCCGCGTCAGTCATGACGTTTTGGATATAGTTTCTTCTCCCTAATAGGCATGGGCTGCAGCATAAAGCCCGCCATAAGCGGTCGGTTTACCTCAAAAGGGTAGTCCGACCGCTTTTTCTTGTATACCGTATACGGAGAAGTAAAAACGTAACACAACGAACGCGCCGGGAACCGGCGCCAGGGGTCGGAGACGGGCTCTCCTCACATTTTTTACCTTTTTATCATATAAATTTATCTTGATGTATGGTTTATCTTATGCTATAATAAAATCAGTAAACATAACACCGTGATAATTAAAGGAGACAAACATGATTTACAATGATTTTCAAAATCTGAAGCTTTCCTCTCTCGGCATGGGTACCATGCGCCTTCCCCACCATGAGGACTACAACGACGTGGACATCCCCGCTGTAAAGGAGATGGTCGCTCACGCAATGGAGAAGGGTGTCAATTATTATGATACTGCATGGGGCTACCACGACGGTAACTCAGAAAAAGCTATGGGCGAGGTACTTTCCGAATACCCCAGAGACAGCTTCTATCTTGCTACAAAGTTCCCCGGATACGACCTTAACAACATGGGTAAGGTAGAGGAGATCTTCGAAGAGCAGATGAAGCGTCTCCGCGTGGATTATTTTGACTTCTATCTCATCCACAACGTGTGCGAGCTGAACATCGAGCAGTACCTTGACCCTAAGTACAGAACCTACGAATACCTCATGGAGCAGAAGAAAAACGGACGTATCCGTCATCTCGGATTTTCCGTTCACGGAAATATCGACACCATGAAGCGTTTCCTCGACGCTTACGGCAAGGATATGGAATTCGGTCAGATCCAGCTCAACTGGCTTGACTACGACTTCCAGAATGCGAAGGCGAAGATCGAAATGCTGGGTGAGATGAACATCCCGATCTGGGTAATGGAGCCTCTCCGCGGCGGAAGTCTTTGCAAAATGGTGCCTCAGTATGAGGAAAAGCTTCGCGCGTTCCGTCCTGACTGTACTCCCACAGAGTGGGCGTTCCGCTTCCTTCAGAGCATCCCCGGCGTGACAGTAGTCCTCTCAGGTATGTCCAACTTCGAGCAGATGAGAGAAAATATCGTTACCTTCGAGGAAAACAAGCCCCTCACAGAGGAAGAGATGGAGACTATCCTTGCGATCGCAAAGGATATGACCTCTAAGGATACACAGCCCTGCACCGCGTGCCGTTACTGCACCACCCATTGCCCCATGGAGCTTAACATCCCGTGGCTCATCGAGCTTTACAACGAGCACGTATACTCAGGCGGTGGATTCTTAGCTCCCATGGCGCTTAACGCACTTGACGAGGATAAAAAGCCCTCCGCTTGTATCGGATGCCGTTCCTGCGAGGCAGTATGTCCTCAGCAGATAAAGATCGCAGACGTACTTGCTGACTTTGTAACCAAGCTGTGAGGATAATTTACAAAAAACGCAAAAAGACAAGTCGATTTGCGTGCTTTGTGCTTGTAATATAACGAGTGTTGTAACACTTAGGAGAGAAACATGTCTCTTGATTACAATAAAAATAATATTACTCTTGCAAAAGCTTTGCGTAATAATGCAACACCACAAGAAAATCATCTTTGGTATGATTTCTTATCAAAATATGAAATAAGATTTCAAAGACAAAAATCAATAGACAATTTTATAGCTGATTTTTATTGTCATAAGGCAAAGTTGGTCATAGAGATTGATGGGTCACAGCATTTTACCGAACAAGGCAGAGAAAAAGATGAATTCCGAACTGAAATCTTAGAAGGATACGATCTTAAAATAATTCGATTTACGAACAAACAGATCAATACCAATTTCAAAAATGTTTGCAAGTACATAGACTCCATAGTAAAAGCCTCCCTCCGAGAGTGAGGGAGAACGCAACCTAACCAAGCCTCCCTCCGAGAGGGAGGTGGCACGGCACTTCGCGTAGCGAAGGTGGCGTGACGGAAGGAGCCTGCGTAACTTGTAATTTTCGCTTAACCTAAAGTATACGCACTCTCCCTCACCCGCTTCGCGGGAGCTCCCTCCCGGAGGGAGCCTTACAAAATACGTACTTGCTGACTTTGTAACCAAGCTGTAATAAGCAAAATAATATAACAAAAGCCGTCCGTATGGGCGGCTTTTGGCATTGGAGGATGGAATATATTGTAGGGACCGTCGGGGACATCGGTCCCTACAGAATTCCCCTCCCCATTTGACAATCCCATGAAAAGTTGGAAAAGTACATTGACAAATTCGATTCTAAGATGTATAATGAAAATGACCATAAAACTTGGAAAAAGGTGAATGCATGAATAACAAAGAAATATTGGAAGCGGCACGTAAAAACAAGGAAAGAGGTAAAGAATTTGAAAATAAGGAAATAATTCGTAGTAATTCATTGGGATTAGGTGTTGCAATGTTAGTTGCATTTGTATTGTATATGATCGAATATTTTCTTAAAGGGACAATGAATATAGGAATTGGCGCAGTTGGAATGACTGCAGCAGGGGTGCAGTCATTGTATGAGGGGATTAGACTTAAAAGAGCTTCTATAATAATCGCGGGGATAATAATTTCTTTGCTTTCTGTTTTATTAATAATAATGTTTGTTGTACAGGCGGTATCTAAATGAATACTCATTTGAAGTTAAAAAATAGATTAAAACAGTATAGGAAAGAAGCCAAGCTGACACAAACGCAGCTCGCCGAACTTATAGGGTCTACCAAAAACACGATCAGTTCAATTGAAACCAGACAGTTCTGTCCTACTGCATATCTTGCAGCATTATTGTGTACTGCACTTAATTGTAAGTTTGAAGATTTGTTTTACTTTGAAAAGGAGTAAAAAGGAGAATTTATGAAAAATAAGATAGATGATAACCTTTCCCTATTTGATGTTTGCGATTCAAAAGAAGTGCCGAACTCAAAAATTGATGTAGTTAAACTCAGCTATATTTCCTCTGAAACTGTAACTTGGCAGGATTTATTTAATGGTTATGACGAACTTTATGCAGTAACATTTTCTTCTGGAATAAATTTTGTATATGCACTTCTCGATATGTTTGACAAAGCAGAAGTTATATTTGGAAGTGAAGCGGTATTGTCATATACTATGCAGGAAATTATGGCGCACCAAAACACTTTACTAATACGCATGAGAGAAGCTGCTGGTGAGAAAAGACAACGTTTGCTTGATAGGATTGATGATGAATCTGTTCGCTTTTATGTATCGCGAAATCGCTTGTCTCACGAGAAGATATATCTTCTTAAAGCAACTGATGGTAGAAAGCGAGTAATAATGGGATCAGCAAACATGTCATTTAATGCTTTCGGTGGCATCCAACGTGAAAATATTTGTTATATGGATGACGATGATGCTTTCGATTGGTATATGGATTGTTTCAATGAATTGAAAAGTGAAAGTACAGATAATATATCAAGGAAGGCATTTGTGTCAGCGGATTTAGCGGAGAATCTCGATAATTTACCTTTTTCTGAAAGTGTGAAAATAAACAAGGCGGTCATAATTGAACCTTCAAAGGATTTGACAGATGAAGTCCGGTTTATATTGGATACACAAAAACTTGCAAAAGAATTAGCTCCTATTTTACCTAAAGCGGATAAGAAAAGCGGTAAAATTCTTGTTGTGCCAGATATGATCACGAAAATTAGAAAGCATCGTTCCGAGGAAATTGTGAAAGAAAAAGAACTGCGTAGCGAATACCCGCAACTTAACGTTGATGTTTCAGAATCACGAGTAACTTTGAACGGAGAAAAATTAGATCTTTCACCGTCAAAGAGCGAAATACAAAACGATGTTGAACAATTCCTTAAATACATGAATGGCTATAGTAAATTCCATGGAGATTACCTTGGAATGCAGTATCGTTATTTTGAGTTTGCGAACTGGTTTTTCTGTTCTCCATTTATGGCGGCCATGCGTGATATGGCGGCAAGATTCGATCAGAATAAATTGCCATATCCAGTTTTTGGCTTAGTGTACGGAAAAAGTAAAGCCGGTAAAACGAGTTTTCTTGAAACATTACTCAAAATGATGATTGGGCAGAAGCCAAAGATTTCAGCGCCGGATTTTACTCGTTCAAGTATAGAAAATTTAAAACACGTTGTGGAAGGTGCCCCCATAATTGTTGACGATTTAACGCAAACGAGATTCAGCCAGCATGCTATTGAAACGATTAAGAATGATGATTTTGGTGTGAGTGAACACCTTACAAACTATTCTGCGGTTGTAATCAGCGCTAATGAGGACGTCAAGGCGGTAGCACCCGAGGTAATACGAAGAACTGTAATATGTCGAGTGGAAGCGGGTCTTACCAATACGGAAGTTATGAAGAGCAATATCGTTCGTACTGTTCAGCAAAAGGTTGGTACGGCATTCTATAGAGAATACCTTAGACGTATGCTTCAAGAGATTCCCACATTAATTGAACAGATGAAGGACGATAATGCTGAAAGCGCACCGGATATTCTCGCTGTATCCTCAAAAATCATCGTTGGAATTATAAAAGAATTTGGTGATGAGAGTCCCGAATATATAAGAGAACTCTCTCTTGAAGATTATTTCAGCGAACATGTTACTGGTAAGCATGCAAAGAAAACAATAATTAATGCATGGAAAACAAGTCCTAAATCTTTCGAAGTTCATACGAAAATGAATGAGTTAAGATACAACGCAGGACAGACATACGAGGCAGACAGACTTATAAAGGAACTCCCAGAAACATTAGAAGCACGTAAAGTTAGAGAATTTGTTATAATGAATTTAACACAAGCAAAGGAGTTCTTCGGTATTGATTTTAAAAAGTCAATTTTTCCGTGGATAAAATAACTACCACAAAGGAGACACATCATGACACACAGCGCTAAATTATTTTACGACATAGACGAGCCCTTTGCTGCGGGATTTTTTGAGATTCCCTCTGCTTCCCCTGCAAAGATGTTTTGCAGAGCGTACCGCCGATACATGGAGCTTGCTCCCGTACCTACGTACAAAAGCTTTGACCCGTTGTATCCATACAGAGGCCTTGGCAACGATCGCTACGCCGTGAACCCTCAGTACTGCCGTCAGTATTACGCGGATTTTGACAGACTCCGCGCTAAAAGCGAGGAATGCGAAAAGCTTTTCAGACAGTTCGACGCAGAGCACGGCGACTTCTTAAACGTTGAAGGCAGAGAAGCGGGAAGCCGATATGCAGGATACATTGACGCGTGGAACCACTCCGCCCTCAACTTCAAGCGTATCGTAGCCGAGGGCTTCAATGCGTACGAAGAGCGCATCCGCGCGATGAAGGACGACGACTTACGCGAGGCACTGCTTGATCTGATGATCGGTATACGTACCTACCATGCCAGAATGATAGAGCATCTCGAAGCGGCAGGTGCACCCGAAAAGCTGGTTGCCGCACTGAAAAAGGTTCCTTTTTCACCTGCGGAGACGGCGTACGAAGCCATAGTTTCATGTAACTTTGCCCTTTGTCTTGACGGATGTGACGACATTGGCTTTATCGACGGCTGGTTGCCGAAATATTGGAATGGCGAGGATCTTAGAGAAGAGCTTGCGGCGCTTATGATGCGTCTGCAGTACACCAATAACTGGAGTATGTCCATCGGTCCCGAGTACAGTGAGCTGACAAAGCAGTACCTTACTGCACTGCGTGGTGAAGCACGCCCCATGATCGAGCTGAGAACCACTCCCGATATGCCGGGCGACATCTGGGAGGTCGCTCTCGAGACCGTGCTTTCAGGCGGCGGACAGCCCGCGTTTTACAACGAGCCTGCCATTCAGAGCCGTCTGCGCGAGCGTTTCCCCGACGCCCCCCATGAGGATATATACGAATTCGCGGGAATGGGTTGTACCGAGACCAACTTCTCCGGACTTACATTCTCCGGCGGAATCGACATGAACCTGAACGTTTTGAAGGTGTTTGACGAGGTGATGAGAGAAAACCTCGCATCATGCTCCACCTTCGACGAGCTTTACGAAAAGCTGATGACCCGCCTTCACGAGGTGCAGGATGACCTTATCACCTTCGTGAACAACTACTACAATAAGCGTGCAGAAATATCCTTCGCACCCATACGTACACTGTTCGTGGACGACTGCATCGAAAAAGAAAAGGGCTACTACAGCGGCGGCGCACGTTATACCTTCGCTATACCCTCCGACAGCGGAATTCCCAATACCGTGGACTCTCTGCTGGTGGTAAAGGAGCTCTTCTTTGAGAAAAAGCTGTACACCGCAGAGGAGTTTATTAAAGCAGTTGACGAGGGAGACGAAAGATTCCTCGCCATCGCCCGTGAATGTCCCTCGTATGGCGTGGCAGATCCTGTAGCCGATAGCCTTATAAACGATCTCACCAAGCGCTACTACGCCCACTACCGCACTGCAAAGCTTGACATTGGCGACGGATTTTTGCCGACAAGCCATCAGTTTATCCGCCATACCACAGAAGGTCAGACGGTTGGAAATACACCCGACGGACGCCGTGCCGGCACGCCCGTGGCAGACTCCATTGCGGCGGCAAACGGAAAGGCCACCGAAGGCCCCACAAGAATGCTCATCAGCGCGGCAAGCTTTGACCAGAGCATGATATACGCCATCCCCGTGCTGAACCTCAGTATCTCTACAAAGTTTAAGCCAGAGGTGCTCCGCGGACTTATCGAAAGCTATTTTAAATTAGGCGGAACTCAGGTGCAGATCACGTACACAGACCGCGAGACGCTTCTCGACGCGAAAAAGAATCCCGATGATCACGGCGACCTTGTGGTTCGTGTTGGTGGATATTCCGATTTCTTCATCAGCTTGAACTCTGACCTGCAGGATGCGGTAATCGAGAGGACCATGTTCGACGGGTGAGGCGAGAGCTCGATACGGCTGTCACGGTGATACACTAACATACAAATACGGAGGTGGAACATGACTCCTCTTATATTCTTTAAACGAAAGCTTCCGCTTACCTTGGTTTGGCTTCTCGTTTGCGCGGCGATGGGTGCGCTTATCAGCACGGGATACGCCCTTTACGATACTATGGCAGACCTGCCGGACTTCGTCGAAAAGAACAACAAGACCGTGGCTCTCATCGGTGAATCCCACTCCCTACGCGCGGAGGATGACGGCTCCTATACAGCAAAGCCCATAGCCTTTACCAAAGAGCATTACGACCGACTTGTTAAGATGGATTCGGTAAAGGCGGTGCATATCAACACCATCACCGGTGCCTACAGCGACAGCTTTTACGCCAGCCTACCGTGGGAAGCATACGGAAATCGCCAGATAGGAAACAATTACGATGCCTACAACAATGGCATCGTTGTGGGCAGAGTTGTCGGATTCCCCCATGAAAGCGTAACGGGACAGATAAGCCTGTCCCTTAACGGCGGCGAGGTGGCGGAGTATAATACAAAAATGTGCGAGCTTGAGATAGCCGTTGAAAAGCTGTATTTGTTCAACGACGTCTTTACGGAAAACATATTTTCCGATTTCAAATACGTACATCTTACGCTGTCGTACTACTCGAACACGGAAGAACCTCTCTTCAAGGCGAAGGACAGATGTATATTCTACCTGGACAACTACCGCGCCTACTCCAACTCATGGGGTCCCTCTGCCGTGTGCTTCACGGGGTGCTCCGATGTCGGGCACTTTGACGGAAGGGGTCTGCAGGTGGTCCGAGACGGAGACAAGCTTGTGACCTTTACGGCGGACAGCGTCACCTACGAAACGAAGCAGATCCCGTACATAAACGGAGACGGCACTCAGATCATCTTTGAAACAGAAGAGATGACAACCCTTGCGGGGGTCACCGGTGACGGATACTTCCCCGTGATGTCAAAGCTTGACGGAAATGTCGAAGAATTATTAAACGACCCCGAAAACAGGGAATGGAACAGCCTTTTTGCACACCTTGAAAGGGTAAACGGATGTCTGCCCGTGGTGGGCACAGATCTTCTTGAGGGACAGTATGCATTCGTCACGGATATTGCCAAGATAGTCGAAGGAAGGTTTTTCACCGAGGAAGAGTACGAAAACGGTGAAAACGTAATCGTTATCAGTAAAGCCGTAGCGGAAAAGGGTGCTATCAAGGCGGGGGACGTGATAGACCTCTCCCAGTTTCTCTTAAATAAAGATAGTGGCAGAACGGAGGACTACTTCAGCGAAAGATGTGACGCAGATTTTGCCGATTATCTTGTAAACGTCAATCCAACCGTGGGTAGCTACGTTACACTGCCGAAGTTTACAACAGAAAACGAAAAATTCACCGTGGTCGGCATCTACGATCAAAGCGAGAAATGGGAAAACAATATGTTTGCCTTCACTCCCAATACGGTATTTATGCCGAAAAAGGCTCAGACAGAGGGCGGATACGGTGACTTTTCCTACTACGAGGACGGTTCTGTGGAGCCTGTGCACGGCGGAGCTGAGGGAATAGGCCTCGTGGTAGAGATCAAAAACGGATGCCTTGACGATTTCCGCGAAGAAATAGTCTCCACCGATATGTCGGAATTTTTTCTCACATTCGACCAAGGGTACGAAGACTCCATTATCCCCGCAAGACTTCTTGCATCCATGGGAAGAAACCTGTTTATCATCGTTCTTTGCGGATGGGTGCTTCTTTTGGTGCTGTACGTTCTTTTGTATCAGTTTAAGCAGAACAGGACTCTCGGTATCATGCGCTCGGTGGGAGCAACGCCCGCTGAGGCAAGACGGTACGTCTTCACCTGCGGCATCGTCCCTGCCCTTCTTGGTATGTCTATCGGTGGAGGCGTGGGAATGCTCTTTATAAACACTGTTCAAAGTAAGGTATTCTCCCTTATCTTAGAGGACGGTGACATCGGCGGCGAGATGACGCGTTTTTCTACCTTGCTTGCCGATAGAAGCACAGATCCTGCAAAACTTATCCCCGTGACCCTTGTACAGATAGCGATCTTCGCCGTTGTTTTGTGGGTCTGTGCAGCCATTGTCGCAAAAAGACCCCCGAGAAAACTGGGCTCGGAATAAAAGGAGGACGTGATGGATCCCTATTTTATAAAGCATCTGTGGCGCAAGCGAATCAGTACCGCGGTGACTGCGGTTTTCTGCGCCGTCCTCTGCGCGCTCATCTGCTATTTGTCCGTATACGTGGCAAACGAGGAGGCAGAGCTTGAAAACGTCCGCGAAAACATGGACATAAAATGCGTTGTGACCAATGCCAGGGGAAGTCAGACCACGGAGCTTGGGATACGTGAAAAATATATAGATTTCGTCATGGACGAGGACAGCCCTTTTCACCCGTACGTCAGGGACGTTGTAACGACCAAACACTTTTACGATGAGGGGAATCGAAGCTTCATCGGAGTTTCAAACGAGGTATGTGTGGATGTGCTTGACCCCGCGATGGGTGGCTCTTACCGCACAGACGTTGATTTCTTTAACTCGGCTGACTTTGTATGTCTCGTTTCTGCAGAACAGTATGAGACGTTGAAAGGCACTACCGTTTCTGCCGAGATTTACGATCCTCGTGCAAAGAACGAGGACAATACCGTAAGGCACCGTCCGTACAGCTTTCAGGTAGTCGGATATTACGCGGGAGAGGGAGACACGGTGTACATCCCCATAAGGACAGCTATCGAGATGGCGTCGAAAATATCCTCGAGAGGATATTATAAGCTTGAGGAAATGTGCTTTTTCGTAAAGGACAACTCTAAACTGGATGAGATGAAAAAGGCAGCAAAAGAGGTGTTTATTGAAGCCTTGCCCACTAATGACCGCGTCAGCGTGAATTTTGCTCTTGTTTTCTACGACAGTAACTATCTTACCACCGTAGCAACTTTGAAGCAAAGCATTGGAAGCACGAAATTACTGCTCCCGTTCATCATGGCGCTGGGACTTGGACTGGGTTTTGTCATAAGTTACCTTTCAACGAGAGGGGAGAGCCGCAGATACGCCCTGATGCGTGCGCTTGGTATGACGAAGGGAAAACTGTTCTTCTCCGTACTGAGAGAGCAGTCCGCAGTCCCCGCGGCAGTTGCCGTAATTACTGCGGTGGTGTTCGCATCCCCCTTGCCTGCACTTGAATTTTTGCTGTTTTACGAGGCGGGGTGCATGATCTCTGTCGTAAGAGTGATAAAAATACGCCCGGTAATTATTTTAAAGGAGAGCTGATGATGGTAATTTTAAAAGCGGAAAACGCCGTATTTGCCTATGAAAATAAAAACGGCAAGGTAGTGGCTGTCAAGGGAGCCTCTGCTGAGTTCGAGACGGGCAAAAGCTATGCCATTGTAGGTAAAAGCGGAAGCGGAAAGACCACCTTTCTTTCCATGCTGGCAGGACTTGAGCTTCCCGATGAGGGCGATATTTTGTTCGACGGAAAATCCACAAAGGAGTTAAACTGCGACGTCTATCGACGGGACGATGCGGCAGTGATATATCAGAATTACAACCTTTTCCCCTTGCTGACAGCTGAAGAAAACGTAGCGTATCCGCTGAGACTGAAGAAAATGAGTAAAGCGGAGGCGTCGGCTAAGGCAAGAGAGGAGCTTCGCGCGGTGGGTATCGAGGAAAGTGAGTTTTCAAGATTCCCATCCCAACTTTCGGGCGGACAACAGCAGAGAGTCAGCATAGCGAGGGCGCTTGCGGCAGGAAACCGAGTGATACTTGCAGATGAGCCTACGGGAAACCTTGATTCAGAAAACAGCGATCAGGTAATGGACATTCTGTTAAAGCTTTCAAAGGCGGAGGACAGATGCGTTATTGTAGTCACACACGACAGAGATCTTGCAACACGTACCGACGTGACTCTCACGATGAAAGACGGAGTTTTGTCCGTTGATGCGTAACGGACTAAAAAACTTCTTCTCCCGGAGAAGTTTTTTATATACACCTTCTGCACCCGCACTTGTAATTCCATTTTTTCTGTGATAGAATGTATACACACCAAAAACGCGAGGTACCGAATGTTAAGAAAGATACTGCTCGTTGTTATCTCCGCCGTGTCGGGGATGTTGCTGTTTTGACACTGTAAAGGAGA
Source organism: Eubacteriales bacterium (assembly GCA_045638805.1). GTDB lineage: Bacteria > Bacillota > Clostridia > Oscillospirales > CAG-272 > RUG11130. The sequence continues at coordinate 17,776 of JAZUBZ010000053.1, forward strand.
TGCGATGCAAAAACAAATAATCTTAAACGGAAAGACCGTAGAATACGACCTTCAGCGTAAAAAGGTCAAAAACATAAATCTCCGTATCAAAGCAGACGGAAAAGTCAGCCTTTCGGCAAGTCCCCGTGTTTCTCAAAAGGTGCTGGAGGATTTCCTCCGCTCAAAGGCGGACTTTATACTTAACGCTCTTGCGAAGTATGAAGCTCTTGCCCAAAACGCCCCGAAAGCATCCGCGTACGTTTGCGGAGAGGTGATAAAGGTACTTGGGTGCGATATGCGTCTGAAGGTTCTTAAAGGAGTGAAAAACACCGCAGAGTGTGACGGAGAGCACGTCACGCTTACTGTGACGGACGTAAACGATACGTCGCTGAAGCGGAAAACGCTTGATGCGTGGCTCACGGCGCTGTGCCGCGACACGGTAAGGTCAATATGTGACAGAGCTTACCCGAAGTTTGAACGATACAGCGTAAAATATCCGCAGATAAAATACAGACACATGAAGTCAATGTGGGGAAACTGCCGTGCGGCGAGGGGGATACTCACCTTCAATTACGCCCTCGTACACGTGCCACTCTCATGTATCGAATATGTTGTCATGCATGAATTAACCCATTTTTTAGAGGCGAATCACTCGAAACGGTTTTACAGTCACCTTTCTGCCTTCATGCCCGACTGGGAGGCGAGAAGGCAGATACTAAAGCAGTACGGCGTGTATACAAGATAAAAAAGTCCCCGATCTTCTTTTGATCGGGGGCCTTTGTCTTATATGCTTTTTATGCTTTTCATGAGCCTTTTTGCGTTTTCGCCGAGGATCTTCCTTTTGTCTTCCTCGGAAATGTCGGCAAAGGCGATAGGACCGATTCCGAACGTGGGGTCGAATATTACCGAATCCGAGCCCACGAGTATCTTATCTGCTCCGAATGCGTCCACAAGGTCCTCCGTGGTTCTGAAATGTATACCCGCACAGGTGCAGATGTACATATTGGGGTATTCGCGGATAAGCCTTTCGTACAGCATATGGGGATGCCCCTGAATGAACGTGATGTTCGGGAAATCTCGCAGCAGCTGCTCGAGCTCGTCGGGCGTGCCGAAATCGTGATGGAGATACCACTGACAGAGGCTGTTCATCTTTTCGTATACGGGATATAGAAAATCGTCGGTCACGCGGAAGTCCTGCCTCAGCGTGTGCATCTTAATCCCAAGCTTCAGACCGGCCGCAAAGCCCTCGTCGTACTCGGAGAGCGCTTCTTCGTGTCGGTTTCCGTTCAGCGTTACGTATCCTTTCATGCGGCCCGGGTGATTTTCCACCGCATCTGCAAGTCGCCGATTCCATATGGAAACATCACCGTAGGCTCCGTATGGCTGTGTGCAGAAACAGGTGGTATCGATACCGATACGGTCCATGTTTCTTACGATCTCATCTGCGGTGTTAAACGGAATATAGGTCTGTATCAGCGAGCCGAAATGTGCGTGTACGTCTATCACAGTCACGTCGTCAAGCGGAAGACCGCGCCTTGCTTTTTCAAATATGGTCATACCGCACCTCCGCTTAATATTCGCTCTCCTGCGCCTACTTTACTTATAAGTCTTTCAAGGTTTCCGCCCGCTATTTTCGCTTTTTCCTCGTCACTTATATTAGCGTAAAGGATACCCGTCATACCCGCCGCAGGATCTACAACGGGCATATAGGAGCCGAATATCAGCCTGTCTGCGGAAAACAGACGGCACACGTTTTCGATAAATCTATAGGAATACGCCCCCGTTTCAAGATGAACGTTAGGACAGGCGTCAAGTATGGCGTACTGCTGGCGCTGAGACGTCATACCGGGAATGGCAACGATGAAGTTTACGTTATTCCATAGTTTTGCGAGCTCGTAAATACCGTCGTAATCGGGGAAAAAGTCCCACGTGCTGTCAACGGTGCCGATGCCGTCACGGCTGACGCAGTCGATGATCACAGGCATTCCAAAGGCGGCCGCCTCGTCAAGGACACCACCTATAACGTATGGCTTCAGTGTGTATGAGTGAACGTTTGGAAAAAGGCGAATTGCCTTGATACCGTGCTTGAAAAGTGTGCGGAAGTATTCGCGGATGTTCCCGAACTCGCCCGAAGCGTGAGGCGCAAGGACGGCGCATCCCGTGAGACTTGGGAAATCTTTTATTTGAGAGAGCAGAAGCTCGTTTCCGAATACAGGATCGTTCAGCGCTTCCTTGTGGAAAACAAGAGCGCGTTCAAGACGTATGCGTTCCATATGTGCGCAAAGCTCTGCGGGGGTAGACACGATGGAGTGCCTCGGCACGGCAGATCGGCCGATATATACGTTAGAATCAAAGAAGCGGATATTGTTCATTTGCCAAAGCTCCTTTCAGGTGTGTTTGTTACGTAAAATATTATAGCACACCGCAAGTGTAAAATCAATAAACAGCGGGGAAATGACAGCAGTCGGTATTTTTAAAAAAAGTCTTCTGCCCCACGTAAAAAATATTTGACAAACACGCCTTTTCGGTATATAATGTAGACGAAGTTTTTTCCGGAAAACTGCGCGGGAAAGTCCTTTTTTACCGCATAAACATATCATCTTCGGAGGATAACTATTTTGGCAAACAGAATTTTAGAAATGTTCGGTAGCATGGTCTTCAGCGATGAGGTCATGCGTGAAAGACTCCCGAGTGAGACCTACGCCGCAATGCGCAGGACAATCGACGAGGGACGCCATCTTGATATATCCGTGGCTACAGCCGTTGCAGACGCCATGAAAAAATGGGCGATGGAGCGCGGTGCCACCCATTTTACCCATTGGTTCCAGCCTATGACGGGAATCACCGCAGAGAAGCACGACTCATTTTTAAACCCCGGACGTGACGGCAAGGCTATCACAGAGTTTTCGGGTCGTGAGCTTGTACGCGGCGAGCCCGACGCATCCAGCTTCCCCTCAGGCGGACTCAGAGCTACATTCGAGGCAAGAGGCTATACCGCGTGGGACCCCACTTCATATGCTTTCGTAAAGGATAACACCCTTTGCATCCCCACAGCATTCTGCTCATACGGCGGCGAGGCACTTGACAAAAAGACTCCCCTCCTTCGCTCGATGGAGGCGCTTAACCGTCAGGCTATGCGTGTCATCCGTCTTTTCGGAGATAAAGAAACACGCCGTGTTGTAACCACCGTCGGTGCGGAGCAGGAATATTTCCTTATCCGTCAGGAAGACTATGACAAGAGACGCGACCTTATATACACGGGACGTACTCTCTTCGGCGCACCCGCTCCCAAAAGTCAGCAGCTTGACGACCACTACTTCGGCGCTCTTAAACCGAAGGTAAAGGCGTACATGGAAGAGCTGAACGAAGAGCTTTGGAAGCTTGGTATCTTCGCCAAGACAGAGCACAACGAGGCGGCTCCCGCACAGCACGAGCTAGCGTCCGTATTCTGCGAGGCTAACCGCGCCTGCGACCAGAACCAGCTTGTCATGGAGACAATGAAGAAAGTTGCGGGACGTCACGGTCTCGTGTGCCTGCTCCACGAAAAGCCCTTCGAGGGCGTAAACGGTTCGGGTAAGCACGACAACTGGTCTCTTTCCACCTCCACAGGCAGAAATCTTCTCAATCCCGGGGACGACCCCACCTCAAATATGCAGTTCCTCGTCTTCCTCTGCGCTGTCATTGCCGCAGTTGACGACTATCAGGAGCTTCTCCGCGCATCCGTTGCAACGGCAGGTAACGACCACCGTCTCGGCGCGGCTGAGGCACCTCCCGCTATCATCTCCATATTCCTTGGCGATGAACTGACCGCTATCCTTGACTCCATCGAAAAGGGCGAGGAGTACAGAGTCAACTCCGGCGGCGAGATGGGTGTCGGCGTACACGTGCTTCCCAAGATCCCCCGTGATAACACAGACCGTAACCGTACATCCCCCTTCGCCTTTACGGGTAATAAATTTGAGTTCAGAATGCCCGGCTCCAACTGCTCCGTTGCGGGACCCAACATCTTCCTCAACGCGGCTGTTGCCGACGAGCTTGGTGCCTTTGCTGATGAGCTTGAGGGCGCAGCTGACTTCGATACGGCATTAAGAGAGCTTCTCCGCCGTACCGTAAGAGAGCACTCACGTATCATATTCAACGGCGACGGATATACCGGCAAGTGGGAGGAGGAAGCGGCAGAACGCGGACTTTCCAATCTCCGCACCTGTGCTGACGCCATCCCGAAGATGAAGGACAGACGCAACGTGGAAATGCTTGAGAGACAGCGTGTGCTTTCTGCAAAAGAGGTGGCGAGCCGCTGTGAGATCATTCTCGAAAATTACGTTAAGATCATCCAGATCGAGGCGGCTACAATGACCGACATGATCAACCACGATATCCTTCCCGCCGCACTGAAGTATTCAAAGGTGCTTGCTGACGGTGCCGCGGCTAAGAAGAATATTTCCGCACGTCTTTCCATCTGTATGGAGGAAAAGCTGCTTTACAACCTTTCCGACCTGACCGACGAGCTTTACGAGGTCGGCATTATCCTTGAAAATAAGGTTGCAGAGGTTGCGAATATAAAATCAAGCGAGGAGGGCGCGCTTTACTGCCGTGACTACATCCTTCCCGCGATGCACCGCGCAAGAGTTGCCGCAGACGAGATCGAGAAGATCGTCGGACGCGAATACTGGTGCTATCCCACCTACGGTGACCTTATGCTGGGCGTCAGATAAAACAAAAATGCTCCATAGAGAACGTTAAATTCTCTATGGAGTTTCTTATTTCACAGATTCCGTTATAATTACCTTCCCCTTCACGGTAACAGTGGCATATTCATCCGTCACCTCGTTGCTTACCGCATAAGGATGGCTTCTTTTTAAGGGCGCATCCCTCAGGGGATATTTACATCCCGCGGCTGTCACCGTGCTGTCCTCAAGAGCAATAATACCGAAATATCCGCCTTTGCTATGGAGCTTCACCGCGCTGTCAGACACAAACCGTATGTTGTTGACCCCGTCGTGAAGCTGTGCCTTTACACCTCGCTCCGAGAGAGATTCAAGGAGAAAAATATTTGACAGCCAGTGGTCGGCGCGTCCTCCGCCACCGCCCACGATATTTATCTCGTCAGATCCCATATCCACGGCTATGTTCACCGCAAGCATGGTGTCGGTGTCATCCTTTTCGGCTTTCACGCGGCGCGTGGGAACGTTTTTCGGCACCTCCCCAATGGAGTCCATGTCACCCACTAAAAGATCGGGGATAACTCCAAACTTTTTTGCAGTATCGTACCCGCTGTCGGCGGCTATAACAAATGAGTTTTCAAAAATATCCTTTGAAATATTCTCGCACCTGCACTCGCCTCCGCAGATCACGGTGAACTTTTTCGTTTCAACATCCATGGTCATCGCCCCTTTTTACCCTGCGGTGAGGATATCTCCTTCTGGCGCTTCCACTCGGGCTTTTGCTTAAGCTCCTCGTATATCATAACGTAACCCTCGTGGCGACTCGCATGTATCTTCCCCGCCCTCATTTTCTCGAGGACGGCACAGCCCTCCTCCTTGGTATGGGTACATTTGGTATATCTGCACTCACCCAGGCAGTCCGCAAATTCTCTGAAGTTATCCGCAAGCTCGCTTGCCGCGAAGAAATTATATCTTGTAAAATCAATCATGGAAAAGCCGGGGGTGTCTGCAAGATAAAACTCACATCCTGAACTGCTCACAAGGGGAAACAGCTCCACCTCTCGGGTGGTGTGGCGTCCCCTCTCGGTCTTTCGGCTAACGCTTCCCACAGTAAGATTCAAGTCGGGGAAAAGCGCTGTCATAAGAGTGGATTTTCCCGCGCCCGACACTCCCGCAAAAGCGGCTCTTACCGGTCTGTTTTGTGAGATTCCCTCCTCGGCGACGGTGTCGATGAATCGCTTAAGCTCATCTATCCCGTCTCCCGTTACCGTACTCACGTTGAACACGCGATAGCCGGCTGTTGTGTATATGTCCGCGATATTGTCGGCGCTTTCCCTATCCATATCGTTCTTCCCCGCAACAATGACCGTTTCAATGCCGGCGTGCTCGGCAATAGCCGTTATCTTGTCTGCAGTCAGCAGGTCGGGCTTCGGTCTGCATGAGGGGATAAGCAAAAACAGATGGGTCAGGTTCGCCATGGGCGGTCTGAGAAGGCTGGAGTGGCGGGGCATGATATCGTCTATCACGTACTCGCATCTGTCGCCCTCAGTAAGTATTACGGCATCGTCTCCGGGAAGTGGCGTTATTCCATCGTGACGGAATTTTCCTCTGGCACGGCACTCTATATCCTCATAGGCACCGTCCTCGCGCATAAGGCGGACTCTGTAGAGTCCGCCTATTCCCTTAGTTATGATACCGTGTCTGACGTTAGATTTTTCCATTAAACTATCCTTTGTAATGTCAGTTGGATTCCTCGGGTTCTGCCTGGTTCTCAATGGGATCCTCTGTGTCCGATGAAACGGGATCAACGGGTCCCACAGATGAGTCGGGGTTTGTGTCGGAGCTTGCCGCAGTATCGGACTGCGGTGTGCTGTCGGAGTTATCCGGCACTTCTCCGCTCGTATCGTCCGTCGGCTTCGGTTCATCCGACTGCACTTCGGACGGTTCCTCGGTCTGCAGAGATTCGGACGGCTCGGCGCTTACGGATTCTGACGCTGTGTCGCTGGTGGCTGTCGTAGTCTCGGACGGTTCCTCAGTCTTGCTTTCGGATGCCGATACCGACGCACTTTCCGACGCCGATTCTGATTCCGCAGTGGTAGATTCCGCTGTAGTTTCAACTTCTCCGTATGTCTTGCCACCGCTGACTACAAAGTCAACTACGGTATAGTAATAAACGGGAGTTCCAGGTTCTATGCTTTGGGACAAAATAAGTCCGGCCTTTTTGTCGGATTTTTCAAAGGTCACCTTACCTACGCGAAGCTTGTTCTGTACCATCTCAATCAGTACGTCCCCCTCGCTCTTGTCGGTGAAATCGGGCATTAAAAGATCCTTTTCTCCCGCGCCGCGGCTGACGTATATCTCAACAGTCTCACCGATATTGATGGTGGTTCCCGCAGGCGGATCGGTGCGAAGCACACTTCCGTATTCCTGAACTATGCTCGGCTGCTTTACAACGGTACATTTGACCTTCATGCGGTTAAGCTCGGACACTACCAGTCGGTAGTCGCTCATAAGATAATCCTTGACGGTGACTTTTTCGCGTCCGCCGCTAAGCACAAGCTTAACGTTACAGAACTGCTTATCCTTGAGGACCTTTTTCATTTCTCCCGCCGCCGGGTACTGACCGATGATCTCGCCAAGAGAAACATCCTCGCTATACTGATACTCCACAGAGGAAAGTCTGTAATAATCGGACGTGGAAAACCATTCTTCCAGTTCAGAAGTATACACGGCACCCACAAAGTTCTGAACCTCTACCGTTTCGTAATCCTTGATGGAGCTGTCTGCAAACACGTTTGTGAACAGATATACGCCGAGTATGCAGAAGGTAATGAGAAACGGTACGAATACTCCGAGTATTATCGGAAACATTGACTTACTTACGTTTCCGAGCGGGCGCCCACTTGTAAAAAAACGTTTGATCTTCTCCGATGCTTTCGGTTTGAAGACGATGGCGGGGTTCTCCTTTAATTTTTCGAGGCAGTCAAGCATTGCCTCTGCACTCTGGTAACGCTCCGCGGGAGATTTTTCCATAGCGCGCATAATGATCTGCTCAAGTCCCGCAGGGATCTTGGGATTGATGCTGCGAGGATTTTCCGGTGTCTCGTTCACCTGCATCAGCGCAACTGATACGGGGGACTCCGCATCGAAGGGCAAGCGTCCCGTGGTCATCTCATACATGAGCACACCGAGAGAATAAAGGTCGCTTCTGGCGTCAATGGTGCCGCCGCTTGCCTGCTCGGGGCTGATATAATAAACTGTACCGATAGCCTTATCGGTCATGGTAACGGTGTCGGCATTGGGAAGCTTCGCAATGCCGAAGTCCATCACCTTGATAACGCCGTCGCGAAGGAGCATGATGTTCTGCGGCTTGATGTCGCGGTGAACGATGCCCTTCTTGTGAGCGTGGTCAAGTGCGCGGAGTATCTGCATCGTGTAGCTGAGGGTCTCTTTAAAGCCCAGCACCTCACGTCTGTTTATATAGTTTTTGAGGGTAATACCCTCGATATATTCCATTACAATATACTTTACGTTGTCCCTTACCGAAACGTCGTAGATATTTACGATATTGGGGTGTGAAAGCATAGCAACGGCTTTTGATTCGTTGATAAAGCGCTTCACCGACGCATCGTCCGCAGAGATGTCATCGCGAAGTATCTTGACTGCAACGATACGGCGCATGAGAAGGTCCACCGCCTTGTATACCACAGCCATACCGCCCACACCGATGAGGGCATCTATTCTGTATCTGTTATCGAACACGTGGCCGATATATTTTTCGTAGTTATCCATAATGTTCCTTTACTCCAAGTATTTTACGCCTGATGGTATGGGTATTACTTAATACGCGAGAATAACGACAGTAATGTTGTCGCTTCCGCCTCGCTCGTTCGCGAGGGAAACGAAACGGGTCGCCGCCTTCTTAAGTGCGTCGGCACTTACGTTTCCATGGATCTTCAGTCCCGCAAGTATCTCGCGAGGCTCCACAAGGTTCGTAAGTCCGTCGGAGCAAAGCAGTATAAACGACTGCTTGTCGCTTTCCGTACGGGCAAGGGTATAAAGGTCGGCTTCAACGTCAACCTCCGTACCTACCGCTCGGGTAATTATGTTTCTCTGGTTTGATTTTTTCGCCTTCTTGGGAGAAAGCTTGCCTATATCCACAAGGTACTGTACGTATGAGTGATCCTTTGTGATCTGTGATATTGCATCTTTATTGCAAGTATACATACGGCTGTCGCCAACGTTTACGGCGTAGACCCTCTTAGGGGTCACAAGGGCACACACAAGTGTGGTTCCCATACCGGTAAGCTCTGACGAAGTATTCGATGACGTAAACACTGCTGTGTTTGCGCACTCTACCGCGCCGATCAGCACGTCGGATATCAACTCGTCTGCATTCTCATCGGAGTGTCGCTGTGTCAAAACGTCGGCAGACTCGTCAAGCTTACCGATAAATGCGGATACCGCAAGTGAGCTGGCGACCCCGCCGCCTTTGGCACCGCCCATTCCGTCGCAGACAACTGCAACGGTGACGTCATCGGAATATTCCTTGATCCTGAAATTATCCTGATTTACGACACGCTTTTTACCGATGTCTGTTGTTCCGTAAAAAAACATAACTTCACCTCGTTACAGCGGGATACCCGCTGTATCAGTTTCCAAAATGCTCTCTTCACGGCATTTTTCAGATAAAACACCGCTTATAATCATTATAACTTAAAATTCATATATTGTAAAGCGAAATTTGCATAAATTTAACATATCGAAATAATTTATTCAAATTCCACAGATTCAAATGGGAGGTTGATTTAGTCGTACGGTTTGTTCGAGACGTTCGTTTTAGAGTTTTATTGACCGCCCCGACGTGTGTAACACGTACCTTTTACTCTTTTGCTCTATTTCTTGAAAGTCTAAGCTGTCCGCAGGAAGCGTCGATGTCACTGCCGAGACGGCGACGGACCGTTGCATTCTGCCCGAGACGCGCAAGTTCCGCCTCAAAGCGGTGGGCGCTCTTTCTGTCAACGGTCTGCAGACCCGTTTCGTCCACCTCGTTGAGCATTATAAGGTTTACGTGGCAGGGCACGCCCATGCCTCGCTTCAGGAGTGCGGCAAGACCGGCGGCATCCTCCATGGAGTCATTCTTGCCCGAAATGAGTGTATACTCAAAAGACACTCGTCTGCCCGTTTTATTGAAGTAATATTTACACGCGGAGAGAAGCTCGTCAATGTGGTACTTTCTTGCTATGGGCATGATCGTCTTACGCTTTTCATTATCGTATGCGTGGAGAGACACGGAAAGAGTCACGGGGATACCCTCGTCGGCAAGACGGATAATACCGGGCACGATTCCGCAGGTGGAAAGGGATATGTGGCGCATGCCTATGCAAAGTCCGTTTTCGTCTCCCACGAGACGAAGGAATTTTATAACGTTGTCGTAGTTGTCGAGCGGCTCGCCGATACCCATCATAACGATACCGTGTATCCTCTCACCCGAGTCACGGGCGGCAACAGCCACCTGACCGAGGATCTCCGAGGGGGTAAGGTCGCGCACACGTCCCGCAAGAGTAGACGCGCAGAACTTACATCCCATACGGCATCCCGCCTGAGAGGAAACACAGATTGTATTGCCGTGCTCGTACTTCATAAGTACGCTTTCCACACACTCGCCGTCATTCAGCGCAAAGAGATACTTCACCGTACCGTCAAGCTTTGAGGTGAACTTCTTTTCGATAGTAGGCAGGCGATAATCAGCCGCTTCTTTCAGCTTTTCTCTGAACACCTTTGAGAGATTGGTCATCTCGTCTATGGGAGTACCCTTATGCATCCACGAAAAAAGCTGTTTTGCGCGGAATGCAGGCTCACCTAAGCTTTTCACAAACTCACCAAGCTCGGGAAGGGTCATTGACATTATATCGGGTCTTATTTCCATATGTATTCTCCATCGGGGACGTGTCCCGAAACATTTCAAAATTTATGCCTTGCGTACCATTTTTGCTATAAAGAAGCCGTCTGTACCCGCTACGTGGGGCATGAGGGTCAGCATTCCGTCCTCAGACTTCAGCGAGGGGTACTCACCGCTCAGCGAGGAGATTTCAAAATCTACAGCAGAAAAATCATCGTTTGTTTCAAGGAACCGACGGACTACATCCTCATTTTCCTTTTTATTAAGTGTACAGGTAGAATAAACGAGTACGCCTCCGCGCTTCACGTACTTTGACGCACCGCAAAGCACCGCATACTGAACCTCTGGAAGCTTTCCTACGGAATCCCCGTCCTTATAGCGGATGTCCGGCTTTTTGGCAAGCACACCGAAGCCTGAGCAGGGCGCGTCGCACAGCACCTTGTCGCATTTGTCCACAAGCTCGTCTTTGGGCACACGCGCGTCACGCTGTTCGGTGGTGATGCATGAAAGCCCCAGCTTTTTTGCGGTAGCGTTGATAAGGGAGAGCTTATTTGCGTGAAGGTCGAAGGAGTGTATTTCCGCCTCGCCCTTACCGTCAATCGCGGCGGAAAAGCTCTTTCCGCCCGGGGCGGAGCAGGTGTCGGCGATAACGTCGCACGGTCTTGCTCCCAGTACAGACGTACATATACGGGATGCCTCGTCCTGCACGAACCAGAGGCCCGCATCAATTCCGTCACGAACCGCCTGTGATACCGCGGGTACACACACGGTGGTGTCCATATATCTGCCGAGGGTAGCGTCTTCAAGCATATTCAAGACGTCCTCGGTCGTAGTTTTGAGGGTATTCACTCTCAGGCATACTCTGTCTGTGCGGAAGAATGCATCAAGTATCTCACGGGTACACTCGGCCCCGTATGAGTCTATCAGCACACGGCATATATCGGGGGAGGTTGAATATGCCACAGACATTGCCTCGGGAGTGTCCTCCGTTGGAACGGTATATTTTTTCCCCGCTCTGAGAAACGAACGGAGAGTTGCATTTACAAAGCCGCGGGCGCGGGAAGGCGCTGTGCTTACGGTGGCAGACACAGCCGCAAAGTCGGGAATGCGGTCGGTATAAAGAAGCTGATAAAAGCCGAGACGGAGAGCTGTAAGCGCGGGGGGATCGATATCCTTCAGCTTACGGGAAGAATACTGCGCTATTATATGATCAAGTGTAATACGCCTTTCGATCACGCCGTATACAAGTCTTGTGTAAAGTCCGCGGTCTGCAGACGATAGTCCGTCTGCGTTTTTTATCGCGGCGTCTATTTCAATATTGGAATATCTGCCCTGCTTCATTATCGCCATAAGGGACGAGTGGGCAAGGGCGCGTGGATCGGTGATCTTGTCTGACATAATAATCTCCATTCAGCCAGGCTGTAGCTAAAAAACTATCTGCGGCTTCTGCGGTTTACTATAAGAATAAGTCTGAGTAAATTCATGAGGGATACGAAAAGTGCCGCAACGTAGGTAAGGGCGGCTGCTGTAAGTACCTTACGGGATGCTTTGAGTCCCTCATCTCCCTGCATATAGCCCTCCTTCATCAGCGCCATAGCGCGGCCGCTTGCGTTGAACTCAACTGGGAGTGTCACAAGCTGGAAGAAAACTGCGGCACAGAAGAATATGATTCCCGCATATGCCACAGGTGGGAAGGACAGAAGAAGTCCGAGAATAACCAGCGGCATGGCAAGCTTTGAGCCGATGTTTGCAACGGGAATGACCGCCATTCTCAGCTTGATGGGGAAATATCCCGTAGCGTGCTGTATCGCGTGTCCCGCTTCGTGTGCGGCAACGCCGACAGCCGCGGCGGATGCCACGTTATAAACGGGCGTACTGAGACGGATAACGTTTTCCTTCGGGTCAAAGTGGTCGGTAAGCTCACCTTCGGTGGGGACTACCTGAACGTGGTGAAGGCCTGCGCCGTCGAGAATTCGTCTTGCAGCGTCGCGACCTGTAAGGCCTCTGTCGGACGGAGTTTTGGAATATTTTTTAAAGGTTGACGTAACATTCATCTGCGCCCACATTGCGATAAGCATTGCGGGAAGGACGAAAATGAGGTATGTCAAATCGTAGCCGTAATAAAACATATTTACCTCCGGGAGGGGAATATAAAAAGTGAATAATGAATGATGAATAGTGAATAGTGAATAATTTCGGAAAATTTTCGCTGAGCGAAAATTATTTATATTAGAATGGTGTACGAATACTTCTCGCGCACCTTATTCCAAATGGTCGCCTTTAGCGATCTTTCTTCCTCTGATATAATCAGCGGCGCTCATGCGTCCCTTACCCTCGGGGATAACTCCCGTAAAGCAGATGCTTCCGTCACAGCAGGAAACGGTGATCTCTCCGTTATCGGTGGAAAGAACGGTACCGCATTCACAAGTGGGACATGCGTCACCCTTGTGTGCGGAGGTGATCTTAAGAAGCTTTCCGTCGGGGGTATGAGTGATTCCGCCGCCGAAAAGTCCGCGTATCTGACAGCAAAGCTCGTCAGCCGTGTGACTGAAATCAAGCATAGCATCGTCCTTGGTGATCTTTGCCGCATAGGTCGCACCTTCCTCGGGCTGAGGTGTACGGGGAAGTGTACCCTCGCAGGCCAAGTCCACAACACGTGACATTGCCTCGCCTCCAAGCACGGCAAGTCTGTCGTGGAGAGACTCAAGGTCGTCATCCTCCGTGATGGGGGTGGTAAGGGTGATGATCATATCGCCCGTGTCAAGACCGTAATCCATGTACATGGCGGTAACACCTGTTATCTTGTCACCCTCCATGATAGCGCGGTTGATGGGTGCCGCACCGCGGTGACGTGGGAGTATGGATGCGTGTGCGTTTATACATCCGAATTTCGGATAGTCGATAACGTATGGGGGAAGGATCTTTCCGTATGCCGCAACGATTATCATGTCGGGGTCAAGACGCCTGAGCTCATCCTCGAATGCGCCGTCCTTAAGGGTTGTGGGCTGATATACGGGAAGAGAATTTTCCTCAGCGTAGACCTTTACCGGAGGGGGGATCATTTTCATTCCGCGTCCCTTAGGCTTGTCAGGCTGAGTTACAACGCCGACGATCTCCGCGTTTTTGTTTGCGTGTACCGCACGGAGACACTCACGTGCGAAATCGGGCGTACCCATGAAAAGTATTTTCATTGTGAACATTCCTTTCAAGAGCTATTACTCTTCGTCGAAGAGCTCGGCGATCTCTTCCTTTGTGAGGACGTGTACCGCCTCGTCAATGAAGAGCTTGCCGTCAAGATGGTCGATCTCATGGCAGAAGCATCTTGCGGTAAGGCCCTCGCCGCTGACTGTAAAGGTGTTACCATCTCTGTCCATAGCGCGAACGGTGACCTTCATGGGGCGGTGTGTAACTGCCCACTCACCGGGAACGGAGAGGCAGCCCTCCATCTCCTCCTGCTCACCCTCTCTCTCGATGATCTCGGGATTGATGAGCTCGTACATCTTATCGTTATCGTTTGTGTCGATAACAAGGGCGATACGTCTGAGGATTCCTATCTGAGGCGCGGCAAGGCCTACCCCCTCGGAGTCGATGAGAGTATCTCTCATGTCATCAAGGAGAGTGAGTATTCTGGGTGTAATCTTATCAACAGGACGGCATACCTTGCGAAGTGTGTCGTCTCCCTTTTTTATTATATTCAAAAGTGCCATATTAATTCGTTTCCTTTCGTTTTATATAGTCGTGGGATTTAAGTCCGCCGTTACTCTCACGGATGAGCTTCTCGCTGAATTAGATTTACTCATACCTGAAAAATCGCACAGCAGGGACGATATAAATGTGCGGGTTCGCTTTGTAAGTCGGCATTTCATGACAAATCTCATTCGGCACACGTTCTGCACCTTATACACGGGTGCTTCAAAGGGGCCGTAGATTATCGCCTTAACGTCGGTGAATTCCTCACGTATGTATTCTCTGATGCGCTCGCCCATTCTGGCGGCGGTACGGGTGAGAAGAAGCTCATCGGCTGAGGACAGCGTTATCACCGCGATATCGCAGAATGGCGGGAAGGTCAACTGTCGGCGGATGCGTATCTCCCGCTCAAAGAACGCCTTGTAGTCCTGCCTTGCGGCAAGAGAGATAACGTCGCTTTGGGGATTAAAGCTTTGTATCACGGAAACACCCTCAGCATCAGCTCTGCCCGCTCTGCCGATCACCTGTGTCAGCATAGAGAAGGTGCGTTCGTTTGCACGGTAGTCGTCAAGAAACATGGATGAGTCCGCGTTCAGCACACCCACCGTGGTAACGTTCGGAAAATCGTGTCCCTTCGTTACCATCTGTGTACCCAGAAGTATATCAGCGTCTCCTCTGCGGAATGAATCAAGCAACTCGCCGTGAGACTGTTTTTCCTGAGTAGTATCGTGATCCATACGCGCAACCCTTGCCGTAGGGAACAGTTTTAAAAGCTCGTTTTCCGCAAGCTGTGTTCCGCATCCCGCAAACATGAAATGGGGAGAAGCACAGTCGGGACACACTTCAGGCACCTGACTTCTGTAGCCACACATGTGGCAGTGCAGATATCCGCTGTTTTTTCTCACTTCAAGGTATCCTGCTCCAAGTTCGTTATCGCGGGGCAGACGGCATCCCTTTTTTATGTGGTATGTCATGGTCACCGAGCAATGGGGGCATTTTACAGCCTCACCGCAGCTTCTGCATGAGATAACGCTGTTATAACCGCGACGGTTAAGGAACAGTATAGTCTGCTTACCCTGCGTCAGCTGTTCGCCCATTCTTCCGATCAGCGCTCGGCTGAAGGGAGTATTGTTTCCGCTTTTCAGCTCAACTCTCATGTCTGAAAGTTCCACCTGAGGCAGTTTTGCATTTCCATAGCGTCCCTTAAGCTCAACGAGAGTATATTTTCCGCTTACCGCCTTATGGTAGCTTGTCACCGAGGGGGTGGCAGAGGCGAGTACCATAGTGGCTCCGCTCTCGCCGCATCGGTAACTTGCCACGTCATGGGCAAGATATTTGGGATCTGTGTCAGATTTATAGGTATGCTCGTGCTCTTCGTCTATTATTATAAGTCCTAAGTTTTTAACGGGGGCAAACACTGCAGAGCGTGTACCGATAACAACGTCGGCTGATCCGTCTTTGATACGGCGCCATGCGTCAAACCTTTCACCGGCAGACAGCGCTGAATGGATAAGGGCGATCCTGTCTCCGAAGAGGGCAACGAAGCGCGCCACCGTCTGGGGAGTCAGCGCGATCTCGGGAACCAGCATGATAACGCCGCGTCCGTCCGCAAGGACTCGGTCGATCAGCTTAAGCATTACGTTAGTCTTACCCGAACCCGTGACGCCGTGTAAAAGTGCCGCTGACGGTGCGTTGTCCGCGTACAGCTCATATAGTTTTTCGAGCGCTGCAGATTGCTCGTCCGACAAGGTAAATCTTCCGCTGTAGCTTGATGCCTCCGCATTTGTTACGTTAAGGCTGTCTCTGTAAACGTCATGGGTGCTAAGCGTTATGAGTCCTTTTTTTTCAAGGGCGGAAAGAGCCGTTTTGACTACCGACCTTTCAAGGGACAGCTTTTCGCAAAGCTCAGACAGCGTTATTCCGGGTGAAGAAATAACCGTTTCAAGGACAGCCTTCTGTCTGTCGCTTCGGAGAGCGGGAACTTCTGCAGTTCCCTCTGTCGGGGTGACGGTCAGCTCAACCTTTACGTTGGTGCCGCCTCTTTTGACCTCGCCCGTTTTGATGACGATGCCGTTTTTTATCATCCGTGCAAGAATTGCGGGGGTCTCCCCACCGTATTTCGAGCGTAGACTCTCGCCCGTCACTTTCCCCCGTCCCCGAAGCTCGGTGTAGATGAACACTGCCTTTTCTCCCATTGAGGCTACCTGCTTTTCGCAGCGAGCCTCGTCGATATCGTGAGACAAGGAATAATATTCAGTTATTTTGGAAATTGCGGCTGACGGAAGCACACATCTCACCGCCTCGCCGAAGGTACAAAGTGTGTGCTCCTTCAGAAAGGCGCACAGTCTCAGCGCCTCGGACGTAAGATACGGCTCGGGAGAGATAACTGACGTGATGGGCTTCAGTTCATCAGCCTCGGACGAGCCTGTAAGCTCGCAGATGACAGCCGTCATTCTTCGGTTACCGTTTCCAAAGGGTACCTGTACAATGGCGCCGGGCACCGCCGTCTCCCTCATGTCGGACGGAATATAGTAGCTGTACGGTCGGTCTATCTTATAGGGGGATTCCAGAATATACACGCTTGCGATGTCTTTCATATTGTAAGATTCCGTCCTTTCATGTATTTTACTGTATTTTACAAAGCCTTCTCACAAGCTAAGCTCTGCGAGAAGACTTCGTTTTCTTATATGATCAAAGGGTCTCTTCGGAAGCCTCGTCTGCTACGGTCTCAGCTTCTGCCGCAACACAGGCGTCCTCTCTGCCCATACCTGCGGGAAGAGTAGACTTGATTATGCGGTATTCGTCATTGTAGATCTCGTCGATGGCGTTCTTTACAGCCTTTTCGTCTCTGTACTGAGGCTTAACGACACCGGACACGTTCTTGTCGGAATCCTTGCCGCTGTTCTTTTCGTAGTATTCTCTCTGGTTGATGTAATCGTCTGTGATCTGTCTTGCAGCCTTAGCAGTAGCTACTACAAGTGCGTAACGGTTTACGTTTTCCTTTTCCATAAGGCTTGAAAGTGAAGGCTTTACCATATTCTTCTCCATTCTCCGCCGACGGCGGATTTCATTATATATTTTAATTATTATGTATTGACTGGCCTATTATTCTGCAGAGTAGTTTTCTACAGTACTCTTCATCATAGAATAGCGGGAATGCTCCGCTGTGATGATGCTCTTTATCTGAGATGCACACTCGTCTGAGTGGTCGGTTTCGTTGACTACAACGTAGTCGTAGTTTTCTGCCAAGCCCACCTCGGTAACAGCTCTTTCAAGGCGGCTCTTTATGACGTCGTCCGTTTCCGTACCGCGTCCGCGGAGACGGCGCTCAAGCTCCGCTCTGTCGGGAGCTATCAGCATTACAGTAACGCACTCGTCAGGCATAAGGCGCTTCACCTGAAGGGCGCCTTCCACCTCGATCTCGAGGATGATGTCACGTCCCTCGGAAAGTACTCTCTCAGCCTCGCTCTTAAGCGTGCCGTAGAAGTTACCGCAGTATTCGGTGTGCTCAAGTATCATGCCACTCTCAAGCAGAGACTTAAACTTCTCTCTGTCCATGAAGTAGTAGTTTACACCGTCCACCTCACCGGGTCTGGGTGCGCGGGTTGTCGCCGACACGGAAAATCCAAGATCGGGTACCATCTCGCGAAGGAGCTTGACTACAGTCCCCTTGCCGCTTCCGGCGGGGCCTGATATTACGAAAATAAGTCCTTTTTTCATGTGTGCCCCCTATTCTGCAAGTTCGCGGGAATCATCGTCCCCATCCACACCGTTAAGTCTGCCGGCTACCGTCTCTGCCTGAAGGGCGGAGAGGATAACGTGATCGCTGTCGGTGATGATAACGCATCTCGTTTTTCTGCCGCAGGTGCAGTCCACCGCCCGTCCCGAGTCCTTTGCGTCCTGAATGAGACGCTTGGAGGGAGCGGCATCGGAGGAAACGAGAGCTACAACGCGGTCTGCGTTCAGCATATTGTTAAATCCAACGTTAACGAATCTCATACTTCACCTGTGCTTTACTCAATGTTCTGTATCTGCTCGCGGATCTTCTCGATCTCAGCCTTGATGTCCACCGCGATGCGGGCGATCTCAATGTCTCCCGACTTGGATGCGATGGTGTTAGTCTCGCGGTTTATCTCCTGAAGGAGGAAGTCAAGCTTTCTGCCTGAGTTTTCCTTAGAGTTCAGTATCTCGCGGAAACTTTCAAAATGTGTGGCAAGGCGAACAAGCTCCTCGTCGATGGAAGCCTTGTCCGCGAAAACAGCCGCCTCCGTGAGGATGCGCTGCTCAGCCACCTCAACGTCAAAGTCGTCGAGAAGCTGCTTTATACGGGCGGTAAGCTTTGCGGGGTAGGTCTCAATGTTACGCTCGGATATCTCTCCGATCTGTCCTGCCCACACCTTGATGTTCTCTATCTTCTGCTCGATATCGCGGCCGAGGGCGGCGCCCTCTCTTTCTCTTGCCTCGATGAATGAGTCGATGGCAACGGAAAGGATACTCTTTACGTCTGCCCAGTCACGCTCAACATCCTCCTCGGGACGCTTAGTACGGAAAAGGTCACGGTTCTGTGCTACGGACATTACGGAAATATCGTCGGTAAGACCGAACTCGTCTCTCAGCGCTCTGAGGGACGCGATATAGGATTCGGCGGCGGCGCGGTCAAGAGACACTTCCACACCCGTCTCCTCGATAACGTCGATACCGATATAGACGTCTACCTTACCGCGGGTAATACCGCGTTCGGAAATATATGATTTTACCTTTTCCTCAAGGTAACCGTAGGAGCGGGGGAGCTTTACGTTACAGTCGAGGAAGCGGTTGTTTACGCTTTTTATCTCTGCCGTGATGTCACGGTCGCCACTCGGACAAAGACCACGGTGTCTGCCGAATGCAGTCATACTTCTTATCATTTTCATGTCCTTTCGAAATTACGGCTTTCTTACGCAAAGCTATAATTCACCATGATATACATAATTAATTATACTATATTTAACCCGTTTTGTCAATGAAATTCAAGGGGATTTTTTACGTAGAGGAGGTAACTTACCGCAATTTACCGTTAGATAATATATTTTTCGTTCACACGTCAATCTATATTACATCTGCAAGAAATAATGCATTGAAAAAAACGCCTGCGTCTTAGCAAGCGTTGTTTACTGTTTATTTGTCACTGTGTACCGATCTGCAGGAGCACTTATTTATCCCGCACTGCTTGGCGTAAGGACAGCCGACACATTTTTCGCCCCTCTTTTTCGCACGGACAAGATACGTTATGATGCCCGCCGCGATAGCCGCCAATATCAATACAATAATTACGTTTTCCATGAACCGCTGTCCTCCTTCCGACCGTTATGTATAAATGCTTACTTTACACCGACCTTTTTGCCGTTTTTGATTATCAAGCCGACAATTACGGCAACCATAGCCGCAATTGCAACAGCTCCGCCTACAGCCGCGCCCACGTTAAGCGCACCGCCTGCGATAAGAGTACCGATGGTATA
The DNA here is from genome assembly GCA_045638805.1 of Eubacteriales bacterium. Lineage (GTDB taxonomy): Bacteria > Bacillota > Clostridia > Oscillospirales > CAG-272 > RUG11130. Next base: position 37,506 of record JAZUBZ010000053.1, read on the forward strand.
AACAAGGTACGATACCGTATAACCAACGGCAAGCTGAAGTCCTATACCGCCCCAGAGCCACTTTGCACTCTTCATTTCTGCGTTCATTGCGCCGATAGCCGCAAAGCAGGGAGGTGTAAACAGATTGAACATCAGGTATGCAAGTGCCGCAACCTTTGTGATCGCAATAATACCCGCAACCTCAGCTCCCGAGCCTTCCATAAGCGCAAGCTCCTCTGTATCGATAAGGTTATCAAGTCCCACGAAGCACACTGCAAGTGTACCTACAACGTTTTCCTTGGCGATAAATCCTGTGATAGCCGCTGCCGCAAGCTGCCATGAAAGCACGCCGACGACGGGAACAAGCAGATACGCAAAGGGAGACGCAATTGACGCAAGGATGGAAGCGTCCGTGCTTTCAGCAACGGTGAAGCTCCATGTGAAGCTCTGCATCAGCTGTACTGCCATATTGCAGAGAAGGATAATGGTAGCCGCCTTTACTATGTAGGCCCAGCCGCGGCTGCACATTGACTTAAACGCTCCTCTGAAGGAGGGTACTCTGTATTCGGGAAGCTCTATAATAAAGTACGATTTTTTTGTCTTGTAGCCGGTGATAAGATTGATGAGAAGTGCGCCGAGGAAGATGATGGCAATGCCTGCAAAGTACATAAGTGCGCTTACCCACCACGCGTTTTCGAAGAACGCTCCCGCAAAGAGAGAGATAACGGGAATCTTTGCTCCGCAGGGCATGAAGGGAGCAAGCATAGCGGTAGCTCTTCTCTCCCGCTCGTTTCTGATGGTACGGCTTGCCATGACGCCGGGAACAGCACATCCTACGGTAATTACAAAGGGGATGACGGACTTACCGGAAAGACCTACCTTCTTGAAGATAGGATCAAGGACAACTGCCGCACGGGACATATATCCGCAGTCCTCAAGAAGAGCGATGAGGAAGTACATAACCATAACGAGAGGCAGGAATCCTACAACGGCAACCACACCGCCGATCACACCGTCAACAAGGATAGCGGTAAGAAGGGGATTTGCGCCCTCAAGAAGTCCGCCTACCCATCCCTGGAACATTTCAAGGAGGGTTACAAGACCGGGGATAGTCTTTCCGCTTTCAAATTCATATCCCTCTGCAATCCACGCGCCGATAGTACTCTGGGAAATGTAGAAAACAAGGAACATAACTACGGCAAAGATCGGAATGCCAAACCATTTACTTGTGAGTATCTCGTCGATCTTGTCACCTATATTAAAGTCTTTTGTAAGGGTTTTACGTGTCTCCACCTCACCTACGATCTTGTTTACAAAATCAAAGCGGCGACGGTCAGCCTCAGTTACCTGCGCTTTATCGGTAAGATCAACTCCCTCCTGAACGTAAGGCGCGCTCTGCTCTGTTCCAACGCGTGAAACAGCCGCCTTAACGAGGGTCTTAAGTCCATCTGCAGACGTGGAGACCGTCTTTATAACGGGACAACCAAGCTTTGCGGAAAGAACATCCGCGTCTATCTTGTTTCCCTTTTTCTTCCCGATATCGCTCTTGTTGAGCGCTACCACTACGGGAATACCAAGCTCGAGAAGCTGAGTTGTGAAGAAAAGGCTGCGGCTCAGGTTATCCGCATCCACGATATTTATGATAACGTCAGGCTCCTCGTTTTTAACGTATGAGCTTGTCACGCTCTCCTCTGTTGTAAACGGAGACATAGAGTAAGCACCGGGAAGGTCAACTGCGATAAGCTGTGCCTCGCCCGCATACACCTTTTTGATGGGATGCTCCTTTTTATCAACGGTAACACCTGCCCAGTTGCCGACCTTCTCGTTAGATCCGGTGAGCGCATTGAACATGGTGGTCTTACCGCTGTTGGGATTTCCTGCTAAAGCTATTCTCATTCCTGTAAACTCCTTGCGTTGTTGATTTATACATTTATGCCACGACAATTTACTGAAGAAATGGTGGTTAGTCTATGCTAACTTAGTTTCTTTTAAAAAGGCGAACAAGTTGTCTTATCAAACAACTATCGCCTCTGCAAGCGCGCTGTCAATGCTGTATCTTGCGTCCTTCAGAGATATCACGCATGTCTTTTTTCTGCGTGAAACTACGGTTACAGGCTCACCCACGTAACATCCGAGAGAGAAAAGGAACGCATCAAGCTCTTCGTCATCGGTTTCAATGGACTTGATGATATATTCTCTTCTAAGTTCAGCACTGTTCAAATTCATACCGTAACACTCCCTTTCATGGACACCTGCTTTGATTAGCCTCTGCTAACTGACCATGTTAAAAATCAATTAGCCTCTGCTAACTCCTGCTATATTATAAACCGATTCTTTTGATTTGTCAAGGGGAAATTTAAATTTTATTTGTAAGTTTTGCCAAAAAAGGGGTTGTCGCATTTAGATGCAGAAGACGTGATTTTATTCTCGTCGGCGTACTCAGTACGGTAGAGAGTAAAATCGCGGCTAAAAAAGACGCATAAAATGGAGAAATCCACCGAAATTTCTCGGTGGATTTCCACTTCAAAGGCAATTAGCTATAATTTTTTGCTTATTTTGAACCAATATTTGACCTGCGGCTTTTGTTCGGCGCTAAATGCAACAGCCCCTTTGTCATTTAAGTCAGAATTTACCGCTGCTGCTTCCTCTTGAGCCGGACGAGGAAGACGAGGAGGATGAAGATTTACCGTTATCCTTCGGTTTTTCTCTCTTCGTCAGAGTAGAGTATAGGAAAGAATCTCTCGCTTCCGTTAGGGCAAAACTGCCTTTCGCCACGTAGTTTTCCGCTGCTCTACGGAACGATACGCTCTTCAGCTGTCCTTTCATCACCGCAGTAGCAATGAAAGCCACTATAAATCCTATAACAGCAGATATAACGAGAGTGCCGAAAAACTCAAAGGGATATCCGTTCACCTCACCGTTGATATAGTAATCACAATCATATATGAACCAGTCAAAAGCTTCTGCGTATTCTCCGTCGGAAAGATACGGAGTTACTGATTCTCTGATGGATTCAGCAATATCTACGTTCAGAACGCTGTCGTAAAACACAACAACGTCTCGTGTTTCCATTGCGATAAAGAGAAGAACACCGCCGTTGTTGCCGACTCCGAAGCCGTACGTATCAAACATGATCTCCGCCTGAGCCGCAGGGTCTGCGTTGGGGGGCATGGTCTCGACGGTTATTATCGCAACGTCATAATCGTATTTTTCACTGACTTCGTCAAGTCTGCTTTCTATTTCTGCGCCCTCTTCTTCGGTCAGAAGTCCCGCGCCGTCGATCAGATTATGATCGTTGTTTGAAGCAAACGCCGGATGCGCCGCCATAACAAAAATGAGTGTCAATGCAAGAAGTACAAGTAAATATTTTTTCATTTTCCCATCCCCCTTACATAAACAGCAACCACATCAGATACGACAGCACGAACCAACCCGCGCCGACAGCCCCGGCTATACCGAACAGCCATCTCTTATAGGCACCCTTGTCCAAAGGAAGATCGCCGACAAACTTTCCCGTCTGCCCGTTCATGGCGAAAGTATATTTCTTTCCGTTCCACGACGTATTCAATACCCATACCGGATACAGCGCATATTTAGCCGCGCCGTCCTCAAGCTCGATCATGGACGCATCGGGAAGTACGGTATCATACCCATCTACGGTTGACATAAATGTGTCAGACGTGCTGATCTTGATACGCTCGTTTGCACGCGCAATGCTTTCCTCAGAGCTTACGTCATATTTGTCAGCAAGATATCCCGACAGATATGCTGTCTGAAAATCCACCGCGTCCTTGAAATCGAAGGGTTCAATGGATTCCATCAGAGCATCGTCCATTTTGGTAGAACCGTCAACGGGAACACGCTCAAACGCAAGGTTTCCCGAACGGAACACTGAGTAATGAGAAGTCTGCGTATATACATAATCACTGTCTTCCCAGATCCTGCTCTTGGTCGCTTTATAACGAATCTTGGCATTCGCTTTTGTGTCAAAGAGCCACACAGGTACGTATACGCCTTTGATCTCATCAATATGGTTCTGATCCTTAAATATCTTCGGCAGAAGTTTCTTACCCTCGCAGTGACGTCTGAGAGCTTCCTTAGCCGCATTTTTATCCAATTTGAAGGGGATCACAAAATCGGGTTTCAGCTCACCCTTGAACTGACTTTTCATAACCACGGGGCTGTCACAGAAAGGACACGCAGTTGCCGCCAGCGTCTCGTCCCCCACGATCTCACCTCCGCAGGTGTTACATATGTAAATTCTAAGTCCGTCTTCCTCGCCGGGAAGCCACTCTGCGCCCGCATCGGTATCCCAATCCATTTTGTCCTCGCCTACAGCTGCAAGGTCATTATCATAGGAGACAAGCGCCTCCACGTCAAACTCCGTATCGCAGTAGGGACAGACCATCTTCTGGGTCCCGCTGTCGAACTCTATGGCTCCGTCACAGCACGGACATTTATATTGCTGTAAAGTTGACATTTTTCACCAGACCTTTCGTTTACGGTGTTAAGATGGCACATTATGTCTTCACCATCAAACTATATCGCCGTTGTCAAATACATCACCGCACTCGGGACAGAACTTGGGCGCCTTCGTGGGATCCGCGGGAGTCCATCCGCACTTGTCGCATTTATACTGAGGAACACCGACAGGTTTCTTTGTGCCGCATTCGGAACAGAACTTGCCCTTATTTACCGCGCCGCAGGAGCAGGTCCAACCATCTGCTTCAGCAGGCTTGGGAGATCCGCATTCGGGACAGAATTTTCCGGTAGCGGTAGCACCACAAGCACATGTCCAACCGCCCGCCGGCTTGGGCTCGGGCTTCTTCGCGCCGCACTCGGGGCAGAACTTACCGGTGGCGGTAGCTCCGCAGGAGCACTTCCATCCGTCTGCCGCAGGAGCCGCTGTAGTCTGAGGCTGCTGTGCCATGCCCATCTGATAGAAGTTAGCCGCATTCATTCCGCCTGCGTTCATAGCCATGCCCATGCCCATAAAGCCCTGCATAGCGCCGCCCTCGTTAGCCGCCGCAGTACGCATAGCGTCAGCCTGTGCGCCAACAAGACGGCTTCCTGCCATCATAGGATTGGTGGTCATAGCGTTTTCTTCCCACTCTGTGATCTTCTTCTTCTGTTCATCGGGAATAGTGAGAGAATTGATGCTTACGTTGCGCATCTTAAGACCGCGCATTTCACCCCATTCACGGGAGAGGACCTCGTTGAGTGCATCGCGGATCTCCATGGTCTTACCGGGAATCTCGTAATACTGAATTCCTGCCGCGGACAGTTTCGCGAGAGCGGGCTGAAGTGCATTGAGCATCTCTGACTTCAAGGTCTCATCGATCATGTCGCGTGTATATTCCGATGCTACGTTTGCCGCTATGTTGGTGTAAAACAGCATAGGATCGGCAATGGTATAGGAGTACATACCGTTACAACGCACGTCAACGGAAAGCTTCAGTCCCATCTGCTCATTGATAACTACGCGGAAGGGAATGGGAGACTTTGTTCCGAACTTATTACCGGTGATCTCCTTTGTATTAAAATAATAAATTCTCTGGTCCTTACCGGTATCACCGCCGTAAGTGAAACGCTTACCGATGGTCTTGAAGGTTTCAAGGATACTTGTGCCGAGATTACCCGTGAAAATCGAAGGCTCGGTTGATGTGTCATATGTAAACTCACCGGGTTCTGCGCAAAACTCCACTACTTTACCCTGCTCAACGATGATCATTGCCTGACCGTCTGCAACAGCGATTCCTGAGCCGTTAGAGATAACGTTGTCGCTTGCCTTGGTGTTTGAAGAACGTCCGCTGACCCTCTTTTCACCCTTTCTCATAAGTACCTCGGGGGGAAGTGAGTCGCAATAGAAAAATTCCTTCCACTGATCGGCAAGTACGCCGCCGAGTGCTCCAAGTCCTGCTTTAATAAGTCCCATAATAATATTTCTCCTTCCAGCAATGTGCTGTATAAATTTCCTTTAATACGGCGGCTGCATGTTTCGGCTTGTTTATTTACCGTTGGCATCCCATTGATACGTGGGTGACAGCGGCAAACAAGCATGCAAACGTGACAGATCCCGCAAGTCCGTATGTCTTTATTATATACTAAAAACAATCAAATGTCACTATTATTTCTGACTATTTATATGTTTTTACGTCATTTACTTCCGATGACCCTGCAAATTCAAAGGGGGGCAGGCCCCACCGCCTGCCCTCCATACTTATAAGCTTTTCATCCAGCTCTCAAATTCTCCGTAAGCATATCCCACCTTGTCGGTGAAATGGGCATCTGAGCCGTAGGTATATTTAAGCGAATACTCACGGGACAGCTCAAGGATCCCCCTCTCGGGATATGCTCCCACCTCTCCAAAGCCCTTGTAAAAAGGCGCGGCGTTTATTTCAAGGGCGATGTTCCCGTCTTCCATCACGGAGAAAATTTCACGTAAAACTCCCTCGCACTCACGCCATGAGTAACCGTCGTCCTTCAGCGGGAATTTTTCGGGTGCTGCAAATATCCAGCGGTACACGTCGAGGTGAGTCATTACGTGGAAATATCCGCTTTTTGCCGCCGCAAGGTAATTTTTAAGCACAAGACGGGCAAATTCACCGCGGGTCAGCTTGTCAAAGGGTATGTGAAATCCCTTTATATCAAGATGGGATGAACCCAGGATAACGTCAAATTTTCCTGCAGAGAGGACTTCTTCTATCTCTCTCTCGCAGTCGGGATAGTAGTCGATTTCGATACCGCAAAGAAGTTTTATACTGTCAGCGTATTCGTCGGCAAGACGGCGCACCTCAAGGCAGTATTCTCCAACCTTACCGAATGGAATGCGGTCGTGCTCGTCCCCCGTCACGGAGAACGGCATATGATCGGTAAAAACTATTTCATCAAAGCCAAGCTCTATGGCGCGCTCGATAAATTCCCGTCCCTGATGAGGCTTTTTCAAAAGATTGGGATGCATATGTCCGTCGTGTTTTATCATTTTTTCGTGTCCTTTCGTGTCTCTGCTCTTACCCGCGTAAAGATGCATACGCAGAGGAATGCACAAAGCTCTGCTACCACCACAGCCGCGCCCGTTTGGAGAGAAAAGGCCAGCGCCAGAGCAAATCCGGCAATGAAACACACCACAGAGATCACGGCGGAAAATATGACAACTCCCTTGAAGCTGTGGCATATACGGGAAGCAGACATTGCGGGGAAAACGATAAGTGCGGATATCATGATAGCGCCCATCAGCTTCATGCCCACAACGATGGTAACGGCAGTCAGCACCGCAAGCACGGTACGGAGCGCGCCTGCGCTTACTCCCGATGCGGTGGCAAACTGACTGTCGAAGGTGACAGTAAATATCTGTCTGTAGAAAAGGACGAACCATGTGAGCACCACAGCGGCAAGGGCGATGCTGAGGTACATATCCTTCCCCGTTACGGTGATAACGGAGGAAGAGCCGAAAAGACCCGAGCAGATGTCGGAGGTATCGCTTCCTGCGATGCCGAAAATAATGGTACCGATGGCAACGGAGCCTGTTGCTACGATGGCACAGGCGGCGTCTCCGCTTATCTTCGGATGTTCGTCAAGCTTAAGTATCAATAGGGCGGCAAGAATAACGATCGGTATCGCCGCCTCCATGGAATACTCCGCACTTACACCGGCTATCGCACCTACTGCAAGGGCAAAATATCCCACGTGGGAAAGGCCGTCGCCGATCATTGAGTATTTTTTCATAACAAGGCACACACCGAGAAGAGAGGCGCATACCGACACAAGAACTCCCACCACGGTGGCACGAAGTATTACCTCAAGTAAGAAGGGGGATGATAATATTTCAGTTACAGTCATTTTGATACCTTAGTTTTATGTAGTTGGTTTTTGGTGGGATTGCATCCCATCGGAATCATTTTTCCATCCGCAATTACATTCGTGAGAAACGCCTCCGCTGTTTTTTGCATGGGCGTCGTGGAGACGGTGGTGATATTCCTCAGCGTCACAGCAAAATGCGCCGTCACAGCAAAGGTGAAGCACGCGATCAGCGAGAGTAACGCTGGTTTCAAGGTCATGGCTGACCATTACCACAGACATCCCCTCGTCGCGGAGATTTTTTATAATTTCGTACATATGAGCGGCAGACTCGGGGTCAAGCCCGTTGGACGGCTCGTCAAGGATAAGCAGCTTTCGGCTGGCGCACAGCGCACGGGAAAGAAGCACCCTCTGCTGTTGACCGCCCGACAGCTCGTTGAAGCATTTTTTTCTGAGGCTCCACACACCCGTCAGCTCCATTGCGCGACGTGCGGCTTCCTTCATTCCCGCCGGTGGGAAAATACCAAGCTTCATCTTGCCCGTGAAGCCCTGAGATACGATCTCATAAACTGACGCGGGAAATTCTCTGTTGACGGACGCCTGCTGAGGCAGATATCCCACGACGCGATTACCTCCGTCCACAGTTATGCTTCCCGACACGGGCTTTATAAGTCCAACCATTGCTTTAATGAGCGTGGATTTGCCGCTTCCGTTTTCACCCGAAATGAGAAGTATCTCACCTTTTTTTATATCAAACGAAAGCTCCTGAAGCACCACTGCGCCGTCATAGGCGAGGGTCACGTCCAGACACTCCGCTATATTGTTTTCTTTCATTTTATATATTTCCTTTATCAAAAAAACTTACTCGCAGCCAAGTGCAAAGCGCAAAACCTCAAGATTATTTCGCATCACGTCAAGATAGGTGACTCCCGCGGAAAAATCCTTTACCGACAGATTGTGACATGAGTGAAGTGTATGTACCTCCGCTCCCGTTTCCTCTGCAATGACCTTAGCTGCTCCGCCCGACGAAAACTCAACGGTCAACACAGCAGGGATCTTTTCTTTCTTCACGTATTCCGTTATGCGGTAAATTGTCGAAAGAGACGGCTCGGATGTTGACGAGCAACCCGAAAAAGCGGCGCGATACTGAAGTCCCAATTCCTCCGTCAAATATCGGAAGGGGAAGCGGTCGGCAAACACAAGGGTGTCAAGCGCGCCTCCATCGACGACGCTCTGCATCTCGTCCGCAAGGGCGTTCAGCTCCGCGAGGAAGTTTTCCGTGTTCCTGTTGAAAAGTTCTGAGTGTTCGGGGAACAGTTTACAAAGCTCTGCCCCGATACTTTCCGCGATCACCGCCCCATTGCGCGGACTTGTCCATACGTGCTCGTCAGCTTCACCATGTTCTTCTTCGCACACCTCACCGTGCTCGTGATGCTCATGGGAGTGACCTTCAATAAGTCCTTCGTCATCCTCGTGATAAAGGGGAACAAGATCCGTCATTTTTATAACGCGCGCCTTAGCCCCCGATGCACGTATAACGCCGTCGATCCATGCGTCCGTCTCACCGCCTACAGAAATTATAAGCGACGCCTTTTCTACAAGTGCAAGGTCGGAAATGGACGCCTCGTAGTCGTGGCTCTCGCTTCCCGGCGGAAGAAGCATTGTTATCTCAAACTCATCTTCCACCCCACAGATTATCTGTCTTGCAAAGTCGTATCCGGGGAATATTGTGGAGACGATATGGATCTTTTCATCGGTATCTCCCGCGCTTCCCGCACCGCAGGACACGAGCGACACCGCCAGCATCATGATTATAATTAATATAGAAACGATTTTTCGCACACATATCCCCCCCTTCGGTGAAATGAATAATTAATAATTAATAATGAATATTGAATAATTATTGTAGCCTTTTGCCGCGGCAAAAGGCTTTATTGGGTTTCAGTTTGCTTCAAGGCAACGCATAATGTCTTCGTGTATTTCTTCGCGGGTACGCATGTTTCCGCTCTCGTCAGTACAGCGGATACGCGTCCAGCCGAGACGGTCGCAGACGTGCTGTGCGCTGTCGTAGACCAGGCGCATGAAGCCGTCGTCTGTTTCGTGGATGTCACGCTCAACGCCGTCGTTTTCCTTACGTGCCGCGCGGAGTGCCTTTGCCGCGTCGTAGGGCGCGTCAAGGAAGATCACCGCGTCGGGCTCGGGTATACCGAGCTTCACGTATTCAAGTTCGGTAACGTAGTCGATAAACGCATCCTTTTCCGCAATATCCGAAATGAATGCAGACTGATATATAAGACTTGAGGTGGTGTATCTGTCAAGGAGGATGACCTCTCCCGCCTCGCCTCTCGCCTTAAGCTCGCTGTGGTACGTAACGGCTCTGTCCACCGCGTACAGCGAATTTACAAAATAGGGGGACAGCGTTTCGGGCTTGCCAAACCCGCCTCGCAGGTATGCCTCAACGGATGCGCCGTGAGGTGTACCGTATGAGGGGAAATGGTGGCTTACCACCCTCTCGCCCATTTCTTCAAGCTTTTGTCTGAGCAGGGCAAACTGCGTGGATTTTCCGATACCGTCGCACGCGCCCTCGATTACTATAAGTTTATTTTTCATAACATTTACCTCTGGAAAGCTAAATTCGCTGCGAAGCAATTTAGCTATGAATTCATCATAGATGAATTCATTTTACCACATCTGTCCCACCATTTCAATATTTAACAATTAACAATCACTAATTAATTTGAAAAAATTGAAAAAAAGGTGTTGACAAACGTGGGAGTCTGTGATATTATATAAACACTTTAGCGAATTAAAACGGCAGAGCGATGAAACGTTACGCCTGCCACGCAAAAATCAATCTGCCCACGGGCAAAAGGAGACTATCATGAAGAAAATTTTATCCATCATCATTGCAGCAGTAATGCTTATGTCCTGCTGCGTACTTTTCACCTCTTGCGGTGAAGACGAGTTCGTAATCGGTATTACATACTACGAGCCTATGAACTACCTTGATGCAGACGGCAACCTTACAGGTTTTGAGACAGAGTTTGCTGAGGCTGTTTGCGAGAAGCTTGGCCTTACTCCCAAGTTCCAGAAGATCGACTGGAAGGCTAAGGAAACAGAACTTAACTCCGGCACTATCGACTGCATCTGGAATGGTATGACCATCACTCCCGAGAGAGCTGAGGCTATGGGCATCTCCGATCCCTACATGGCTAACAAGCAGGTTATCGTTGTTAAGGCTGAGAACGCAGAAAAGTATGCTGAAGCTGCTAACCTTGCAGGCGCTGTTGTAGTTGCTGAGGCAGGCAGTGCAGGTGAGACCGTTGCTACAGAAGACGCAATGTTCGCAGACAGCGAGTTCAAGAAGGTTGCAAGCCAGGCTACAACTCTTCTCGAGGTTAAGAGCGGTACAGCTGACTGCGCTATCCTCGACTACGTTGCATCCATCGGTATGATCGGTGAGGGCACCGACTACGCTGACCTCGTTGTTCTTGAACACGAATTTGCTAAGGAAGAGTACGGCATCGCGTTCCGCAAGGGTGACACTGACCTCCGTGCTGACTTCCAGAAGGCTATCGATGAGCTTATGGCTGACGGCACAATAGGGAAGATCGCTGAAAAGTACAAGCTTGAGGATCTTCTCATCACTAAGTAAAAGTCAATTCTAAGACTCCATAATTCATACTGCAGGACCGGCGCCAAGGGCAGCTCCTCCGTACTGTACGGGGAGGCGGCACAGCGTCGGTCCGGGGCTGTTTTATGGGCTTCCCACGGAAAGATATTTGAAAGTACGGTAATTATATGTTATTCCAAAACGTAACGCTCGAGCTGCTTGAGGCATTCGGGCAAAATCTGTTTCTCTTCGCGCTGACACTTATCGGCGCTCTGCCGCTTGGACTTATCATTGCCTTCGGCTCAATGTCACGCTTTAAGTTCATCAGCGCACCCGTTCGCGTTCTGGTGTGGATCGTTCGCGGTACTCCGCTGATGCTCCTTTTGTTCATCGTTTTCTACGGCCCGGGACTTATCGGCATTCCTCCTATGCGTTCCCGTCTTACGGCTGCTGTGATCGCATTCATTATCAACTACGCCGCGTATTTCTCCGAAATATACCGCGGAGGTATTGAAAGCATTGCCAAGGGTCAGTATGAGGCAGGTCAGGTGCTCGGCATGACCAAGACACAGATCTTCTTCAAGGTCGTGCTGTTTCAGGTTATCAAGCGCATCATCCCCCCTATGGGTAACGAGATCATCACTCTTATTAAGGACACAGCCCTCGCCCGCGTTATCGGCTATGCCGACATCATCATGCGCGCTGAGGACTACTCGCTGACTGGTCTTATCTGGCCTCTGTTCTACACCGCAGTATTCTTCCTCTTGTTCGTAGGGCTTCTCACCATCCTTTTCTCACGAATCGAGAAGAAGATGAGCTATTACAACGGATGAATGCGTGAAAATCAAGGCAGCTTAGCCTTGAGAAAGCTGTTTCATTAGTTACATTAAACGGAGATTATAATGAGTTTTCTTGAAGTAAAAGGAATATATAAAAGCTTCGGCGACGTCGAAGTTCTGAAAGGAATCGACTTCGAGCTTGAACGCGGCGATGTAGTTGCCATCATCGGATCCTCCGGAAGCGGTAAGACTACCCTGCTCCGTTCGCTCAACTTCCTTGAGCACCCCGATCACGGACTTGTAACACTTGACGGTCAAAAGATATTCGACGCATCCGAGCCGATCCCCTCGGAAGCCGAAATACGCCGCAGACGCCTCCACTTCGGACTTGTGTTCCAGTCCTTTAACCTGTTCCCTCAGTACACGGTACTGAAGAACGTAACTCTCGCCTGCGAGCTTCTCGAAGCTGAGAACATCAAAAAGGAAGTAAAGGGCAGGCTTGCCCGCAAAGAAGCATTAAAATGCCGTCGTGCTGAGATAGAAGCGCGCGCACGTGAGCTTCTTCACACCGTAGGACTTGACGAAAAGGTTGACTCTTACCCCTGTCAGCTTTCGGGCGGACAGCAGCAGAGAGTGGCTATCGCCCGTGCCCTCGCTCTTGAGCCGGACATTCTCTGCTTTGACGAGCCTACAAGTGCCCTTGACCCCGAGCTTACGGGTGAGGTGTTGAAGGTAATCCGCGGACTTAAGAGTCACGGATGCACCATGATCGTAGTAACTCACGAAATGGAATTCGCCCGTGGCGTTGCTGACCACGTAATCTACATGGCAGACGGCGTCATCGAGGAAGAAGGAGACCCGGAAGAGGTCTTCGGAAACCCCAAGAGCGAAAAGACAAAGGCGTTTATCGCCCACGCCTTCGACAGAAGCGGAAACTGAGGAAAAAACGCTGTGTGTCTGTAAGTACAGACACACAGCGTTTTTTTAGTTATTAGTTTACAGTTATGAGATACTTCGTATCGTTATGAATTACGTATGCCCACGTTTTAAGTCAACTACATAACTGCTGAAGGCAATCATAACACCGCAACAATTCACCTGCAAATAACGATATCGCACGGTTTTCCTGTTTTTCGAGCATATTTTATAACCGACAATGTACCTTTCGAATTTCCGTTCCAAAAAGCTACTATTTTATCTGAATAATCGACTATTTTTTTATTCCTAATGATTGGAGCCGCACGCCCGTAAAGTTTATATTGAGGTAGAAATACGGTGATCTTTATCCCGTTTTCCTTTGCATATTCCTCAGCACATCTATCCACGCCAACAGCACCGCCCGAAACTATTTCCCTTGCATTTGAAATATATCTGCCGATATCAGATACGGTAACATCCCTTGAACCAACAATTGCAATCTTCATAATAACCTCAAATGGATTTATTGTATACTTGATTTAAGTATACTTTCATCATTATATCACAAAATAATCTTAAAATATACTTATATTAAGATTGTTTGGAGATTTTTATGAGAAATAAAAATAATAAGCACTTAGGAATTGAAATTGATCCGGAACTTCATTATAAACTTCACTATATATCAAAGTATTATGGTCGCTCGGCAAACGGAGAGATACTTTATTTAATCAGACAGGAAATAAAAGCTTTTGAAAAAAGTGAGGGAGAAATTGAAATTCCCCAAGAACTAAAAAAAAATTAAACTCGTTTTGTAGGCGGCATAAAAAGTCGCTTATAGCGGCTTGACAAGCATCTTCAGAAAGAATATTGATTTAAAAACAATG